>CAIMEE010000292.1 GCA_903839865.1 Enhydrobacter aerosaccus | reverse complement strand
GTGATGTCGCCCACGCCCGGACGCTCGACCTTGATCACGTCGGCGCCGAACCAGGCCAGCAGCTGCGTGCAGGTCGGGCCCGACTGGACGTGCGTGAAGTCGAGGACCTTGACGCCCTGCAGCGCCTTGCCGTCCTGGCCCCAAGGCTTCTTCGACATCCTGGGCGCGGCGGCCTTGGCGACTATCTTGAGGGCGGCCTTCTTGGGCACGACCTTCAGCGCCGGCTTCTTCGCAGCCTTCGCCGCCACCTTCGCCTTCGGCGCGCTCTTCTTCACGACTTTCTTGGCCTTCGCCTTGGAGGCCTTCTTCGCGGTCTTCTTCTTCGCCATGGTCGTCCCCTTACTTCTTCTTCAGCTGGCTTTGCGGATTGAGATTGCCGATGCGGCCCGACTCGCTGCCGGCGGCCGGATCGATCGCGGCGTTGATCAAGGTGGGCTTGCCGGAGTCCATCGCCGCGTTCACCGCGCGCTTCAGCTCGTCGGGGGTCGTGGCATGCACGCCGACCCCGCCGAAGGCCTCCATCATCTTGTCGTAGCGCGCGCCCTTCACGAACACGGTCGTCGCGGGATCGCTGCTTGCCTTGTTCTGGTCGGTGCCGCGATAGATGCCGTCATTGTTGAAGATGACGATGCAGACCGGGAGGTTGTACCGGCAGATCGTCTCGACCTCCATGCCGGAGAAGCCGAAGGCGCTGTCGCCTTCGATACAGAGCACCGGCTTGCCGGTCTCCACGGCCGCGGCGATCGCCTGGCCCATGCCGATGCCCATCACGCCCCAGGTGCCGACGTCGAGCCGCTTGCGCGGCTTGTACATGTCGATCACGCCGCGCGTCAGGTCGAGCGTATTGGCGCCCTCGTTGACCAGGATCGCGTCGGGCCGCTCCTTGACGATGGTGCGCAGGACGCCCAGCGCGCCGTGATAGTCCATCGGGTTGTTGTTGTTCATCAGGCGCGGCGCCATCTTGGCCACGTTCTCGTCGCGCTTGGCCGTGACCGCGCCCATCCAGTCCGACGGCGCCTTGGTCCAGCTCGAGCCCATGCCGTCGATCAGTGCCGCGACGCACGAGCCAATATCGCCCACGACGGGTGCGGCGATCTCGACGTTGGAGTCCATTTCCCTGGGCTCGATGTCGATCTGCACGAATTTCTTGGGCGCATCGCCCCAGGTCTTGCCCTTGCCGTGGCTGAGCAGCCAGTTGAGCCGGGCGCCGATCATCATCACGACGTCGGAGTCCTTCAGCACCGTCGATCGCGCCGCACCTGCGCACTGCGGATGCGTGTCGGGCAGCAGGCCCTTGGCCATGCTCATCGGCAGGAACGGAATGCCGCTCTTCTCGACCAGCGTCTTGATCGCCTCGTCGGCCTGAGCGTAGGCCGCGCCTTTGCCGAGGATGATCAGCGGCTTCTTGGCGGCCTTCAGCACGTCGAGCGCGCGCTTGACCGCGGCGGGGGCGGGGATCTGCGCCGGTGCCGGATCGATCACCTTGACCAGCGACTTCTTGCCCTTGGCCGCATCCATCACCTGGCCGAACAGCTTGGCCGGCAGGTCGAGATAGACGCCGCCCGGACGGCCCGAGACGGCGGCGCGATAGGCGCGCGCCACGCCGATGCCGATGTCGGCGGCGTGCAGCACGCGGAAGGCCGCCTTGCACATCGTCTTGGCGATCGCGAGCTGGTCCATCTCCTCGTAGTCGCCCTGCTGCAGGTCGACGATCTCGCGCTCGGAGGAGCCCGAGATCAGGATCATCGGGAAGCAGTTGGTGGTTGCGTGGGCCAAGGCCGTGAGGCCGTTCAGGAAGCCGGGCGCGGAAACCGTGAGGCAGACGCCGGGCTTCTTGGTGAGGAAGCCCGCGATCGCCGCGGCATAGCCCGCGTTCTGCTCGTGGCGGAAGGAGAGCACACGAATGCCCTCGGCCTGCGCCATGCGACCGAAGTCGGTGATCGGAATGCCCGGCACGCCGTAGATCGTCTTGATGTCGTTCAGCTTCAGCGCGTCGATGATCAGATGGAAACCATCCGTCAGGTCCTGCGTGTCGTCCGCCGCTTTGAGGGCTGCTTCTGCCATTTGTTCCTCCCTAATTCCCTTAATCCAGATAGTCGGCGTGCTTGGCCACGTGCTCGGCGAGGCCCAGCGCATGCTGGCGCACCAGTTCCTCGGCGCGCGCCGTCTCGCGCGCCTCGAGGGCCTGGATGATGTTCATGTGATCGTGGATAGAACGCTCGACCCGGTCGTCCTCGCCGATCGTGCGGCCGCGGATCATGCGCATGTGGGTGAACAGGTTCTCGGCCAGCTGGATCAGCACGCCGTTGCCGCTGAGCTCGATGATGGCCTGGTGAAAGGCGATGTTCACTTCGGAATATTCATCGAGCTTGGCGTGCAGCGTCTCGCCGTCGAATTTCGCGAACATGCGGCGCAGGCCTGCGATGTCCTCGTCCTTGGCGGTTTCGGTGATGAGGCGGGCGGCCATGCTCTCGAGCGCGGCCCAGGCGGTGATCAGCTCGATGACCTCGCGCTTGGTCTTGCGCACGACGTAGACGCCGCGGCGCGGGATCGAGCGGACGAAGCCCTCGCGCTCGAGCTGCGCCATTGCCTCGCGCACCGGCGTACGCGACACGCCGAAATCCTGCGCGAGCTGGCGCTCATCGAGCCTAATGTCGGTGCGCGACCGGTAGACGTCCGAGGACACGATGACGTCGCGCAACGCCGCGTACGCCTTGTCCTTGAAGGTCTCGCGGCCATCCATTCGCGCAACAGCCACGCGTGCGTCCGTCATCCCCTTCCTCCCGTGGTATACATAATACCACGGGTGACGGGTTGTGAAGGCTCTTCTATCCTCTTGCCGCTATCCGCTTGGCTATCCTCGGGCGACGACCCGGGCGCGCCATGGCTTCAGCACCGCGAGCGCCAGGACGGCCGCCAGGATGTTGGCCCCGGCGGCGATCAGGAACACCGTGTCCCAGCTGCCGGTCACCTTCTGGATCTGGTTGGTGTAGGGCACGAGCAGCGCCGCCGTTCCCTTGGCCGTGTAGAGCAGGCCCGCGTTGGTGGTCGCGAACTTGGTGCCGAACGTGTCGGTGCAGGTCGACGGGAACAGCGAGTAGATCTCGCCCCAGGCGAAGAACACCAGGCCGCTCAGGATCACGAACCACACCGGATCGTGGCCGAGCTTGTAGAGCGCGAAGATGCCGATGCCTTCGATGAAGAAGGCGATGAACATCGTGTTCTCGCGCCCGATGTGGTCGGAGATCCAGCCGAAGAAGGGCCGTGTCAGCCCGTTCAGGATACGGTCGAGGGTGGCCGCGAAAGTGAGCGCCGTCATGGTGAGCCCAAACAGGGTCACCGGCACGCCCGCGATCTTCAGGTCCTGCGAGATCGGCGCGAGGTTCGCCGTCACCATCAGGCCGCCTGCGCCCACGATCACGAACATGAAGTACATGAGCATGAAGATCGGCTGTCCGCGCGTGCAGACGACGTAGCCGCCGTAGCCGAAGATCAGGATGGCGAGTGCGAGCGGGATGTAGAACTGCTCGCCCAGCCCCCACAGCGCAATGCCGCCGATCAATGCGATCGCGGTGCCTACCATCCAGAATAGCGCCGGTCCGATAAGATCGGTGGGTGTGAACTGACGCGCGCTCTGGATGATCTTCGTGTTGCTCGCCGTGGCAGGAACCTCGCCCGGCTTGGGCTGCCGCAGAACGAAGGCCAGCAGGCAGACGATGATGCCCTGGCCGATGCCGAAGTTGAAGAACGCCGCCTGGAAGCCTTCAGCCGCGATCATCGCCTGGATCGGAACGACGGTGAGTGCGGAGCCCGCGCCGAAGCCCGCTGCGGTGAGGCCGGCCGCAAGGCCGCGCTTGTCGGGGAACCATTTCAGCGCGGTGCCAATGCAGGTGCCGTAGACGGCGCCCGCGCCGATGCCGGCGATGATCTGGGCAACATAGAAGGCGGTCAGGCTCGAGGCATAGGAATTCATCATCCAGCCGGCGCCGCAGAACAGGCCGCCCACGAAGATGACGAAGCTCGGGCCGTATTTGTCGACGAACCAGCCTTCGATCGGCACCAGCCAGGTCTCGAAGAGCACGAAGAGCGTGAAGGCGATCTGGATCGAGGCGCGATCCCATCCGAACGCCTTCTGGATGCCGGGGACGAAGAACGTCCAGCCGTATTGCAGGTTGGCGATCATCACCATGCAGATGACGCCGGTCACCAATTGAGCCCAGCGCTTCCAGGAGGGCGCGACCGCTGCGGACGTAGCTTGAGACGATACGGACATGAACCCGGCTCCTATTGGGCGGTGATGACGGCAAGGGCCGTGGGATACCCACTTCCGCGGCCATCGCATTCGCGATGGCACAAGGAACTACGGACGCGACTCCACGGGTCGATTGCAGTCATCGTTGTCCCCCCCCCCACGCGCCTTGCTTGATTATTCTTGAGCGCTGCAATCAATCTTATTGGCCTGCTTCGGACCGTCAAGAGAGTGTCACGCACCAGACCGGGATCGATTCTTCGTGCTGCGCTGCAATATGCGTTAACATCGCGCCATGGAAAAAGTCGATCTGGTCTTCGAGCCGTACAACGACAGCGCACACAATCACATTCGCGACCGGCTGTCCTATTTCAACGCAGGCGCCACCGGGCGGTCCGACTTCTATCCGGTCAACATCGTGCTGCGCGGCGAGAAAACAGAGATCCTCGGCGGTCTGTTGGGCTACGTCTGGTCGGAGTGGCTGTTCGTGGCGATCCTCTGGGTCGACGAACAGTTGCGCGGCAAAGGCCATGCGACGGCGCTGATGGATGCGGCCGAGAATTATGCCCGCGAACGCGGCTGCCACTCGGCGCATCTCGACACCCATTCCTGGCAGGCGCGGCCGTTCTACGAGCGTCGCGGCTACGAACTCTTCGCGACGCTCGACGGCTTTCCCGGCGAGCACAAGAAGTTCTTCCTGAAGAAGAAACTCTAGCCGTTCATTTCCTTCAGCTTCTTGTCGACCGCGAGCATGTCGAGCCAGCTCTGCCGCTTGCTGGCCGGCGTGCGCAACAGGTACGCCGGATGGAAGGTCGGCATGGTCGGGATCTCAGTGCCGTCGTCGAGGCGCACGCTGGTCCACTTGCCGCGCAGCCGCATGATGCCTTCGGCCGTGTCGAGCACCGCTTTTGCCGCCGTGCCGCCCGCCAGGATCAGGAGCTTCGGCCGCACCAGTTCGAGGTGACGGCGCGTGAAGGCGAGGCACATCGCCTGTTCGGCCAGCGTTGGCGTGCGGTTGCCGGGCGGGCGCCAGAACAGGATGTTGGTGATGTAGAAGCCGTCGCCGCGCGCGAGGCCGATGGCCTCCATCATGCGGTCCATGAGCTGGCCGCTCACGCCCACGAACGGCTTGCCGAGACGATCCTCGTCGGCGCCGGGCGCTTCGCCGATGATCATCACGGGCGCCGACGGCAGCCCGTCGGCGAACACGGTGTTCTTGGCGGTGCGTTTCAGCGCGCAGCCTTCGAAGGAACGGATCGCGGCTTCCAGGTCGGCGATGGTAGCGCAGCCGGCAGCAAGGGCGCGCGCGTCCTCGACCACCTGCGGCGACTCGAGCGGCACCGGCGCGCGTGGTGCCGCGGCGGGGGAAGGGGCGGCAGGACGGAACGGCGTCGGTGCTGTCGGCGCAACGGACGGAGAAGGTGTGGCGGCCGGCGGCTGAACGGCGAGCGAGAAGCGGTCGATCGCCTCCTCGCCGATGGTCTCGTCGAGGCCTTGCTCGACGTACCACTTCAACAGCGAAGCGGGGTCTTCCAGCGCGGGAAGACTCTCTTCCATCAAAGGCCCTTCATGAAGGCGGCCAGCATGGGCGCCCACATCGCGGCGTCGGCGTGGCTCGCCATGTGCCCCTTGTCCGACGGCATCTCGATATAGGTAAGATCGACTCCTGCCTTGCGCATGTCGAGCGCGTGGGCGGCGCAGTCGGTGAGATCGAACAGCTTGTCGGTCTTGGAGATCACGTAGAGCACCTTGGTTTTCTTCAGCCGGTCGTACTGCTTGGTGATGTCGAAACCGTCGATCGCGCGCCGCAGGGTGACCAGCGAATGGCCGTCGTAGACCTTCGCCCAGCTCGTGGCAGCGACCTTGGCGTCGGCCTCGGTCGCGCCGTAGTTCAGCAGCGTCTCGTAGCGAATCTGCTCGAGCGTGCCGGGAATGCCACCGTTCTCGTAGTACCAGCCGCCGTTCCAGTTCGGATCGCTGGCGAGCCGCTTCTGCAGCGCCTCGAGGCCGCCCAAGCGCCCCGGCGCACGCGGCGCGGTGACGGAGGCGGCGATGCCTTTCATGAACCCCGGGAAGGACGCCGCCCACTGGAACGATTGGAAGCCACCCATCGACGGACCGATCACGGCGACGAGGCCCTTCAAGCCGAGCGAATCGACCAGCAGCTTCTGGCTGGCCACCATGTCGCGCAGCGTGATTTCCGGGAAGGTCGGGCCGTACGGCTTCTTCGTCCTGGGATCGATCGTGTTCGCGCCCGAGCTGCCGTGCGCGGAGCCGAGGGCGTTCACCGACACGACGAAGTGCTTGTCGGTGTCGACCGCCTTGCCGGGTCCGATCAGTCCGTCGAACCAGCCAGGGGAGCCTTCCGGCACGCCGCGTCCCTGCTTGCCGGGGGCGTTCTTGCCCGCGGCGTGGTGGCTCGACGTGTAGCCGTGCACGACCAGGACGCCGTTGTCCTTCGCTGCATTCAGTGTGCCGTACGTTTCGTAGGCAAGCTCGACCACGGGCAGCGTTTGCCCATTTTCCAGCCGAAAATCGTGCGTCGTGAAGAGTTTGCTCTCGATTCCAGTCAGTTCGGCCACGGGATTGCCCCTTTCGGCGGGTAGCGATGTTGCGCTCGACAGGCTATTTAGCACGTCAAAGGATCGGCGCCTGCTGGCGGCGCGTCCATCTGGAAAAGACACTGCAGAGCGAGATGGGAATGACGCGCGAGGCGATGGAATACGACGTGGTGATCGTGGGGGGCGGCCCGGCCGGGCTGTCGGCGGCGATCCGGTTGAAGCAGCTCGCGGCAGAGCGCAATCACGAGGTCTCGGTCTGCCTGATCGAAAAGGGCTCCGAGATCGGTGCCCACATCCTGTCGGGCGCCGTGATCGATCCGATCGGTCTCAACGAACTCCTTCCCGACTGGAAGGAAAAAGGCGCGCCGATCGAGACCGAGGTCAGCGACGATCAGTTCCTGTTCCTTACCAAGACCGGCTCGTACCGCTTCCCCAACTTCGCCATGCCGCGGCTGATGAACAATCACGGCAACTACATCGTGAGCCTGGGTGAAGTCTGCCGCTGGCTTGGCCAGCAGGCCGAGGCGCTGGGGGTCGAGATCTATCCGGGCTTCGCCGCCGCCGAGATTCTCTACACCGAAGACGGTGCCGTGAAAGGTGTCGCCACCGGCGACATGGGCATCGCCAAGGACGGCACGCACAAGGACACCTACACGCCGGGCATGGAACTGCATGCCAAGTACACGCTGATCGCCGAAGGCGCGCGCGGCTCGCTGTCGAAGATGCTGTTCGCCAAGTTCGACCTGCGCGCCGGGGTCGATCCGCAGAAATTCGGCATCGGCATCAAGGAGCTGTGGCAGGTCGATCCCGCCGCCTTCAAGAAAGGCCTGGTCGTGCACTCGCAGGGCTGGCCGCTGTCGGAGACCGGCAGCTCGGGCGGCTCGTTCATGTATCACTTCGGAGACAACCTGGTCTCCATCGGTCTGGTGGTGCATCTCTCCTACGAGAACCCGTACCTCTCGCCGTTCGACGAGTTCCAGCGCTTCAAGACCCATCCCGAGGTCGCCAAGTACCTGAAGGGCGGCAAGCGGCTGGCCTACGGCTCGCGCGCTATCAACGAAGGCGGCGTGCAGTCGGTGCCGAAGCTCACCTTTCCGGGCGGCGCGCTGCTCGGCTGTTCGGCGGGCTTCGTCAACGTGCCGCGCATCAAGGGCAGCCACAACGCGATCAAGAGCGGCATGCTGGGCGCGGAAGCGGCGTTCGAGGCGCTGGTCGCCGGCAAGTCCGGTGGCGACGAGCTCACGTCCTATCCGACGGCGCTCAAGGCCTCGTGGATCTGGAAGGATCTCGACAAGGTGCGCAACGTGAAGCCCGCTCTGAAGTGGGGCACGTTCCTGGGCACTCTTTATGGTGGCTTCGACATGTGGTGCCACGATATCGGCATCCGTTTGCCGTGGACGCTGCGTCACACCAAGGCCGATCACGAAACCCTGCGGCCGGCGTCCGAGTTCCAGCCGATCCAGTATCCGCGGCCCGACGGCGTGCTCTCGTTCGACAAGCCCTCGTCGGTGTTCCTGTCGGCCACCAATCACGAGGAGGACCAGCCGGTTCACCTCAAGCTGCGCGATCCGTCGATCCCGATCGCCGTCAACCTGCCGATGTATGCCGAACCGGCGCAGCGTTACTGCCCGGCCGGCGTCTACGAAGTCGTGACGGCCGACAACGGCCAGCCGCGCTTCCAGATCAACGCGCAGAACTGTGTCCACTGCAAGACGTGCGACATCAAGGATCCTGCGCAGAATATCGACTGGTCGGTGCCCGAGGGCGGCGGCGGTCCCAATTATCCCAACATGTGAGTTGCATGCGAGTAAAACGCCTTACGCTGCTGTCGGCTGTCTCCCTGCTGGTCCTTCCGCTTGTGGCGGCCGCCCAGACGAATCGGGCGCCTACGCCCCCGTCGACCGCGGCGATCACGCTCAGCGGCCGCTATCTCGCCGCGCGCGTGGCGGAGCAGGATCACGACTACGAAAATGGTGCAGCCCAGCTCGATCCCGCTCTGGTGCAGAATCCCAACGACCCGGACCTCATCTACGCGGCCTTCCGGTTGCGTCTCTACGCAGGCCGCTTCGATGCGGCTGTGCTTCTGGCGCCATCGGTGGTGCAAGCCAAGCCCGGTGACGGCTTCGCCAACCTCGTCTTGGCGGTGCAGCAGATCAAGAAGGGCGACTATCGCGGGGCCGAGACGCAGCTTGGCCGCATCGGCTCGGAGAATCAGCTCGGTCCGCTCAAGGACTATGTGCTGGCCTGGCTCAAGGCGGGCGATAAGGACTTTTCGGGGGCACGCCAGATTCTGTCGAAGCTGAAACCCGCCGACGGCGAGCGCGCCCAGTCGCCGGCGCTCGTGATCGACGCCCAGATCGACGAGATGGCCGGCGATCGTGCGGCCGCCGAGACGAAGTATCGCCGCGCCCTCGAACTCGACCCGAGCGGTCTGCGCATTGTCGTGTCGGTGACCGACGGCCTGCGCCGGCTGGGCAAGAGCGCCGATGCCCAGGCGTTGCTCAAGGCCTACGCGGAAAAATACGGCGACAGCGTCGTCATGGACGGATTGCTGGCGCCGAACCTGCCGACACCCAAGCCGCCGAACCCGGCACTGGGCATCGCCGACATCATGTTCGACATCAGCGGCATCCTGAGCGCCGATCCCCGCAACCAGCGCACCGATCTGGCGCTGATCTTCGGCCAGCTCGCGGTCGAGCTGAACCCGGCGCACGATTTCGCGTGGCTGATGATCTCCGGCATCTACGATCAGTTCCAGGTCCTGCCTTCGGAGGTGAAGGCGCTCGGCAAGATCGGCCCGGCCTCGCCGCTGTACTGGCAGGCGCGACTGCGCATTGCGACGCTCGACGCGCAGGACGGTCGCTTCGACAAGGCGGTGACGCAACTCAAGGCGCTGATTGCCGAGAAGACCGACCGCATCGACGCAGCCCTTACGCTGGCCGACCTTATGCGCGGCAAGGAGCGCTTCGCCGACGCCGTCAGCGCCTACGACATCGCCGTGTCGCGCCTCAAGAAGGCCGACGAGCGCTACTGGCCGATCTATTTCGGCCGCGGCATCGCGCAGGAGAGGGTCAAGCAGTGGCCCAAGGCCGAGGCCGACATGAAGAAGGCGCTCGAGCTCTCGCCCGACCAACCTTACGTGCTGAACTATCTCGGCTACAGCTGGATCGACCAGGGCATCAATCTCGACGAAGGCATGAAAATGCTGAAGCGCGCGACCGAGCTTCGTCCGGACGACGGCGCCATTACCGATTCCGTCGGCTGGGCCTATTACCGCCTCGGCCAGTTCAACGACGCAGTCGAGTGGCTGGAGCGCGCCAGCGAGCAGAAGGGTGACGATGCCACCGTTGTCGAGCATCTGGGCGACGCCTACTGGCACGTCGGCCGCAAGCGCGAGGCGCGCTTCGAGTGGGAGCGCGCGCTCAACCAGAAGCCGGAAAAGGACCGCATCTCCATCCTCAAGGACAAGCTCGCCAACGGATTGAGCGCCGCCAACGACAAGCCGACCGTCTACGAGAAGGGCGGCATCGATCCCAAGAACGAGCCCAAGAAGCAGGGCGGCTGATCTGCGAGCGGCGCGCGCCAAGGTCAACCTCTGGCTGAACGTCGTCGGCCGTCGCGCCGACGGCTATCATCTCCTCGACTCTCTGGTGGCCTTCGCCGATCTCGCCGACACGGTCGAAGCGTCGGCGTCGGATCGCCTGTCGCTTGCTTTCGACGGCACGGCGACCGCGCCGGGTGCTGCGGCGTTGTCGGCGGAGCCCGACAATCTCGTGCTGAGGGCCGCACGTCTGCTGGCGGAGTGTGCCGGCGTGGCGCCGCAGGCAGACCTTCGTCTCACCAAGAACATTCCGGTAGCAGCGGGCCTCGGCGGCGGCTCGGCCGATGCCGCGGCGACCTTGCAAGCGCTGGTCGAGCTGTGGCGGCTTCGCCTTTCCGAACGGGAGCTGTTCGATATCGCCGCGCGCCTGGGCGCGGATGTGCCGATGTGCCTCGCGGGCCGGACGTCGCTCGTCTCGGGCACAGGCGACCGGCTCGAAACGGCGCCCGCATTGCCGCCCTGCGCGGTCCTTCTGGTCAATCCCGGCGTGTCGTTGTCGACGGCCGACGTTTTCGCGGCACGGCGCGGCGACTTCTCGCCGAGTCGTCCTCTCGCGCGTTCCTGGTCGGTCATGGCAGAGTTCGTCGAGATGCTCGCTGAACGCGGCAACGACCTCACGCCGGCGGCAGTGTCCTTGCGGCCGGTCATCGGCGAGGTGTTGTCGTTCCTTCGGTCGACCGACGGCGCGCGCTACGCCGCGATGAGCGGCAGCGGCGCCACGTGCTTTGCGCTCTACGCGACCTTTGCCGAAGCACGGCATGCTGCGACGCGACTGCCACAGGACTGGTGGCGCCACGCCGGAACGTTCGCCCAGACCTAATTTTGTGCGGGCGCCATCAGCTTGCGCATTTCCTTCAGCGAGTCGAACAGCGCCTTGTTGGCCTCGCCGGTTTCCTTGAGCCCGGACATGCGCTGGTATTCGCGGATCGCGGTCTGCGTGCCGCCGCTCGCCTGGCCGTCGATCGCCTTGGTGTAGAAGCGCAGGTCGCGCAGCAGTGTCTGGATCGCCTTCACCTGGTCGATGCGGCTTGCAGGCCAGGCGGTCGGACCGGCCTTGGTTGTTTCGACCTTGGCAGGTTCAGGCGTGGGAGGACTTGCCTTCGCGATGTCGGCAGATGTCGGTGGCGGCGGTGCCGGCGCCGGCATGACGTCGGCTGACGGGCGCGATGGCTTCATCGTCTCGATCTTTGCAGGCGTGGGCTTTGACGAGTCGACGACAACGGGTGGCGGCTTCGGCGGATCTGCCTTTTGCGGCGCCGGCGCCGGTCCTGTCGTGGCGGCGATTTCTGCCGAACTCGGCGGTGAGGGCGGCGGTTCCGTCTGAGCGGGAGTGAACTTCGAATCGTCGACCTTCGGCGCAGGCGGGGAGGCGGGAGCCACCACCGGCGGCGGGGGCGGAGGCTGAGGTTTGGGCGGCTCGACCTTGGGCTGCTCCGGCGGGGCGGCGGCGACCTGTGACGATGGCGGCATTGGCAGCGGCGAATCGCGCAGCAGGTCTTGTCGCGCCGACACGAGGGCCAGATAGAGGTCTCGCGACGGCTCGCCGGTTTGCCGCATGCCGATGCTCTTCTGGAAATCGCGGATGGCCGTGCGCGTGTTCGGTCCGAGATTGCCGTCGGGCTTGTCGCGCAGTCGCTTCAACTCGAGCAGGGCCTTCTGGGTGACGCGGATCTGGTCGGGTGTGCCCTTGGGCCAGTCGATCGTCGCCTCGTCGACGGGCGCAGGCATGGCCTGCGGTGTGCTGGCCGCGACCGGGGCAGGAGGAGGCGGCGGTGGTGGCGGTGGCGGCGTGAGTTCCGCGATGATCCGCTTGAACTCCCCCTGGGCCAGTTCCTGCGCTCGCTCGAGTTCTGCTGGCGTCAGCGTCCGCTTCAGAACCTGGGCGCGCTGGGCTGCGGTTTTGGACAGCGCCGACTCTGCTTCGTGGTTTGCCTGGCGTTCGAATTCGCCGGTGATTGCGAACCAGGCGAGCGCCGCGGCGGGATCCTTGGTGCCGCCATCGCCCTGCTCGTAGATGTCGCCCAGCGTGAACATCGATGCGACCATGCCCTGGTGTGCGGCCGAGAGGAGCCATTGGGTTGCAGCCTTCACGTCGCGCGCCGTGCC
This sequence comes from Enhydrobacter aerosaccus, assembly GCA_903839865.1. GTDB lineage: Bacteria > Pseudomonadota > Alphaproteobacteria > Reyranellales > Reyranellaceae > Reyranella > Reyranella aerosaccus_A. Next base: position 23,552 of record CAIMEE010000292.1, on the reverse strand, counting down.
TTTTCCATCGCGCAGGAGCAGCGCGAGATTGTGCTTGGCTGTCGGCAGTCCGGCGTTGGCGGCCTTGCGATACCACTCCGCTGCCTTGGAGGAATCGCGCTCGACGACGAAGCCGCGCTCGTACATCACGCCGACGTTGAAGGCGGATTGGACCGAACCCTGCGCGGCGGCGCGCAGCAGCCAACCGGCGCCGGCCTGCGGGTCTTTCGGCATGTCGAGTCCCTGGAGCAGACGCCGGCCCAGTTCCTCCATGGCGGGGATCTCGTTCCTGTTGGCGCGGGAGCGCAATTCGTCCATGGCAATCGTTTGCCAGCCGGTCGGTTTGACTGCCGCCGCAGGTGCCGCGACTCTTGCCGGTGCCGGTGCCGGTGCCGTGGGCGGGAGCGGCGCAGGATCGGTGGCGACAGGCATGATGGCGATAGCCGGGGGCGGCGTGGCGACGACCTGAGTCTTCTTCTGTTTTACCGGCAGCGGCGGCGGATCGATGGTGACAAACGCCAGCAGCACGGACGCCGCCATTGCGACAACCGTCACGCTTGCCAGGGCTCCGACGCTCCTGCGGCTGCTCATCCCTTGACCATAGCCGAGAGTGGCCGGGCGGGAGAAGGTACGGCGCGTGGCAAGAGGGCGCGATGGCGCACGACGATCAAGGTAGTGAGGAGGAGAACCGCGCCAGCCTGGTGCATGGCCGCGAGGATAATGTCGACGCCGGTCAAAATCGTGGCAATCCCGAGGCTCATCTGCACCAGGGCCATTGCGGAGGCGACATACGTCTCGGGCCTGCGTGCGCGGATCAGCAGCGCCAGCACGCCCAGCACCAGCAGCTTGGCGAGCCAGCGATGGATGAACTGGATGGTCGTGCCGTTCTCGAAGAGATTGGTCCACCACGGCGAGAGATCGAACAAGCCCGGCGGAATCCAGTAGCCCGACATGGTGGGGAAGGTGTTGTGCGACCAGCCGGCGCGAAGTCCGGCCATGAAGGCGCCGAAGGTCATGACGATCAGCACGAGGCCGATCAGCGCGCCCGCCTTGCGCGCGGTCCTGGCATCGTCACGCCGCGCCGCGGGATCGCCGAGTTCGAGGATCAGCCAGACTGTGTAGGCATAGAGCGCGACGGCCAGCATGAGATGCGCCGCCAGCCGGTACTGGCTGACTGAGGGGCGGTCGACTAGGCCCGACGCCACCATTGCCCAGCCGAGCGCGCCCTGCAGGCCGCCGAGCACGAGTATGACCAGGAGCCGCGGCTTCAACGGCGCCGGCACTTGCCCACGCAGCCAGAACCAGGCGAGCGGTACCGCGAAGACGACGCCAATCATTCGCCCCCACAGGCGATGCAGGAACTCGAGCCAAAATATCTGCTGAAATTCGGGCACCGTGAAGTTGCGGTTCACCAATCTTCCCTGTGGCGAGGAAAGATATTTCTGCAGCTCGGCCTGCCACGCTGCGTCTGACATCGGCGGCAGCACGCCGGTCACCGGCTTCCACTCGACCATCGACAGGCCCGATTCCGTGAGGCGCGTCAGCGCGCCCAGCACGATCATGAAAAAAATCATGCCGGCTACGACAAACAGCCAGTTGCGCAGGGAAGGGGAGACGGTATGCATGGCGGCCGGAACATGCGCGAAGCCCCAATCCCCGTCATCAGGCATTTATGTCGCTCCGTTGCGCCCACCCCGTTGCGCTCTCCCAGTTGCGCCCATCGTGCGGGTTGGCTAATCGGTTCGTGTACGAACGATAGACCCTTCAGTCCCTCTGGATATAAGTGAAATGACCGCCCCCACGCTCGGCCACGGGCTGAGCTTCGATGATCTCTACGGCCGTGAGGGCCTCAGCCGCCTCGACGCCGCGTTCGTGGCTTGGCTGCAGGACGCCAATGTCGAGGCGCATGCGCGCCTGATGGCGGCACGTGTTGCGCCAGGTTCCCTGGCAGCCAAGGACGAGTCCAATCTGCTGATCGAGCTTGCCCGTCCGCTGGAGGACTTCATCGGCGCGCTGTTCGGGATCTCTTCCGAGACGGCGACGCTGCGGCAGCGCGACGCCAGGTTCGCGCCTCTTTATGACTGCAAGCGGCTGTTCGTGCAGCGCTACGCCACGCGCGCGATCAAGGCCGACGCGGCAGCCGCACTCGACGGCGCGGCCGTGACGGCGGCGGTCGCTCTGCCGGTTGCGCTCACCGACCTCGAAGGATGGGAACTTGCCTTCGCACTCGCCGTGCGCGAGGCGCTCGGCGCGGAATTCAAGGTCGACAAGCCGACGCCGCGTATCGAGGCGCTGACGAACTACGCCGCCTGGGCGCTGCACAGTGCAGAAGGCAAGGCGCGCCATCGCGAGGGGCCGCTGTTCAAGGTGCCGCACAAGCTCGACTTCGAGCATCTGGTGCCGATCGAGACGGAGGTCGTGGACGGCGTCACGAAGATGAGGCTGCCGCGCGCGTTGCTGCGGCATCGCGAAGGCTTTGCGCTCACCGATGCAGGTTTCGATCCGGTGCGGGCGCTCGATCACGCCAACTACTGCATCTGGTGCCACAACCAGGGCAAGGACAGCTGCTCGAAAGGCCTCAAGGATCGCAAGACCGGCCTGTACCAGAAGTCGCCGTTCGGCGTAACGCTCGCGGGCTGCCCGCTCGAGGAAAAGATCTCGGAGATGAATCTCCTCAAGAGCGAGGGCTTCTCCATCGGCGCGGTGGCGATGGCCGCCGTCGACAATCCGCTGATGGCGGCGACCGGCCACCGCATCTGCAACGACTGCATGAAGGCCTGCGTCTTCCAGAAGCAGGAACCGGTCGACATCCCGCAGATCGAGACGCGCGCCCTGAAGGACGTGCTGTCGCTGCCGTGGGGCTTCGAGATCTATTCGCTGCTGACGCGCTGGAACCCGCTCAACCTCGGCCGCCCGATCCCGCGTCCCGCGACCGGCCGCAGCGTACTGGTGGTCGGCCTCGGTCCCGCCGGTTTCAATCTCGCGCACCATCTGATGAACGACGGCCATACGGTGGTCGGCATCGACGGCCTCAAGATCGAGCCGCTGCCGGTCGCACAGTCCGGTGTCGAGGCGAGCGGCGCGCGCAAGCCGTTCGAGGCGGTGAAGGACATCGACGTGCTGCGCGAGGATCTCGGTGACCGTGCGATGGCGGGCTTCGGCGGCGTCGCCGAGTACGGCATCACCGTGCGCTGGGACAAGAATTACCTGAAGCTGGTTCGTCTGCTGCTCGAGCGCCGCGATCAGTTCTCGATGTTCGGCGGCGTGCGCTTCGGCGGCACGGTCACGGTCGAGAATGCCTTCGAGATGGGCTTCGACCACATCGCGCTCTGTGCCGGCGCGGGCAAGCCTACGGTGCTCGACATGCCGAACGGCCTGGCGCGCGGCGTGCGCGCGGCGTCGGATTTCCTGATGGCGCTGCAGCTCACGGGCGCGGCCAAGAAGGACTCGATCGCCAACCTGCAGATCCGCCTGCCGGTCGTCGTGATCGGCGGCGGCCTGACCGCGATCGATACCGCCACCGAGTCGCTCGCTTATTACCCGCTGCAGGTCGAGAAGTTCCTGTCGCGCCACGAGATCCTGGTCGCCGAGCGCGGTGAGAAGGCCGTGATGGCCGCCATGAACGACGAGGAACGCGAGGTCGCCGCCGAGTTCGTGGCGCACGCCAGGGCGATCCGTGCCGAGCGTGAGGTCGCTGAGCGCGAGAAGCGCCTGCCCGACATCGCCGGACTTGTGAACGGCTGGGGCGGCGTCACCGTCGCCTATCGCCGCCGCCTGATCGATTCGCCCTCGTACACGCTGAACCACGAAGAAGTGTTCAAGGCGCTGGAGGAGGACATCCGCTTCGCCGAAGGCCTGTCGCCGGTCGCCGTCGAGATCGACGCCAACGGTGCGGCCAGGGGACTGAAGGTCGAGGGCGAGCAGAACGGCGAGAAGATCACCGCCGTGCTGCCGGCGCGCACCATCCTGGTGGCCGCGGGCACGCAGCCCAACACGGTCCTGGCGCGCGAAGACGCGACGCACGCCTTCATCGACGGCAAGTACTTCCGCGCGCTGGACGAGGCGGGCGAGCCTGCCACGCCCGAGCGCGTGTGCAAGCCGCAAGACGTGCGCGTGCTGATGTACAAGCACACCGACGGTCGCTTCATGTCATTCTTCGGCGACCTGCACCCGTCGTTCGCTGGCAATGTCGTGAAGGCCATGGGTGGCGCCAAGCAGGGCTATCCGGTGCTGACGCGCACGATGGAAACGCTGGCGCCCGCGCGGAAGAAGCCCGCGGACATCCTGGCCGAAGCCAACAGCAACTGGCGCGCCCGGGTGGTTCGCGTCGATCGCCTCACGCCCACCATCGTCGAGGTCGTGGTCGAGGCGCCGGCCGCCGCGCGCAACTTCGAGCCCGGCCAGTTCTATCGCCTGCAGAACTACGAAGCGCGCTCGCAGAAGGTCGACGGCACCTTGCTCACCATGGAGGGCCTCGCGCTGACCGGCGCCTGGGTCGACAAGGAAAAGGGTCTGCTGTCGCTGATCACGCTCGAGATGGGCGGTTCGTCCGATCTCTGCGCGCTGCTGAAGCCCGGCGAGCCCGTGATCGTCATGGGCCCAACCGGCACGCCGACGGAGATCGAGCCCGGCGAGACGGTCGTGCTGGCGGGCGGCGGCCTCGGCAACGCGGTGCTGTTCTCGATCGGCCAGGCCTTCCGCAAGGCCGGCAGCAAGGTCTTGTACTTCGCGGGCTACAAGAAGGTGATCGACCGCTACAAGGTCGAGGAGATCGAGGCCGCGGCCGACGTGGTCGTGTGGTGCTGCGACGAGGCGCCCGGCTTCGAGCCGGGCCGGCCGCAGGACAAGACCACCGTCGACAACATCGTGGAGACGATGCGCAAGTACGCCTCGGGCGAACTCGGCGACCAGCCGATCGCTTTCAACACGGCCGACCGCATCGTGGCGATCGGCTCGGACGGCATGATGAACGCCGTGCGCCTCGCGCGTCACGGCGTGCTGAAGCCCTACATGAAGGCCGGACATCGCGCGCTTGGGTCGATCAACTCGCCCATGCAATGCATGATGAAGGAGATCTGCGCCCAGTGCCTTCAGCTGCACAAGGATCCGGTGACGGGCAAGGAGACGGTCGTCTTCTCCTGCTTCAACCAGGACCAGGAGCTCGACCAGGTCGACTTCGGCAACCTCCGCCAGCGCCTGCGCCAGAACGGCACGCAGGAAAAGATCGGCGCGCAGTGGATCGATCGTTCATTGCGCAAGATCGGCGCCCGTCGCTAACGCTTCCTTCGGCAGCGCTTACTCACGACCGTCATGTCGTTGGCATGCGTCGAGAGGTCGGGCAGCAGGTTGAGCCTCTCGTGGCTGAAGGCGAAGTCGAACGTGCGGCCGACCGATTCGCGGGCGATGTCGATGCAGATCGCCGATTTGAACGGATGCGGGTCGTACAATTGGCGCTGCGACGGAAAGCTTACCTGACAAGTGTGTCGTGCCGCATTAGCCTGCAGGTATGAACGACAAAGACCGGCCTCTGGCCAAGCCCACCGTCCAGATCGACAACGACACCGTGCTCGTCACCGAGTGGAAGTTTCCGCCCGGCGGCCACACCGGCTGGCACAAGCACATGCACGACTATGTGGTCGTTCCGGTGACGACCGGCGAACTGCACATATTCGACGGCAAGCAGACGGTGCCTGCGCCGCTCCGGGCCGGCGTTTCCTACGCCCGCCAGATCGGCGTCGAGCATGACGTCATCAACCCCAATCCGTTCGAATTCACGTTTGTGGAAGTCGAGATCAAGGCCAAGAAATAGGCCTAAAGCGCGACCCTGCCGCGCAGGGCCGCTGCATTGACTTGGACCCGACCAAGCCTCATATGAAGCCTCGCCAGCGGTCGGCCCAATCCTTGGGCCTCTAGGACCGCCCCCGGGAGCCCATCGGATGTGGGCTAAGTTACGGAAATTAAATGAGTTTTGAGGAATTGGGGCTCAGCGCCCCCGTACTACAGGCAGTCACTGAAAAGGGTTACACGACGCCCACCCCGATCCAGGAAAAGGCCATCCCCATCGTGCTGATGGGTCGAGATATCCTCGGATGCGCCCAGACGGGCACCGGCAAGACCGCCTCCTTCGTCCTTCCCATGATCGATATTCTGGCCGAAGGCCGCGCCAAGGCGCGCATGCCGCGTTCGCTCATCCTCGAGCCGACGCGTGAACTGGCTGCCCAGGTGGCCGAGAACTTCGAAGTGTACGGCAAGTACAACAAGCTCAGCATGGCGCTGCTGATCGGCGGCGTGAGCTTCCCGGACCAGGAACGCGCGCTCGAAAAAGGCGCGGACGTGCTGATCGCGACGCCGGGCCGCCTGCTCGATCACTTCGAGCGCGGCGGCATTCTGCTGAACGACGTGAAGATCCTCGTGATCGACGAAGCCGATCGCATGCTCGACATGGGCTTCATCCCCGACGTCGAGCGCATCGTGGCCACCCTGCCCAAGATTCGCCAGACGCTGTTCTTCTCGGCCACGATGCCGCCGGAGATCAAGCGCCTCGCCGATCGCTTCCTCAGCAACCCGAAGGAAGTCACCGTCTCGCGTCCCGCCAGTGCCAACACCAACGTGGTGCAGGGCCTCGTCATCGTGCAGGACGATCAGAAGCGCGATGCGCTGCTCGCCCTGATCAAGAGCCAGGAAGTGAAGAACGCGATCGTGTTCTGCAATCGCAAGCGCGACGTCGCGGCCCTCCACACGATCCTGAAGAAGCACGGCCTCAACGCCGGCGCGCTGCATGGCGACATGAGCCAGCCGGCGCGCACCGAGACGCTCGAGAAGTTTAAGGCGGGCGACATCCAGATCCTCGTCGCCTCCGACGTGGCCGCCCGCGGCCTCGACGTCCAGGACATGAGCCACGTGTTCAACTACGACGTGCCGTTCTCGCCCGAGGACTACGTCCATCGCATTGGCCGTACCGGCCGTGCCGGCAAGACCGGCCACTCCTTTACCCTGGCGACGCCGAACGAGGGCGACCTCATCGACGCGATCCAGAAGCTGATCAACACCACCATTCCCCGCGTGGAAGTGCCGGGTCTCGACACGGCGCTCCTCGAGGCCAGCGATGGCCGTCGTCGCGGCCGTGGCGGTCGCCGCGGCGGTCGCGGCGGTGCCGCACCGGAGCGTGGCCGTGGCCCGCGTCGTGAGCACAGCGAGCCGCGCGAACCTCGCGAGTCGCGTAACGAGCAGCCTGCCGCTGCTCCCGTGCAGGCTGAAGCCGCGCCGGCTCCGGACGTCCAGCAGCCGCGCTCCGAACCCCGCGCCGAGGCGCGCGAAGCGCGCCCTGATCGCCCGCCGCGCGAACGTCGCCCGGACAATCGTGGCGAATCCCGGGGCGAGCGTCGTCCCGAACACCGCAGCGAACCGCGCAACGACTCCCGCGGTGAGCGCCGTCCGGAGCGTCATCACGAGCGCGACGACGGAAACTCGCCCAAGGGTCTGGGCGATCACGTGCCGGCGTTCCTCGCCCGACGTTAGGACGCCATGCAGACCATCTTCGTCATGGTGAAGTGCGAACTCGGCAAGGCCTATCAGGTCGCCGACGAGGCCGTCGCAGTGGAGCACGTGTCGGAGGTCTATTCGACCTCCGGCCAGTATGACCTCCTGATGAAGTGCTATCTCGACGACAAGACCGACATCGGCCATTTCGTCACGAGCGAGATCCAGACTCTTGCCGGCGTGAAGGACACTTTCACACTCATTACGTTCAAGGCGTTCAGCTGACCCTTTCTGCGCCTCGTCAGCATCTGCCGCGCGGCGAGGACTTTCTGCTCCTTCCGCCCGCCCTCCAGCCCTACGCCTATCGCATCGTCGACAAATTGTTCGCGCACCGCGTTGTGCGGGCTGGGCCAGCGCCACGTATAGTGCCGCGCGGCCAGGAGATCGCGCCGCGCTACAGCGTCGATGGCCGTGAACACGATGTCGCGTCGTTCATGGATCGCAACACCATTGTCGGCCTGCTGGTGATCCGCCACGGCAAGGTCGTGCTGGAGCGCTACGGGCTCGGCCTGCAGGAGCACGACCGCTGGTCCACCATGTCGACGGTGAAGTCGATGACGGCGATGCTGGTCGGCGCGGCGGTCCGCGACGGCGCCATACAGTCGATCGACGAGCCGCTCACGCGCTACCTGCCGGCGCTGCGCAATTCGGCCTACGAGGGCGTGACGCTCCGCCATGTCATGACGATGTCCTCGGGCACGCGCTGGACCGAGGACTACACCGACCGGAACTCCGACGTGAACCGCTACAGCAAGTCGCTGGCCGACAAGGTGCCGGGCGGCGTACTGGCCCTGATGGCGTCGCTGCCGCGCGATCACGAGCCGGGCACGAGCTTCCTCTACAATTCGGGCGATACCTATCTGCTCGGTGCGGCGCTAACGGCGGCGGTCGGCAAGCCGCTGGCCGACTACATGTCGGAGAAGATCTGGCAGCCGGCGGGCATGGAGTTCGACGCCTTCTATACGCTGGAGAGCGACGGTGGCCAGGAGATCGGCGGCAGCCGCGCCGGCATCGTGCTGCGCGACTTCGGTCGCTTCGGGCTCTTCGTCCTCAATGATGGTGTAATCGACGGCAAGCGCGTTTTGCCCGAGGGCTGGGTGCAGGCAGCTGCAACGCCGGCGTTCACGCTCGCGTCGTCGCCGGTGAGCGACATCACGCACTATGGCTACAGCTGGTGGCTGGGCGACGGCGTCATGTCCGCCCTCGGCCATGCCGGCCAACGCATCGATGTCTTCCGCGACGAGGGGCTGGTGGTCGTGACCCTGGGCGCCTTTCCCGAGCCGATGTACCTGTGGCCGGGCGATCACAATCGGCGCGATGAAGTCGTCGATTTCACCAAAGCGGTGCGGGTAACATGAACGGCGGACAGGCGGCACTTGCGCTCTGGGTCGACGTCGATCCGGCCGACGATGCGCAGTTCGAGCATTGGCACAGCCGCGAGCACGTGCAGGAGCGGGTCGGCTGTCCCGGCTGGCTGCGCGGCAGCCGCTTCAAGGGCGTCGATCGCCCCGGCCGCTATGTTCTCTTCTACGACGCCGAGACGGTGGCCGCCTTCGAGAGCGAGGAATACTACGCGCGGCTGCGCAATCCGTCCGAGATGAGCCGCGCGATCTTCCCGAAATTCCGCGAGACGTGGCGCACCGTCTGCAAGGTCGAGCAGCGCTGGGGCGAGGGGATTGGCGCTGCGGTCCTGACGCTGCGCATGAAGGCTGCCAACACCGCGCCGTTCGAGAAGCTCGCGGCGCTCGAGACGGCCCGCGTCGACCTGCTGATCGGCCAGCCGAAGATCGGGCAGGCGCACACGACGGAAAAGGACCTGCGCGCCGCGCCCGATCGCCAGATCGAATGCGCGCTGCTCGCCTTCTTCTGGTCGGTGGACGCCGCCCGCGCCGCCCGCGCCCGCCACGCGCCGGAAGGCGAGATCTTCGCGCTTCGGCATACCGTGTCGAAGGGCGATCTGTAGCCGGGGCCGCGTGAAACGGCTCTCGATGCTCCTCGCGCGCTACCTGGCGCACCCCGATCCGCTCGCGGCCGCGGGCAATATCGTGGCGCTGGTGCTCGGCTCCAACCAGCCGCTCTATCCCCTCACGCTTTACTGGGCGACGGGCGCCGACGTGACGGGGCTGTTCCTGGTGTTCCTCTCCGCGCCCTGTTTCCTGGCAATTCCGTTCGTTGCGCGGCGCAGTTCGCTCGCGGCGCGGGTGATGCTGGTCGCGGTCGCTTCGATCGACACCTTCCTCAGCGTCAAGGTCTACGGACAGGCAGGCGGCAATGAGCTCTATCTCGGACCCTGCCTGATGCTTGCGGCCATGATGTTCCGCAAGCGCGAGCAGTTCCTGTCGCTCGGCTTGATCGCGCTGATCTGCATCGGGCTCATTGCCCTGCACGACCGTTATGGCGCGTCGTTCCTCGCGTGGTCCGCCATGGACTACGCGACGATGATGAATTTCAACATCTTCTACGTCGCGATCCTGACCGCATTCATCGGCCTCAGCGTCGGACGTGCGCGAGGCGATGGTCTGGGCGACGCCTAGCTAGTTCGTCAGTCCATAGAATTTGCCGGCGTTGGTGCAGGTGATCATCTTCACCTGCTCGGCCGGCACGTTGGCGAACTGCTCCTTGATGTACTTGTCGGAGTGCGGCCACACACCGTCGCCGTGCGGGTAATCCGAACCCCACATCAGGCTTTCCGCACCCATGTCGTCGATCAGCTTGGCGCCGATGCGGTCGAACTGGAACGTAGCCTTGCACTGGCGGCGCCAGTAGTCCGACGGCTTCATCTTCATGCCGAGATCGTGGAAGCGGTCCTCCCACTCGAAATCCATGCGGTCGAGCGCGTAGGGGATCCAGCCGCAACCCGACTCGCCGAAGGCGATGCGGATGTTCGGGAACCGCTCCAGCACGTTGGCGCCCATGATGGCGGCCAGGATGTTCACCAGGTTCATCTGGAAGCCGGAGACTACTGTGAAGAACACCGAGCGGCCGACGCGGCCGGGATACTTGCCGATCGTGTCGGGCGGCACGTTGGGGAAAGTGTGGAAGTGCAACGGCAGCTGCACGTCGTTCACGGCCTTCCAGAGCGGATCCCACATCGGGTGCCACATCGGCTCCATGTCCCACGAGCACGAGAGCTCGAGGCCGCGGATGCCCATCTTGGCGACACGGTAGATTTCCTTCACCGCGGCGTCGATGTCGCCGTAGGGCAGGCAGGCGAGGCCAATGTGCCGGTCGGGATAGTGGCTGCAGAACTCCTTCAGCCAGTCGTTGTAGATGCGCAGCATCTCGTTGCCGGCCTCGCGGTCGTTGAGGCGGCTGGCGGCGCCCAAAATGCCGTAGATCACCTCGGCGTCGACGCCGTCGCGATCGAGATCCTTGATACGCAGGTGTGGATCGGAGATACGGCGGATGTCCTTGGCGCCATCGTCGTAGAGGCCGGTCTCGGCCATGATGTCGACCCGGCCATGCTTGCCGGGCACGAACTTCGAGCCGGCCGGGCCCACGCCATTCTTGAAACCGAAGGTGGCGCCGTTCTTGGCCATCCATTTCGGGCCTTCGTCGGTGTCGGCGACGTAGGGCATGCGGTCCTTGAGCTCCTTCGGCGCCATCGACGTGAAGAGCTCGGGCGGCATCCAGGGCAGGTCGAGATGGCTGTCGGCCGAAATGCGTTTGTATTGCATGGCATTTTCTCCCGGTTTCCCGAATTATGCGCCGTCCGGCGGGCCGGGCAATGGCCGGATTTCGCCAAAGGGAAGGCGGGAGGAGAAGAAATGAAGGGCAGCTGTTTGTGCGGTGCGGTGACGTACGAAGCCGACGCGCCGGGCCTCGCGATGGGGCATTGCTCTTGCCGGACCTGCCGCAAGGCCCACGCCGCGCCGTTCACGACCACCGGCCGCGTGCCGCGCGAGAAGTTCACGTGGCTGAGCGGCGCCGATAGACTCAGCGTCTTCGAATCCTCTCCGGGCAAGAACCGGCATTTCTGCTCTGTCTGCAGCAGTCATCTGATCGCCGAACGGCCGGCTGAGCCGCATGTGATCGTGCGCACCGCAACGCTCGACGACGACCCGGGGAGCAAGCCGCTCATTCACATCTGGCAGAGCCATGAGGTGCCGTGGCTCGACTACACCGGCGACATGAAGCGCTTCGCTGAATGGCCTCCGGGCCGATGAGCACCATGGAAGGCGAATACGACTACATCGTCGTGGGCGCAGGCTCGGCTGGCTGCGTGATGGCCAACCGGCTGTCGGCAGATCCAAAAACGCGCGTGCTGGTGCTCGAGGCGGGCGGCAACGACAACTGGATCTGGTTCCACATTCCGGTGGGCTATCTCTTCGCGATCGGCAATCCGCGTTCGGACTGGATGTTCCAGACCGAGAAGGAGCCGGGCCTCAATGGCCGCAGCCTCGCCTATCCGCGCGGCAAGGTGGTCGGCGGCTGCTCGGCGATCAACGCCATGATCTCGATGCGCGGCCAGTCGAGCGACTACGATCATTGGCGGCAGCTCGGCCTCAACGGCTGGGGTTGGGACGACGTGTTTCCGGTGTTCAAGAAGCTCGACGATCATTTCCTGGGCGACACCGAGCATCACGGCGCGGGGGGCGAGTGGCGGGTGGAGCGGCCGCGCGTGAAGTGGGACGTGCTCGATGCCGTCGCCAAGGCCGCGAACGAGATGGGCGTACCCGATTCGCCCGACTTCAACACCGGCGACAACCTGGGCGTTGGCTACTTTCATGTGAACCAGAAGCGCGGCGTGCGCTGGTCGGCGGCACGGGCCTTCCTGAAGCCGGTGCTGAAGCGGCCGAACCTGCGGCTTGAGACCGGCGTGCTGGTCGAACGGCTGTTGTTCGAGGGCAAGCGCTGCGTCGGCGTGCGCTTCCGCCAAAACGGCCGGAGCGTCGAGGTGCGCACGAAGGGCGAGGTGATCCTGTCGGCGGGCGCGGTCGGCTCGCCGCAGATTCTGCAGCTTTCGGGCGTCGGACCCGCGGACTGGTTGTCCGGTCTTGGCGTCGCGCCGGTGCACGACGTGCCGGGAGTCGGGCGAAATCTTCAAGACCATCTTCAGCAGCGGGCGATCTTCAAGATCGCAGGCGCGAAGACGCTGAACGAGACCTACCACTCGCTGGTACGTCGTGCGCTGATGGGCGCGGAGTACGCGCTGTTCCAAACCGGGCCGCTCACCATGGCGCCGTCGCAGCTCGGCATCTTCACCAAATCGTCAAGCGAGCACGAACGGGCCAATATCGAGTTCCACGTCCAGCCACTGTCGCTCGACAAGTTCGGCGAGCCTCTGCATCGCTTTCCCGCGATCACCGTGAGCGCCTGCAATCTCCGGCCGACCTCGCGAGGCACGATCCGCGCCCGGTCAGCCGATCCCGCCGACAAGCCGATGATCGCGCCGGCCTACCTGTCGACCCCGGAAGACCGTCAGGTGGCGGCCGACGCCATCCGCGTGACGCGCCGCCTGATGAAGCAGCCGGCGCTGAGGCCCTACCATCCGGAGGAATTTCTGCCCGGTCCGTCGGTCGGCGACGACGATGCTGCGCTCGCCAAGGCCGCGGGCGACATCGGCACCACGATCTTCCATCCGGTCGGCACCGCCAAGATGGGGCTGCCCTCCGACCCGATGGCGGTGGTGGACGAACGGCTGCGCGTGTTCGGGCTGCAGGGACTGCGCGTGGTCGATGCCTCGGTGATGCCGACCATCACTTCGGGCAACACAAATACGCCCACGATCATGATCGCGGAGAAGGCGGCACGGTTCGTGCTGGAGGATGCCCGATGAAAGCAAACCGGATACTGGCCCTTCTTGCCGTGGCTGCGCTTAGCCTGCCCGGCCTTGCAAACGCCCAGACGACGCTGCGCGTGGTGATGAACTCGGATCTGAAGATCTTCGATCCGATCTGGACCACGGCGTTCATCGTGCGCAACCACGCCTACATGATCTACGACACGTTGTTCGCGCTCGACGGCGATCTCAAGATCAAGCCGCAGATGGTCGACAAGTGGGATGTGTCGGACGATAAACTCGTCTGGACCTTCACGCTCCGTGACGGGCTCGCCTTCTCCGATGGCGCGCCGGTGACCTCGGAAGACGTGCTGGCGTCGCTCAAGCGTTGGTCGGCGCGCGATACACTGGGCCAGATCCTCTACAGCAAGATGGCCAAGGCCGAAGCGATCGACGCCAGGACGTTCCGCTTCACGCTCAAGGAGAAGACCGGCGTCGTGCTGCAGGCGCTCGCCAAGCCGTCCGGCGGCACCTACATCATGCCAAAGCGCGTGGCCGAGACCGATCCCTACAAGCAGATCACGGACTATATCGGCTCGGGCCCCTTCATCCTGAAGACCGACGAGACCCGGGCGGGCGCCAAGACCGTCTACGTCCGGAACCTGAACTACAAGCCGCGCGCCGAGCCGCCTTCGGGCCTGGCCGGCGGCAAGGTGGTTAAGGTCGACCGGGTCGAGTGGCTCGCGATTTCGGACCAGCAGACGGCGGTGAACGCGTTGCTGGCCAACGAGATCGACATGATCTCCCAGCCGCCGCACGATCTGTACGGCCTTCTGAGGAAGGACAAGAACATCGAGCTCGTGACGCTGATCAAGTGGGGCGGCCAGTACATCTTCCGCTTCAACCAGCTGTTCAAGCCGTTCGACAACGCGAAGATCCGCCAGGCACTGCTCTACGCCTTCATGCAGAAGGACGTACTCGACGCCACGATCGGCGACCCGGAGTACTACAAGATCTGCAAGGCGATGTTCATCTGCGACACGCCTTATGCCACGACGACGGGCTTTGCGGACAAGTACGAAGGCAACATTGCAAAAGCGAAGGAATTGCTGAAGGAAGGCGGCTACGACGGCACGCCCGTGGTGCTGCTGCAGTCGACCGACCTCGACGTGCTGACCAACGTGGCGCCGGTCGCGAAGGCTGCCATGGAAAAGATCGGCATGAAGGTCGACATGCAGTCCTCGGACTGGCAGACGGTCGTGAGCCGCCGCGCGCGCAAGGAGACGCCGGACAAGGGCGGCTGGAATGCGATGATCACCTCGACGGGCGGCGTCGATTCGCTCGACCCCCAGACCTACAACTTCATCGGCGCCAATTGCGACAAGGCCTGGTTCGGTTGGCCGTGCGACGACGAGATCACCAAGCTCCGCCAGGCCTTCGCGGACGAGCCCGACGAGGCCATGCGCAAGGAGATCGTCGAAAAGATCCAGCTGCGCGCCGCCGAGAACCCGACGCATGCGTTCCTTGGTCAGTATACCGACGCGGCGGCGATCCGGCGGAACGTCACCGGCGCCGTGCACTCGCCCGTGCCGGTGTTCTGGAACATCGAGAAGAGGTAGCTCTATCCGGTGAGCTTCGTCATGATCCGGCCGTAGGATGCCGCGATCGCGTCGCGGTCCTTGTGCCGGCCGTTCTGTACGACCGGAACGCCACCGTGATAGACGGACTGGATCGCCGCGTTGTCGCTGGCGAAGATCCAGGAATCGATGACGGCATCGCCTTCGTGGCCGCTCCTGTCGAGCACGACGAAGTCGGCGCGCTGCCCGACGGACAACCCCTTGCCATCCAGCGCGCCCTCGAAGAGATGGCGGCCGGTCGAGCGGTCCGGATGGCCAAGTACGTTGCGTCGGCGATGGAACAGGCGTTGACCGTATTCCAGCGTACGCAACTCGTCGGCAGCGGAGATGCGGACGTTGGAGTCCGAACCGATGCCGAAGCGGCCGCCCTGTTCGAGGAAGGCCGGGACGTCGAACAATCCGTCGCCGAGATTGGCTTCCGTAATCGGGCAGAGGCCCGCAACCACGCCGGCCTTGGCCATGCGGGAAATCTCCCCCGCATCGGCGTGCGTGGCATGGATCAGGTACCAGTTTCGCCCCGCGTCGATCGTGTCGAGGAACAGGTCGATCGGGCGCTTGCTATGCGCGGCGAGGCAATCGTCGACCTCGCGCGTCTGCTCGGAGATGTGGATATGCGACGGCTTGCCGGCAAAGGTTGTTGCCGCCCATTTCAGATCGTCGAGCGTGACGGCGCGCAGTGAGTGGGGCGCAATGCCGATCTCGCCGCCGGGCACCTTGGTCTCCATGAGCATCGCGTAGGAGTCGCGCGTATTCAGGAAGCGGCGCTGGCCGTCGCCGGGTGGTTTGCCCACGAAGCCACCCTGTCGATAGAACACCGGCAGCAGGGTGAGGCCGATGCCGACGGTGTTGGCGGCGGCCACGATCCGCTCCGACATCTCGGCGATGTTGTCGTAGGGCCGGCCATCGGGCTGGTGATGCAGGTAGTGGAACTCGGCGACCGAGGTGAAGCCGGCCTCGAGCATTTCCATATAGGCCAGGGCCGCGATGGCCTCGAGGTCGTCGGGCGTGAGGCGCTCGACGAAGTGATACATTTGCTCGCGCCAGGTCCAGAAAGAATCGGCCTCGCTGCCGCGCCGCTCGGTGAGTCCGGCCATGGCGCGCTGGAAGGCGTGGCTGTGCAGATTGGGCAGCCCGGGCACCGTTATGCCCGAGATTCTCTCGGCCGGACCGCTGCCGGCGGCGTCGATGGCGGCGATGACGCCCTGCTCGACCGTCACGACCACATCGGTGCGCCAGCCGTCGGGCAGGAGCGCCGTTTCGAGGTGCAATTTACTCGCCATGCGATGGCTTGTACGGTATTGCGCAGCACCTGTTGAGGGGAGTTTTCAAATGAAGTTTTACGGATTGGTCGCCGCGGCGGCCTGTGTGGCGGCGATGCCGGCCATGGCCCAGACCCTGGTGCCCAGCGAGACGCTCGACGCCGTCCAGAAGCGCGGCAACATCGAATGCGGCGTGCATCTCGGCCTGCCGGGCTTTTCCTTCGCCAACGACAAGGGCGAATGGTCGGGCCTCGACGTCGAATATTGCAAGTCGCTCGCCGCCGCCGTGCTGGGCGATGCCACCAAGGTGAAGTACACGCCGACCTCGGTGCAGCAGCGCTGGCCGGTGTTGCAGTCCAAGCAGGTCGACCTGCTCGCGCGCAACACCACCATCACCTTCTCGCGCAACGCCACGCTCGGCGTGAACTTCCAGGGCATCAACTTCTACGAGGGCCAGACCTTCGTGGTGCGCACCAAGGCCAAGGTTGCTGCGGTCAAGGATCTCGCCGACGGCACGATCTGCGTCGCCGCCGGCTCGACCGAGGAGAAGACCGCCGCCGACTGGTTCCGCGAGCGCAACCTCAAGGTCACGATCATCAACTTCCAGAAGAACGACGATGCGATCTCGGCCTACGACCAGGGCCGTTGCGACGCCTACACCGCGGGCGTGGGCGCGCTGGCGGGCCAGCGCATCAAGTTCAAGAACCCGGAAGAGCACCAGATCCTGACCGAAGTGATCTCCAACGATCCGCAGGGTCCGACTACGCGCTGGGGCGACGAGCGCTGGCAGTTGGTTGTGCGCTGGGTGCTGAACGCCCAGATCGCCGCCGAAGCGCTGGGTATCACCTCCAAGAACGTCGACGAGATGAAGGCCAAGTCGACCAACACCGAAGTCCGCCGCCTGCTGGGCGTTGAGGGCAAGTTCGGCGAGATGATGGGGATCAGCAACGACTGGGCCTACAACATCATCAAGCAGGTCGGGAACTACGGCGAGAGCTTCGAGCGCACGGTCGGCATGGGCTCAGCGCTGAAGCTGAAGCGCGGCCAGAACGAACTGTGGACCAAGGGCGGTCTGCTGTTCACCCCGCCGTTCCAGTGATCTCTGGCAAGTGAGCCTTCGCTGCTGAGTTTCCTCCGCGACCGCAAGGTTCGCGATATCCTCTGGCAGGTGGCGGCGACCGTAGCGATGGTCGCCGTCGTCTGGTTCTTCGTACAGAACGCCTCGCAGAACATGGTGAAGGCGGGCATCGCGTCCGGCTTCAGGTTCCTGACGCGCGACTCCGGCATCGAGGTGCCGTTCAACCTCACCGGCTACAAGCCGTCCGACAATATCCTGGCCCTGCTGTGGGCCGGCGTCGTCAACACGATGCTGGTGTCGTCGGCCTCGATCGCATTGGCCACGATCATTGGCTTTGCGGTCGGGCTGCTCAGGCTCTCGCGCAACTGGCTGCTGTCGACCCTGGCGGGCTTCTACATCGAGTTCGTGCGCAACATCCCGCTGCTGTTCTTCGTGCTGTTCTGGTACTTCGGCGTGCTCGCGGCCCTGCCGACGCCGCGCGAGAGCGCCGACTTCCTGGGCGTGATCTTCCTCAACCGCCGGGGACTCTCGATCCCGACGCCCAACGACGTGGCCGGACTGCGCATCGCGCTGCTGGTCGTCGTCGCTCTGATCGTCGCGCAATACGGACTTTCGCGCTGGGCTGCCGCGCGGCAGGCGCGCACCGGCCTCGACTTTCCGGTCTGGCCGGTGGGCTTCGTCCTCTGCGGCGCGCTGCCGATCGCGGCGCTGGTCACAGCGGGCATGGCCACGAGCTGGGACGTGCCCACCCTGCGCGGCTTCAACTATCGCGGCGGCTTCGTGCTGGTGCCGGAGTTCGTGGCGCTGTTTGCCGCGCTGTCGACCTACACGGCGGGCTTCATCGCCGAGGTCGTGCGCGGCGGCGTCCTGTCGGTGCGGCAGGGCCAGATCGATGCCGCCCGGGCGCTCGGCCTGACGCAGGGCCGCATCCTGCGCCTGGTCGTGATCCCGCAGGCCATGCCCGTGATCATCCCGCCGATCACCAGCCAGTATCTCAACCTGATCAAGAATTCCTCGTTCGGCGCCGCCATCGCGTACCCCGAGATCGTGGCCGTGTTCATGGGCTCGGCTCTGGTGTCGACTGGGCAGTCGATCGAGATCATCGCCATCACGCTGGCGATCTACCTGACGCTCAGCATCGCGGTGTCGCTGTTCATGAACTGGTACAACGCACGCCACCGGCTGGTGACGCGATGAGCCGGCTCAAGGAGCGCCTGTTCGCCACGCCGCTCGATGCGGTCATCTCGCTGGTGTGTCTCGCGATCATCTTGCGCCTTTGCGTGCCGCTGGTGGAGTGGGCGCTGATCAACGCGACCTGGAACGGCACCTCGCGCGAGGCCTGCAAGAGCGACGGCGCCTGCTGGGTCTTCATCCGCGCACGCTTCGGCCAGTTCATGTACGGCCAGTATCCCGTGCCGCTGCGCTGGCGGGTCGACCTCGCGGGCGCGCTGATAGTGCTGACGGCGGGGCTGCTCTCGTGGCGCGGCCTGCCGCAACGCCGCTGGTTTGCGCTCGCCAGCGTCACGATCCTGCCGCTCCTCGGCCTGTGGCTGCTGCATGGCGGCCTCGGCATCCCGGTCGTCGAGTCGCGCGAGTGGGGCGGGCTGATGCTGACCATGGTGCTCACGGTCTATGCCGGCCTGATCGCCGTGCCGCTCGGCATCCTGCTCGCGATGGGACGCCGCTCGCGCCTGCCGCTGATCCGCTTTGCCTCGGTCGTGTTCATCGAGTTCTGGCGCGGCGTGCCGATCATCACCGTGATCTTCCTGGCCTCGCTGCTGTTGCCGCTGATCATGCCGGCGGGCTTCGACGTCGACAAGCTGGCGCGCGCCATCCTGGGCCTGGCCTTCGTCGTCGCGGCCTACATGGCGGAAGCCGTGCGCGGCGGCCTGCAGGCGCTGCCCGAGGGGCAGGCGGAGGCCGCCCAAGCGCTGGGCCTGGGCTACTGGCGCATCCAGCGCATGATAGTGCTGCCGCAGGCGCTGCGGATCGCGCTGCCGGCGATGACCAACGAATTCATCTCCCTGTTCAAGAGCACGACGCTCGTGCTGATCGTCTCGCTGTTCGACCTGCTGGGCATCGCCCAGGCCGCGCTGGCCGACCCCAACTGGGTCGGCATGAACATGGAAGCCTATGTCTTCGCGGGCGCGATCTACTGGTTCGCCTGTTTCGGCATGTCGCAATGGAGCCGCCTGCGCGAGAAGCGCCTGCAGGTCGCGCACGGGCGCTAAGAGGAGAGTTCGATGGCCGGAAAGACTCTGATCAAGGGCGCGCAGGTCGTCACGATGGACGCGAAGCTGGGCGATTTCGCCTCCGCCGACATCCTGGTCGACAATGGCGCCATCGCCGCCGTCGGGCCGTCGCTTTCGGCTGCCGATGCCGAGACGATCGACGCCGGCAACATGATCGCGCTGCCCGGCATCGTCGATGCCCACACCTGCCTGTGGCAGACGGTGCTGCGCGGCTCCGTGCCCGATCTGTGGGACGGCACCTACGGCACCAAGCTGTTGCCGTGGCGCCGCGGCTATACGGCCGAGGACAATTACAACGCGGCCTACATCGGCGCGCACGAGGCATTGTCCTACGGCACCACGACCATCGTCGACTATTGCCACAACATCCACGGGCCGGGGTATGCCGACGCCTCGATCAAGGCGCTGCAGCAAAGCGGCATCCGGCACCTGTTCGAGCACTCGTTCATGAGCCCGCCCGGCGACACCTTCAAGACGCTCGATGAGCGCCTGGCCGAGGGCAAGCGGGTCTACGAGACCTTCCACAATCCGGAGAGCCTCACGAGCATCGGCTTCGGCACCGATTCGATCGGCTCGCCGGACATCGCGCGCCAGCTCGCCTTCGCGCGCGGCTACAAGGCTCCGAGCTGCATCCACGTGAACGAGATCGGCGCTGTCGCGTCGCTGCACGCCGATGGGCTGCTGGGGCCCGACTTCTCCGCCGTCCACGGCAATCTGCTGAGCAACGCCGAGCTCGACGCGATGGCCACGGCCGGCATGCCGCTCTGCTTCACGCCGACCGCCGACGTGAATGGCACGCCGGCCGACGTCGTGCGCCGCGCGATGGAGCGCGGCATCGACGTCGTGTTCGGCTGCGACGTCCCGTGCAGCGTGGCGACCGATACGCTGGGTCAGCTTCGCATCATGTTCAACGTCGGTGGCTTCGTCGACGGCGCCATGGAGCGCAGCTTCTCGACGGTGCTCGGCCGCCGACCGGTGCCGCGTCCCGGCCTGCCGTTGCTGACGCCGCGCAAGCTGATCGAGATCGCGACCATCGTGGCTGCGCGCGTGCTGGGCCTCGACGACAGGATCGGCTCGCTGACGCCCGGCAAGCGTGCCGACATCGTCCTGATCGATAAGGGTCCATTCGGCGATTCGATCGGACCGGACGCCTGCGCCCACGTTTTGCTGCAGACCAGTCCGCGCGACATCGACACGGTCATGGTCGACGGCAACATCCGGATGAGAGGAGGTGTGTTGGCGGGATTCGACCCCGAACGTGCCGCATCGATGGTGGCTGCGTCGCGCAAGCGCATCGTAGGCTGACCCATACGACGCTCAGTGTGGCGTCCCGTCCTTCTTCGTGTGGACGTACTTGCCGTCGGCACCGGCCTTCGCATGGTTGTCGATGTCGGGGTAGGTGACCTCGTCGAACGGCGTGCGGTCGCCGACGATCAGGAGCAGCACATCCTTGTCGGTCTTGTTGACGAAGCGATGGGCATTGCCGTCGCCCGCCGCGAAGCCCGCGCACATGCCGGGCCGCAGGGTCTGCGCGCCCTCGTTGGTCTCGAGCACGACCTCGCCCTCGATCACCCAGATGAACTCGTCCTGCCTGGAGTGTGCGTGCCGCGCCGAGGTCTGTGCGCCGGGTTCGATCCGCGTCAGGTTCACGCCGAAATTCTTGAGGCCGACGTGATCGCCGAGACGGCGATTCCAGCGTCGGCTGTTCAACGCCTTGAATCTTTCCGGGTAAGAGGTGGTGTTGCTCTCGGCGATCCGGCGGGGGTCGAAAGCGGGCAGTTTGGGCTCGGTCATGGGGCGATCCTAAGCGGGAACCGTCGCGTCTTTATTGGCTTTTCTTGTCAGTAACGACCGTAATAGGGGAGTTGTGGGGACGCAGCTATGCTGGCCGGGTCGAAGGATCAGCTTCGGGAGACGCCCGCTATATTCCCGCTATTTTAACGGTCACTTTTCGTAACTGACGGAGTATGGACCATCTGGTCCGTCTTTTGCTGCAGGATCGCCAGAGGAGTTCACCACATGGAAATCGGCGTCTTCATTCCGATCGGCAGGAACGGCTGGATCGTCTCGACGACCTCGCCGCAATACAATCCGAGCTTCGAACTCAACAAGCAGACCACGCTGAACGCCGAGCGCTTCGGCTTGGACTTCGTCCTGTCGATGATCAAGCTGCGCGGCTTCGGCGGCGAGAGCGGCTTCTGGGACCAGAATCTCGAATCCTTCACGCTGATGGCGGGGCTCGCGGCGGTCACGTCGCGCATCAAGCTCTACGCCACGGTGCCGACGCTCGCCATTCCGCCCGCGATCGCCGCCCGCATGGCGGTGACGATCGACTCGATCTCCGGTGGGCGGTTCGGACTGAACGTCATCACCGGCTGGCAGCGTCCGGAGTATTCGCAGATGGGCCTGTGGCCGGGCGACGAGTACTTCGTCCAGCGCTACGAGTACGCCGCCGAGTATGTGACGATCATGCGCGAGCTGTGGGAGACGGGCGCCAGCAATTTCAAGGGCAAGCACTTCCAGATGGAAGATTGCCGCCTGCTGCCCAAGCCTCAAGCGCCGATCAAGCTGATCTCGGCCGGCCAGAGCGACGCCGGCATGGCCTTCATCGCCAAGCACGCCGACTACAACTTCGTCTTCGGCATGGGCTTCAACACGCCGACCGCCTGCACGACGACCGTCGAGCGCCTGCAGAAGGCAAGCGCTACCTCCGGCCGCAAGGTCGCGACCTACGGGCTGTTCATGATCATCGCGGGCGAAACCGACGAGGAGGCGCTGGCCAAGTGGCGCCTCTACAAGTCGGGCGCCGACCATGAGGCGCTGAAATGGCTCACCGCCCAGAGCTCGGCCGATACCAAGTCGGGCGCCGACACCAACGTGCGTCACATGTCGTCCGAGGTGAGCAACGTCAATCTCAACATCGGCCTCTTGTGCGGCTCCTACGCCTCGGTGGCGCGCAT
Organism: Enhydrobacter aerosaccus; assembly: GCA_903839865.1. Classification (GTDB taxonomy): domain Bacteria; phylum Pseudomonadota; class Alphaproteobacteria; order Reyranellales; family Reyranellaceae; genus Reyranella; species Reyranella aerosaccus_A. The sequence continues at coordinate 1,126 of CAIMEE010000292.1, read as the reverse complement.
GATGGACGAGATCGCGGGCATCCCCGGCATGGCGGGCGTGCTGCTGACGTTCGACGAGTTCGTGAGCGGCACGAAGGAATTCGGCGAGCGTATCCAGCCGCTGATGAAGTCGCGCAGCCATATCAAGTCCGATGCTCCCTCTCTTGTTGCCCCCTCCAGCCCCAAGGCCGCCGAATGACCAAGCCCGTCAGCTACTTCGCGCCGGACGATCCGGCAGGGCGCTATCTCGAGGCGCGGCCCGAGCCGATGCTGATCAAGCCGTCGGAGACGGCCCTCATCGTCGTCGACATGCAGAACGCCTACGCCTCGCCCGGCGGCTACCTCGACCTGGCAGGCTTCGACATCTCCGGCGCGCCGCCCGCGATCGCCAAGATCAAGGAGGCGATCGAGGCAGCACGCGCGGCCGGCGTGCAGGTGATCTATTTCCAGAACGGCTGGGATTCCGACGAAGGCGAAGGCGGCGGGCCGGGCTCGCCCAACTACTACAAGTCCAACGCCATGAAGACCATGCGCGCCAAGCCCGAGCTGAAGGGCAAGCTGCTGCACAAGGGCGATTGGGACTACGAACTGATCGACGAACTGCCGCCGCAGAAGGGCGACATCATCATCTCCAAGCCGCGCTACAGCGCCTTCTTCAACACCAACCTCGACAGCATGCTGCGCGCGCGGGGGATTCGCTCCCTGGTGTTCACCGGCATCGCCACCAACGTCTGCGTGGAATCGACCCTGCGCGACGGCTTCTTCCTGGAATATTTCGGCGTGGTCCTGCACGACGCCACGCACCATGCCGGCCCCGACTTCATGCAGAAGGCGTCGCTGTTCAACATCGAGAAGTTCTTCGGCTGGGTCTCCTCGGTCGAGGAGTTCCGCGCCGCGCTGCAGTCAAACGCCAATCCCGCCCACAAAGTCTGAGGAGATCTTCGATGCCCATGAAAATCGTCGTTCCCGCCGGCACTGGCAAAACGCTGGCCCCGTACTCGCCCGGCACGCTGGCCGACGGCATCGTCTATGTCTCGGGCACGCTGGCCCTCGACAAGGACACCAACGTCGTCCACGTCGGCGATGCGGCCAAGCAGACCGAGTATGTGCTGGAGCAGATCAAGTCGGTGATCGAGACCGCCGGCGG
>CAIMEE010000291.1 GCA_903839865.1 Enhydrobacter aerosaccus | reverse complement strand
CCCGGCGGACGGGTGCCATTGAAATCCGGGTTGGATGCAAGACCAAGGCGGTCGACCACGCGGCCGACAAGGAACTCCGACTGGATGACTTCGAGCTCGCTCTGGATGGCTCCGATGTTCAGGGTATCGACGCCGGAGAGAGCGGCTTCGGTGCTCACGACTTTGAAGGTGCGGGTGTCGATCAGGATGCGCGACGACGCCTTGTACATCGGCGTCGCCTGCGCAATCACCAACGCCATCAGGACGACCGCAACCAGGCCGGAACCTACAATCAGCGCCTTGCGCCGGTTGAGTAACCGCAGCCACTCCCAAAGTTCATTGGGAGAGTCGACCGGCCTCACGGGCGTGGTGCCAACAGAATCCCCAGCCGCAGAAAGGCGGTTGAGCCCTGTCTCTTCTCCCATCCGGTCGACTTTAGGTAACGATCCCATTCCACACCATCCTACGACTAGAAAAGCCGCAAAAATCTACACTCTCAAACATTTTCACCACTCCCTGCGGCCAATTCGGGCAACATGGAGGGGGCTGAATTCCGGTCCTGGGGTCCCACACCCCAAGGCCGGTTCGCAGACGCTCCGGCTAGAACCACCTCTCCGGAACACGAATAACATCGCCAGGCTCGACCAGCGTGTCTTCTGTCACATACTCTTCCTCGGAAGATTCAGAGAAGAAGCGCTTGATCGTTATGTAGTTGCGCGAGGCGCGGCGGGTAAATCCGCCCGCCAGCGCGACGGCCTGAATCACCCGAAGGCACGACACATATGGGAAGGATCCCTGCCGTCCGATTTCGCCGATCATGTAGAACGGACGCGTGCTGATCAGCTCGACACTAAGAACGCTTGAGCCAGTGAAATAACGCGCGTCGCGATAGCGCTGCAAAAGCCGAGCTTCGAGATCGCTAACCGACAGTCCCACGACCGGAACCGCGCCCAGTCGGCGCGCGGTAATGGCGCCGCTCGAATTGACCTCGTAGTCGCTCGAAATATCGGGGTCGGCCGGCACGATTACGCGTACGCGATCACCAGCTCCCAGTCGGTAAGCACCGCCGCCGCCCTTCTTGCAATCGTTCGTGGGCGCGTCAGGCGGCCCGTTCGCAGGTGGAGCGCTCGTGAAGGCTACGACGTCACGAGCCGGAGGGACGGGCAACTGGGTCACGCCGGTTGTCCTGTCGCCACATGCGGTCATCCCGAGCAGCGCCAGAACGACGACAGCCGACGTCGCAACATTGCGGCTCTTCCGTGCCTCGCTAAGAGGGCTTTTCTTGAAACACTGCACTACATCACCGTCTTGCGCTAAGTCGAATGGAGAGAAGTTGCCGGGTATATGCCGGACCGGTCGGGTCCGTTGACGAACCCTGCGTATACTCGAAAATCGGCCCAAAAGAGAACTGCGGCCTCGGATTCCAAAGGAACCCGATTGAACCACGGGCGAACGCATCCGTTCGCGCTCCTGCAGGCGGCGCCGTCCCCAGCGTCCCCGGATCCGCCGGCTGATAATCGGCGAGCGAGTAGGAGAATCCTCCTACCAACGCGAACTCGTCGAAAACCTGATAGGAGTACTCGACACCAAGTGTTGTCGTGACCGTATTACGGTATGCAGAAAGCGCCGTTTCGGTAATTCCACGCGACAGGCTAGGCCGTATGGACAACGGTGTGTACCCGTTCCAGGCGCCCCCCAGCGCAAAGGTAATGGCCGATGTACTTCCCATGGCTCCGGATGAAGACGCATAGCCGATATTGCCGAATATCGTGCTGGTCGGATTGATGACCCACGACGCGCCAAAGCCCAGTGCAGCGGTGCTGGAATCGCGCGTCTGTCCGAGTGTATCGGGATTAAGATCGTAACGGGTCTGAGTGATTGACGGCGTGACAAAAAGGGTCACGTCTTCTGTAAGATCATAGCCAAAGCGAAGATGTTCTTCGTAGGCGTTGCGATTGCGACTTTGGGCATCCAGCCCCCCGGACGTAATTGTGCTGTGGTCTTGGAACCATAACCTTGTCGCGCCTCCACCGACTTCGAAGGAAAATCGGTTGAACCTTTTTGTCAGCGCCAACGTCACCGGAAACGATTCCGCTACGGTCGGTGCTTGAGCGAAGGCAACGTTGGCCGTTCCAAGGGCCTCGGTGGCGCGCCGATAACCAAACGAATAAGCCAGCGCCATATCTTCCCGAACGTCGATCCTGCCATCAACGATTAGGAAATAGTTCTGATAATTCTGTGTCGGCGCACTGGCATAAAAACCGAAGCCGCCGCCCAGCATGAAATTGATCGAATGATTGAGCCAGTCCGAGCGAAGCGCCAAACTTGGCGCGACGACCGTCGAGAGAGAGAGAGTCGGTGTCGTCGTCGGCGTCGTCGTGGCAGTACCCACATTATTCGTGGCGAACACGTTGTTATCGGCACCGGTCGTGATGTCGATCGCCGGGTAAAGCCGAAACGAGCCCACCGAGATGCCCAGTTCATCGCCGCCCGGGGCGCCACCACCCGAGAAACCGGCGAGCGATATCCCGTTGGCACCTCCGCCGTATATGCTGGTCGCGGCTCCGCCCAAGGTATCGCTAAGACCGGGGATCAATTGGGTCGATGGATTCGCAACCGTCGTCCCCGCCGGCAAGGCGATATCGCCAAAGGTATTCGGGCGCGCAACCGGCGCCGGAGTCACTATCGGCGAAAGCCCTCCAGCGGTGCTAGGCGTGGAGGTGCCCCCCGTCTGATCCCCCGGCGCATTGGTCGTTTGATCACTCGACGTAACCGGCGTGTCGGAAACACCCGGCACGGCGACGCCAACCTGTGCCAACGCCAGCGAGGCAGAGCACGTTAACAATGCCCAGCCCAGAATTGGCGACCAAATATACTGTACGCGGCTCGCACTGACAGTCATGGGCGTTGCTGGCCATCCCGGCATTGGTCGCATCGTCGGTTGGAAAAACGTGTGCACGGTTCCAAACGATTAACTTTGAGAAGATTTGGACTGCACCGACGGCTGCGGCGTGGGCGGCGGCGGCGTTGTCACGCAGGTAAGGCACACATTCAAAGGCGGCGGCTGTAGCGTCGGCGGATCGGACGGCGGAGGGCCACTTGTCGGCGGCGTCGGAAGGGGCGTCGGAGCGGGACCAGTTCCCGGCGTAGGCGCCGGCGTCGGGCTAAGCTCAGGCGGCAGCGACGGCGGCGCGAGAGGAATCGTCGACGGCAACGAAACGAGCTGGATGGTCTGAGCGGCCGACGGTGGCGCACCGATATCGATGTTGACGGGGCCGGTTACCGCCACAGCCCCCCCCTCGATCACGGGGGCAGCCCCCTGAAGAGCCCCGACGCCGAACACTGAACCCGCTCCCTGAAGCGGCCCAACGCCTAGCAATGGACCAGCGCCTTGCAATGGTCCGGCGCCCTGAAGCGGACCAGCACCCTGGAGTGGCCCTGCTCCCTGAAGCGGACCCGCCCCTTGAAGCGGTCCAGATCCTTGCACAACATCACCCACCTGACGCGAGGCGCCATCGGAAGTCGGGCGATCGCCGCGCAGCGCGTCGCCAGCAAGAGGGCCCGCAGGCTCCAGCTGACGAATGCTCTCACTCTGCCCTTGGGCGAACGCAACGCTACTGCAAAACAGGCTGAGCGCAGCGGTCAGAGCCTGCGTCCTAAGTGCAATTTTATTCATAAATCTCACCTAGTCCGTTGCGCCTATCGAGCAAATTCAGAATGAGAACCCGCAAATCCGACTTGGCCACGCCCGCTGCCCGCAGGACGCTCATCCCAAGTCTGTGCATAAAATAGCGAAATTCTGCAGAGATTCCAAGCAATCAATCATGCTCGGACACTATCAATTGTTTCTTTGCAGGCGCTCCCCACGCCCAACTCGGGCCCCTTTCGCCCAATTTACGCGCCAACCGGGCGAAGGGATTTATCGGATTTGTTCGCCAAATCTTCCAGGGAGGCGGCAAATCCGGCGGGATCCCCGCACGATACCTGCCAATAAGCTTGTTTTGCCCCACGGGCGAGCAGGTCCACGTCAGAGGCCGCATTGCCGACAAAAACGATCGGCCGGCCTGACTCGATGCAGGCGTAGATTTTCGAGGGCATCACAAAACCGACAAAGCTGTCCTTCAGCGTCACAAGATGCGCATCCGGAGACACTAAGAGGCCGGATAGACGCTCCAAAGGCACAGGAGCCGACCGGTGAAAGGGAAGCTCAGCCGCTGCGAATCGCCGCACGAGCTCCTCAGTTCCACTTCCCGCTGCACTGAGCCACAGCCAAACTCGCCCCGATCCCTCCTGGTGGTGCCGACGGTAGCCCTCGAAAACAGTATCGACCTCGTGGGCGACCCCATAGTTGCCGGAGTAGAGCAAAACGAAGTGGCCGGCGAGTTCGCGTGGCAAAACTTCAGGCGTCAATCCGACCGGGAACGTTACCGGCGATCCGTCGCGCACAAGGGCGATCCGGTTCTCTGGAATACCGGTGTCGAGCAGGCGACGAAGTTGGTCTTCGCCCAGCACTTCGAAGCCATCGACGCGTCGCCGCCAAAGGTTGGTTATTGCCAGCAGAGCGGCGAGCAGGCTCGAACGGCCCTCGTGCGCAGCAATCAAACACTCGGGATGAAAATCGGTGATGCGATAGATCAGCTTGCCCTTCCACAGCCACTTCAGCGGAACCAGAAGGTGGATAAGGAACGGAGGTGAGCCCGTGAAAAGAATGCCGTCCGCAACACGCAGCTCGCCATACGCACGCCACACAAGACGAAGATTGATCCACACCGTCCAAAGCAGACGGCCAAAGAGCGAATCGCGCGGCACCGGTCGCGCGGCCAAACGAATCTCCGTGAGACTGCCAGCGCCGATTTTCTCGTTAGTCGCCGAAGGCGCCTTGGACGACAGGCCGACAAGCGTGACGGCGTGGCCCTGGGCGGCGAACGCTCTGGCGCGCATCTGCATGTACTGGCCGACAGCCCCAACATCGGGCGGCAACCAGTCCGCGATAATGACGATCCTGCGCTCGGAACCTGGATCGAATGGACTGCGCTCCAGCAACTCGCTCATGTCGCCGCACCTCTTGCACTATTGGAAGTAAGAACAGAGCGGTACAAATCCTCCATGCGCCGGGCAACAGCCTGCCAGCTATAATGCGCTATCACGTGGGAACGCCCCGCTTCGCCCATCGCCCGGCTCGCAACAGCGTCGCTCAACAGTGAACTCAGACCGCTCGCGATGCCCGCCGGCGAGGGATCGACCACCACGCCCGCGGTAACCTCCCGTACGATTTCGGCCATGCCGACGTCCGGGGTCGCGAGAACGGGCACGCCCCGCCGCATCGCCTCGAACGCCGCAATGCCGAAATTCTCCGACAGAGACGTCATGGCAAACACCTGCGCTGCGGCGAAGAGCGCTTCCTTGTCGGCACCATCAATGAAACGCGGCAGAATACTGACCCGGTCAGCGACGCCAAGGCGGCGCGCTTCCGCCGAGAGCTGGTCCGCGTAGCCACCCGCATCAGCACCCGCAATTACGACCTTGGCAGCGCTCGACTGCGGCAAAGCCGCAATCAGCCGATCCAGCCCCTTCTCCCAGCTGATCCGACCCAACGCCAGCACGATCGGGCCGTTCGCGACGACCGATGCGACATCCGCCGAGAGTTCAGCGCCAGATGATGGCGGTGGATCGTCGACACCGTGAGGAATGGTCGCTACCGGTGGCAGCGACCAGCCAAAGCTGCGAAGGTGTTCGGCTTCCACCGTCGAAGTGGTATGCACCGCAGCGGCAGCTTCAATGTTCTTCCGCTCTATCAAGGCGATCCAAGCCTGCTTTATCCAGCGGCTCTTGCGACGAATCAATTCCGGTACCAGCATCCCTCGGGGCGACACGATATAGGGCAAGCGACGTGCCCGTGCGGCGCGTGCGGCGGCCCAGGTCGGCCACAGGAAGACGGCATGCACGTGGACGAGATCGAATTCCCCCACTCTAGACTGTAAGGCCCGTCTCAAGGGCGGTGACCAATAAAGTCGCCTGAGGACGCTGCTCGGGAAATAGGTCACCTGCACCCCTTCAACGTCGACAGGCCGACCAAGTGGAACCGCGCTGTTGCCCGGGCCATCGACATTCGTCGTGAAGACATGGACATCGTGGCCCTGCACCGCCAGTTCACGGCAGAGGGAGTGCACCGACCGAATGGGGCCCCCGTAGCGTACTGCGGGCAAATACGTCGGGACGACATGGAGAAGGCGCAAAAGCTTGTCCCACGCTTGAAGTTCGTCCAATTTCAATAGCATAGGTATGGGACGAATGGCTTCGAAAGCATGAACTGCAATCTTCGATCCTGCATCCTGGGCGCGGCCCGGGGTATGCATCACGGTACACGGTGCGCCGAGGAGCACGTGGGCGCGTGAGCGATAAAGTCTCGATCGTGGTGCCGACCCGGAATCGGCGCGACATTCTGCGTCAAACGTTGCGCAGCGCGCGCGCGCAGTCGTGGCAGAACATCGAGATCGTCGTCGTCGATGAAGCGTCGACTGACGGCACGGCCCGAATGCTTGCCAGCGAATTTCCCGAGATGAGGGTCGTTCGCCACGACGTGCCCCACGGCCCAGGTGGCGCCCGCAACGCCGGCATCGCCGCCAGTGACGGCGATTGGGTCCTATTCCTCGACGACGACGATCTGCTCCATGGGGATCACGTCAAGGAGCTTGTTACCGCCGCAAAGGAAGTGCCTGAGGGCCATGTCGTCTCCGGTCAGTGGCGACGGTTTGTAGCGACGCCGTCCGGCATCCAACTCGGACCGATCATGTGCGCGCCGCCCAGCCGGTCCGCCATGGAAACGCTCGCGGAGTTTCTCGAGCCGCAAGGCGAAGGTTCAGTGTGGACGTCTTCCGCACTTTGGCCTCGCAGTATTTTCAAGACTGTGCTCTGGGACGAACAGCTTTTCACGAACGGTGACGTCGACTTCTTTGGCAGCGCTGTCCTGGCGGGTGCGCAGATCGTCGGACGGCCGATCGGCATGGCTTACTACCGGGCGCACTCCGGCCAGCGAGTTGCCGGAAGCGGCACCCTCCGCAGCCTACTTTCCGCCGCGCGCTACCGGCTGAAGTGGTCACAACTGCTGCTGTCGCATCCTGGGCATCAGGTTTGTGCCGAGGCAATGCGCAACGGCTTCATGACATTGCTGATCGGACTTGCCGGCGTGCCCGATGCGCAGGAACTCATGCCGTTCCTGCTTGATGCCTATCGCATGTGGGGAGGCAAGGAGTACTATGTTTCCAATCCCCCGCAACACTCCCTCAAGCGCTGGATCGCGCGCGGTGCCCTCAAGGTCGGGGGCCTGACAATGCTGCATTGGCTGCTAAAGCAGGCCTCGAGGCCACGCAGGGT
>CAIMEE010000290.1 GCA_903839865.1 Enhydrobacter aerosaccus | reverse complement strand
GCTGTTGCGCACGCTTCGCCGGCTGCGCGCCGCGGCCGTCGATGGCGGCCGGCCCGAGAGCCACCGCCAGGAGTGGGCCGAGGCGGCCGACGCGACCGCCGGCGACATCGGCGCCTACCTCGTGCGGCGGCGGCTGGCCTGGCGCTGCTTTCTGGTCGCAGCCGCCGATTATCGCCGTCTGCGGGGCGTTATCGGCCGGCGCACGATCGACATCGCCGCGTGATGCAACCCCGGCTCCCTCCCGCGTGTTGATTCCCCACAACAAGCAACAGGAGGATCGCATGAAGAAGTTTGCCCTCATTATGGCGCCGGTCGCCGCGATCGCGCTGTCCGTCGCGGGCGTGTCCGCCCACGCGCAGACGACCGGCATCGGCGCCGGCACCAGCGTCGGCGGCAGCACGGGCATCGGCACGAGCACCGGAACGACCAATTCACCTTCGACCGGCACGTCGACCAACCTGAACACCGGCGCAGGCGCCGGCGCGAAGGTGGGCGGCACCAGCGCGGGCGTTGGCGCCAGCAACGGCATCACCCTGGGCACCGGCACGAGCACTGGTCCGGGCGGAACGAGCACCGGCGTCGGTGCCGGCTCCTCGACCGGCGCGGGCGTCAGCATCGGCACCGCTCCCTCCAAGTAACCGCAGCACGAGCGGAGTGCGCCGGGACTCCCCTCCCGGCGTCCTCACCCTCACGGCCCTTACCCTCGTTTGGGCCGTGAGGGTTTCTTGTGTTCGGCGTGCAACCCCCGGCGTTCGGGCGGGTTTAATTCAGTACCGGGGCGTTCCCGGGCCGGAGAGCACGATGCAGGACAACAGCGAACGCGCCCTCATGGAACCGCGGGAAGGCGAGATCCACGACCTATCGCTCGGCGCATTCCGTTTCGTGTCGCTGCTGTTCGTCGTCGCTTTCGTGCTGATGATCGCCGGAGTGCTTTAACCTTCAGTCGACAACGATCGGGGAGAACGTCATGTCGGACATTCCTCATCATCCCACGCGCGAAGAGATCGCCGAGCACTATCGTTCCTACTTCACCTTCGCTCATCTGGTTATCTACGCCGTCCTGCACCTCGCCCTCACCCTGTCCTGCGTGGCGCTGGTCTTCATCGGCCATGAATCGCTTCCCGCGCTGCTCTTGTGGTTGGGTGGCACGGTGGTCCTGCTCGCCGCGTTTGCACTCACTGGAAACAAGCAGAGTCTCTGAACGAAGCTTTGCTTTACCGCTCACGCGCGCGTGATCTAGTCTCCGCCGATGTCGGCGTCGGTATCAATTTTCCGTTCCCTGTCGGCGGATGAAACGGATCAGTGAGCTGACGTGATTTCCCTTTACTACGAGCGCCGGCACAACGTCGTCATGACGAAGATCTCAGGCGTGCTCAGCTCCGAGGACCTCGACGCGCACGATCTCTCCGTGCTGCTCTTCCTTGCCGGGCTGATGGCGGGTGAACGTCCGGTGCGCGGACTGTACGACTTCAGCGAGGTCGTGGCGCTCGCGGTGCCGGTCAGCAGGATCAACCAGCGCGGCCAGCGGCCGGCGATCATCGAAGGCCAGAGGGTCGTGGTGGCGCCACCGGGCGCAGCGGGCGCCGAATGGGCGGCCCGCCTGGCCGAGCAGCGTCGCGCCGCAGGGCACAGCCAGCCCACCATCGTGGCGACGCTCGAGGAAGCCTATCGCCTGCTCGACCTCGACAACCCGCAATTCGACCTGGCCGACCCCGCGTTGTAATTTCGCCGGCCGGCGGGGAACTTCGAACATCTGCACGTGAGCGAGTGTTCGTTACAAACTCTTCAGCCGGCGCTCACGATTAAAACAATGCTGCGATTGCAGGTTGCGAAGTAGTGCCCCACACTCAACTCGTGTGCTGGGGGCGTATGTGCCGATTTATGTGACGTTCTATCATCTCGACCGCACGATGGTCGGCCGGACCGAGGGCGAGGTGACGCTCGCCGACCTGATGGGCTATCTCGACGATGTCGAGAAGGCCAAGGCTGTCGGCTATGCGAAGATCTTCGATTGCACCGTGGGCCAGGCGAACCTGATGCCGATGGAGCGCGAGACCTTCGGCAAGCGCCTCGCCGCCTATCACGCGCGCTACGGCAAGCAGGCCGGCGCCTTCGCCGTGGTCGCGGGCCCCGACGTGACGACACGTCTGGCGGATCTCTACGCCCTCGTGCCGCCCGCCGACACGCGCCCGGTGAAAATCTTCGGCGACATCCACGCCGCCCGGAAGTGGCTGGCGGAGCAGGACTGATCAACGCGTGCGCCATCTCGAAGGATTGCAGGACACAGCGAGAGAGATCGCCCTCAGCCTTCCGTACCAGGGGCAGCAACAGCGTGACCAACGCCGCGTGCACCCTGTAACTCGCCACGATGCACCGCCGTCCCCTTGACTGCCGCAACCTGCACGGCATGCTTGCGCGCGAAACACGAAGAAACGAAATGACGCTGACTTTGCGCCGCACCGCCACGCGGGACCCGACCTAGG
>CAIMEE010000289.1 GCA_903839865.1 Enhydrobacter aerosaccus | reverse complement strand
CTGAATCAGAGCTTTAAGACACATCCGCCTGCTAGTCATGAATAATTCGGGCTAGGTCTCGTGTCTGCACGAGGCGGCGCATCATCCGACTGCGGCTTCACCTTGCGCCCGCGCCGCCCTAGCCTACCGGCTTGTCGCACGGTCCTAACCGATTCAAAGCTGAAAGACGGACTGCTAAAATCGCCGAGCAGCGTGCTGGGTTCACGCCAGCCGATCCGCGCGAACAACGCGTCACTACGCTGGATGCTGCAATTTGGTCCCGATGTCTGCTTTGGGTGGCGGGTTCAACCGATCGCTGCAACACATTCGGCGAACTTCTCAGTCGGCGTCTTCCCTGGCCAAGGCCCCAATATCGAGAATTGCGGCGCTTGCACACGACCGGATGTCTTGCGGTCGATCGCTCGCAAGCCTAGGGGGTGAAGATGCTTTTGCTGCCAGCTAACCGCCGCCGTTACCGGCCAGGAGTTGGCGTACCGGGAGGGGTTTGGAGGGGGCTACCCGAGCCAGATGTCCCCGGGACCGATTGCGGGCCGTCGGCGCGCCTTCCGAGCCGGTCGAATAACTGTTCTGCCGCCTGAACGCATCTGTCGACTTCGATCTGCGCCGGACACTGGATGTCGATCCGAGCATCGCCACTCTCGATGCGAAAGCGAGCGCCGCGCTGCATTTGACCCCCGGCCATGCGGCCCATTTGCCCCATGTGATCGCCCATCTCTCCCGTGTGATGCCGGCCGCGGTCTTGGCCGAGCTGCCCGTCTTCGCGGTCGCTTTCTGCATGCTTGCCGCGGCGGGAATCCCGGTCGCGATCGTCCAACGGGGCGCGATCATTGCGCCAATCGTTATCGCCCCGCCCTGAACCCCGATCAGACCGGTGATCGCGAACGTCCCTATCCGGCGACTGGGCAAAGCTGCCCGGCGCAAATCCAAGGATTCCGGCAATGGCGGCGGTGAGCGCCAGGGGGGCGAATTTCATGACGAGTGATCTCGAATGGTTTTGGGATACGACGGCTGTTCTGCTCCAACGCTGCGATAAGCCAGTCGTTCCATCCGCCAGCACTCAGGGGTATACTTCGCGCCTTTCAGACCGACCGAATGTCCGCTCTGGGTCAGGACCGGACCTCGCCGCGCCGTTCCGACGGCGCATGCTGCTCGACCTCTCTAACCAGAGGAGATGTAGCATGGAAATCACGCCCAACCGTAGCCAGGAAAGCCTGTCGCAAGCCCCGGGAAAAGGCAAGATGATTGGATCGAAGCGGCCTCTTCGGACAAAGAACGTTTGGTCAATTCGAACCAAATTCCAAGTCGACGGACTCCTCGGGGAATTGGCCATGTTCAACGTGGCGATCGACAGCAAACTACTGGGCTGTGATGTTGTGAGCCTTAAGGTCGAGGATACCGTTCGCATGGAACGACGCTCGACCGCGACCGTGAGACAGAGGAAAACCGGACATCCGGTTCGCTTCAAGCACACTGGGCAATCTTCGGGCCTACAGCAAGACGTCTCAGCCCTTCG
>CAIMEE010000288.1 GCA_903839865.1 Enhydrobacter aerosaccus | reverse complement strand
CCGTCTTCGCACAGGCAGGCACGCTCATGCACAAACGCAAGGTTCCTTCGACGGGCGAGATGCTGGGCGTGGTCGGCGTCGGCACCTGGCAGACCTTCGACGTCGGCAGCGCCGCGGCCGAGCGCGCGCCGCTGGCCGAAGTGGTTCGCACCTTGCTGGACGCCGGCGGCTCGGTGATCGACAGCTCGCCGATGTACGGCCGTTCCGAAGGCGTGGCCGGTGACGTGATCCAGTCGCTGGGCGTACGCGACAAGACCTTCATCGCGACCAAGGTCTGGACCTCGGGCCGCGCCACCGGCCTCGCGCAGATGGAGCAGTCGCTGAAGCTGTTCCACACCGACCGCATCGACCTGATGCAGATCCACAATCTGGTGGACTGGCAGGTGCACCTGGAGTCGCTGCGCGCCTGGAAGAAGGAAGGCCGCATCCGGCTGATGGGTGTCACGCACTACACCGAGAGCGCGCACGACCAGCTCGAGGCGGCGCTGAAGCGCGAGATCTTCGATTTCGTGCAGATCAACTACGCGATCGACGACCGCGGCGCCGAGCGCAGCCTTCTGAAAACGGCGCGGGATCGCGGCGTCGCGGTGCTGGTCAACCGCCCGTTCGGCGGCGGCGGGCTGCTGCGCAGGCTTTCTGCCCGGCCGCTGCCGGCATGGGCCGCTGACCTCGGCTGCAAGAGCTGGGCGCAGATCCTGCTGAAGTTCGTGCTGGCCCACCCTGCCATCACCTGTGTCATCCCCGGCACCGGCAAGCCCGAGCATATGCGCGACAACATTCAGGCCGGCACCGGGGAATATCCGGACTCGGCCATGGTGGCGCGAATGATCTCGGACATCGGCATGGCGGGCTAATGCCCATCGACCTCGTCGATGCGCATGTGACGTCCCAACCGATCGAAGAACAGGCCACGATTGAGGAGCAGCGGATCAGCCTGCAGTCCGGTCTCGACTTCCTTGAGCTTGGCCGCTGCCGCCCTGTCCGGTAACGGGCCGCCCTCGGGACCAAGCCCGACGAAAAAGGCGACACCGTCCCAGCCTACGCCCGCGCCATCGAGCAACGCCCGCATGTCGAGCCACGACATTTCGTCGCCGATCATATGGGCATAGCTGGATTTGAGAGGGGCAACCGAATCGTCGGCAATGCGAATGAGCACGATGAAAATGGTGAACGGCCCTGTATCCGCAACCTGGGCGGCGACCCATTGTTCGAAGTCGCTTTTCACGGCCAGCCTAGAACTCGACCAGTGGCGTCGGGGGCACGTAGCGCTCGAACGCCTGCAGAAAGGGCTGGCCACGGTCGACCTCGTACCAGGTCTCGAAGGCGCGAAAGGCGGTGATCGGGTCAGGCGGCGGTTCGGCCGCGGAGTCGCCGTCGGCGGCCGGCAGGGGATGGTATTGCGCATACAGCGCCTCGGCGATCGGGCGAAGGCGACTGACGAAGGGTTGGGCGCTTTCACCCAATTCGCCCAGGCCCCCCTCGATCCAGCCGATCTCGCGAAACAACGCCACAAGCTGCTGCTCCACCGCGAGCTCGCAGTCGGGCTCCGCGGCGGCGATCCGCGCCATTTCGGACAACATGTTCAACCGGCGCCACGCGTACGCGCGCGCCGTCTCGGCCTTCTTGAGCCGGGCCTCGTAATCGGCGCGCACCGTCCGCTCCGCCGTCTCGGCGGCGGTACAGTCGGCTTGGAGGCGGGCAATCAGGTTATCGACCATGGGTGTCATGCTCGTATCAGCATGACGCCTTCCGTTGCCGACAGGCAAGTCGCTCATTGCTCCGGATCCAGCGACAGCGACGCACGGCGCTCGGCCTCGGCGCGCTGCGAAGGCTTGGCATGCGCCCGCGCCTCGCGCAGGAAGCCGGCCGCCAATTCAGAGGCGCCATTTTGCTGCGCTCGCAGCAGCCAGTGCAGTGCCTCGACCGGGTCACGCTCGACGCCCTTGCCGGCGAGGTAGGCCGCTCCCAACATCGCCTGAGCCTCGGCGTGACCACGACGCGCTGCTCGGCGCCACCACTCGGCTGCTGCGGCCGGATCGCGCGCAACGCCGAGGGCGTTGTGATGGATATCGCCCAGCCGTGCCATGGCCGCGATACTGCTCTGTGCCGCCGCCTTCTCCGCCCAAACCCGCGCGCCGACGTAGTCCTGCTCGCATCCGCCACCGAGCAGCTTCATCCACGACAACATGTCCTGCGCGTCGACATCGCCCTGCTCGGCGGCTTTGCCGTACCATGTTGCCGCCACGGCCTGATCCTGAGGCACGCCCCATCCTTCGTAGTGACACAGCGCCAGATTGCGCTGACCGCCGGGGTCTCCCTGTTCGGCGGCCCGGCGCAGCCACTCGACCGCCTTGAAGGGATCGCGCTCCACCCCTTGCCCCGCAAGAAACGCAGCACCCATGTTGCTCTGTGCCCGCGCGACACCGGCCTGCGCCAGCGGCGCCCAGAAATCCAGCGCGACACCATAGTCACCGGCATTCCAGGCGATGAGCGCGTCGGCCATCTGCCGCTCCTCAGACACCGCCCGATCGCGACCCAACAGTTTGCGCAGCCAGGACATCGCGCCGTTCCACCCAGGCTATCGCGGCTGGTTCGACGGCCGGGCGGCGGCCGACACTTCCACTGCGGGTCGACTCGACATCCCCAGCACGAAAGGATTAGGCGCCCGAGCGAAGCCTTCCTCAGCGACCAACAGGTCGAGCCCCAGCGATGCAAGATCGTCGGCCAGCGGCTCAAGCGAGCGTGCTTTCTCGATATAGAAAACCTTCGAGTAGCCGTGGCAACTCTCGCAGCACTCGGCCCGCAGATAGGACGTGCCGGCGAGATTGCGGGACGAGATCTTGTCGGTGCCGCCGCAATGCACGCAGCGCACCCGTACGTAACGCCAGGCGGTAGCGCACAGCGAGCAATGGAGATGGCGGTGACCGAATTTGGTGCCGCCGGGAGAGATCATGCCGGCCAACGGCGGCGGCCCGCAGACCGGGCATTGACCTGTTTCGGCTGTGTCGGCGCTGAGACCAGCCTTGCCAAGCAGCGCCGCCATGCGCGTCCAGGAGACCTGCAACGCCGCGGCGACAAACACCGTATGTGCCGCATCCTCCGCCGCCACATCTCCCACCAGGAAGGCGTCGGCAAGAGCCTCGAGGCGGGTGGCATCCATTGCGCGGAGAGCCGCGCGGGCGACGCGGGCCTGCGCCGGCAGCACTGCATCATCGACCGACTCGACGATGCGCTTCAGCGCCATCTGCCAGCTTTCGTCGCGTTCCCAGGTCGAGGGATCGAGCGGCGCACGTTTGGCAAGCTTCGCCTTGTCGATCTGCGCCGGCCCTGGCAGGCGCCCCGGCGGCAGGCCTGCAAGCGCCTGGTGCTGGGCCGTAACGACGGCCCCGATCAGGCGCAGGAAGCTTTCCAGCTCGTGGCCACCGGCCAGTGTAAGCAGCCGTTCGGCACGACGCGCGAAGATCGTTGCAAGGTCAGGCAGGAAAATGGGATCGCTCTCGGCGATCTCGCCCAGCGTATTCTCACCGTAACCGGAAGACGATTCGTTCGGACCGGCGCTCAGGGCTTGCCGACTTCCTGGCGGAACCACTTGCGATGATGCTTCCAGGCCCAGCCCCCGGTGACCGAGCCACGGGTCATGGCGCGCAGCGTTCCCTTGACCCAGATAGCGGCATAGACGTGGACGATCCAGATAAGGATGGCTGCGATCGCGCACAGTGCGTGCGCCACGGCCGCCAGACGCTTCTGGTCGATCGAGATGACGTCGGCGAAATAGGTATCCCACAAAACAATGCCGCTGCAGAACAATACGAGGATGAGGATCGACTGGCCCCAGAAGACGAGCTTCTGGCCGGCGTTGTACTTGCCGAGTTCCGGCAGCCCTTCCTCCTTGTTATTGATCACTGCGCCGAGGTTCTTCATCCACACCGTGTCCTCGCGCTTCCAGAAGTTGAGCGTGAAGAAGCGGAAGAAGAGACCGAGGAAGCTGACGGCCAGCACCACGCCGATCCACGGATGGAGGGCGCGCGTGAGCTGACCGCCACCGAACAGGTAGGTGAAGAAGAACAGCGACGGATGGAACAGCGCCAGCCCGCTCAGGGCGAGCAGGACGAGCGATACCGCCGTGATCCAGTGATTGATGCGGGCAGTGGTAGTGTAGCGATTGACGGGTGGCGCTTCGGCATGAGGGGTTTCCGCGCTCATGCCTTGTCCTTCCCGGCGAGTTCCGCTGCTTCGCGTTCATCGCCGTCAGAGACCCGGTTGGGTCCCTTAGTGACGTAATGCATGAGGCCGAATACACCGGCAAAAGCGATGGCAGCAAGCGCCACCGGCTTCATCACGCCCTTCCAGACACCGACAAGAGGACTGATTCGTGGATTGTCCGGCAGGCCGGCATAGAGCGACGGCTTGTCGGCGTGCTGCAGCACGTACATCACATGGGTGCCGTTGACGCCCTGAGGATTGTAGAGGCCGGCGTTCTGATAGCCGCGTGACTTGAGATCGACGATGCGCTTGTCGGCGTGGGCGATCATGTCGGCCTTGGTGCCGAAGAAGATCGCCTGGGTCGGGCAAGCCTTCGCGCAGGCGGGCGCCTGGCCAACGACGACGCGATCCGAGCAAAGCGTGCACTTGTAGGCCTTGCTGTCGACCTTGGAGATGCGCGGAATGTTGAAGGGACAGCCCTTCACGCAATAGCCGCATCCGATACAGTTGTCCGACACGAAGTCGACGATGCCGTTGGTGTACTGCACGATGGCGCCCGGCGCCGGGCATGCCTTGAGACAGCCTGGATCGTCGCAATGCATACAGCCGTCCTTGCGGATCAGCCATTCGAGGTCGTCGCCCTTCTCGAGCTCGGTGTACTTCATCACCGTCCAGGAGGTCGGCGTCAGATCGGTCGGATTGCCGTAAGTCCCGTCGGTGAAGCCGATCGGCTGGTCGAGCTGGTTCCACTCCAGGCAGGCCGTCTGGCAGGCCTTGCACCCGATGCACTTGCTGACGTCGATCAGCTTGGCGACTTCGACGGCGGGTGGCTTGCCGGCGGCGGGCGCCGGCACGTTGGAGGCGGAGCGGCGGCGAAGGTCGAGGGCTTGAAGAACGGACATATCACCCTCCCCTTAAACCGTGG
>CAIMEE010000287.1 GCA_903839865.1 Enhydrobacter aerosaccus | reverse complement strand
ATCTCCTTCATCCTGGTCGACATGAAGACGCCGGGCATAACGGTGCGCCCGATCATCTCGATCGACGGCTCGCATCACCTCAACGAGGTGTTTTTCGACAACGTCCGCGTGCCGGTGAAAAACCGCATCTACGAGGAAAACCGCGGCTGGGACGTCGCCAAATACCTGCTGGGCAACGAGCGCACCGGCATCGCCCGCCTCGGAAAATCCAAGGAGCGCCTGGCCTACGCCAAGGAACTCGCGCGCGATGTGCAGCAGCACGGCCGCCCTCTCATCGAGGACCCCGCCTTCCGCCGCCGTGCCGCGCAGATCGAGGTCGATCTCAAGGCCCTCGAACTCACCCAGCTGCGCGTCGTGTCGGGAGCGAAGAAGAACGCCGGCAAGCCCGATCCGTTCTCCTCGATCCTCAAGATCAAGGGCACCGAACTGCTGCAGGAAACCTCGGAGCTGGTGATGGATGTCGGCGGCCCGCTGGCGATGCCGGGCTGGGCCAAGGAATTGTCCGCCATGAGCAACCAGCCGCCCTATGGGCCGGACTGGGCGCCCGCGATGGCGGGGCCGTATCTCATGCTGCGCGCTGCCTCGATCTATGGCGGCACCAATGAAATACAGAAGAATATTCTCACCAAAGCGGTGTTGGGGTTGTAATGGATTTTGAACTCTCGGAAGACCAGCGCCTGCTGAAAGACAGCATCTCGCGCCTGTTGTCGGACACCTACAGCTTCGCGCAACGCCGCTCCTCCCTGGCCGAGGCCAATGGCTGGAGCAGCAAACTATGGGACCAGTATGCCGAACTCGGCCTGCTCGGCCTGCCGATCGACGAGAAATACGGCGGCTTCGGCGGCGGCCCCGTCGATGTGATGCTGGTGATGGAGGAATTCGGCCGCGTCATGGCGCTCGAACCCTTCCTCGCCTCGGTCGTGCTGGGCGCGACAGCGGTGAAGCTCGCGGGGTCGGAGAGCCAGAAGTCGATGATCCTGTCCGCCGTCGCGGCCGGGCAGGTCAAGCTCGCCTTCGCCCACGGCGAGCAGCAGGCGCGCCATGACGTGACGGATGTGATCACCACAGCGGCCAAGGACGGCAATGCTTGGGTCATCAACGGCGCCAAGTCGGTCGTGCTGCACGGGGATTGCGCGGACAAGCTGATCGTCAGCGCCCGCACCGCCGGCACCCGGCATGACGCAAGCGGGCTCACGCTGTTCCTCGTCGATGCCGCCGCGGCCGGCCTCGCACGGCGCGGCTACGCGCTGCGGGACGGCAGCCGCGCGGCCGAGATTTCGCTCACCAACGTGAAGGGCGAACTGCTCGGCGCCGTCGATGGCGGCCTGCCCGTGATCGAGCGCGTCATCCAGGCCGGCATCGCCGCCCTGGCCGCCGAGGCGGTGGGGTGCATGGAGGCGATGCATGCGATGACGCTCGACTACATGAAGACCCGCCAGCAGTTCGGCAAGGCGATCGGCCAGAACCAGGTGATGCAGCACAAGGCCGCCGACATGCTCATCGCCATGGAGCAGGGCCGCAGCATGACCATGCTCGCCGCCATGATGGTCGACGAGGAGGACGCCGACGAACGCGCCCACAACATCTCGCTCGCCAAGGTCGGCGTCGGCCAGGCCGGCCGGCATGTCAGCCAATCCGCGGTGCAGATGCATGGCGGCATCGGCATGACCGAGGAATACGCGGTGGGCCACTACTTCCGCCGGGTGATGACGTTCGAACATTTATGGGGT
>CAIMEE010000286.1 GCA_903839865.1 Enhydrobacter aerosaccus | reverse complement strand
CGGGCCGCGCAACCCACACGCGGGCCTGCGCGCCCTCGTAGATCACAGCGTCGGCCGGCACCGCGGCGCCCATGCGTGCGTCGCCGGAGATGATGCGGACGGTGGCGAACATTTCCGGCAGCAGCTCGCGGCCGGGGTTGACGATCTCGGCGCGCACCGGCAGGCGGCGCGTCGTGGCATCGAGTGCCGGCGCCACGTAGGTGAGCTTGGCGTTGAAGACGCGCTTGGGATACGCCAGCACCGACACTTCGACGAGCTGGCCGACCTTCATGCGCGGCGCATCCGATTCACGGACGTTGGCGATCAGCCACACGGTGTCGAGGCTGCCGACGGTGAACACCGGATCGGTGGCGCCTACATTGATGTACTGGCCGAGGCCGACTTTGCGCTGGATGACGGTGCCGGAGATCGGCGCATTGACGATCGCTTCGGCGCCGATCCGGTCGACCTTCTCGAGACGGTCGATGTCAGCATCGGAGCGGCCGAGGATGCGCAGGCGGTTGCGCACGGCGGCCAGCGCGATCTCGGCGGAGCGCAAGTCGCCCTGCGCGCCGATCAGATCGGACTGCGCCTGCTCGAGATCCTTCAATGCGCCGCCGCGGATGGCGAGCAGTTCGCGCTGGCGCTTCTCGACGGTCCTGGCGAGGTCGACCCTGGACTTCGACTTCTCGACACCGGCGACGGCGGTCACCAGGTCGTTCTGGCCTTGCACGAACTCGCTCGCTTCGACGGCGAACAGTGGCGCACCCGCGTCGACATGGTCGCCAGGCTTGGCGATCAGGCGGCTGACCCGGCCGGAATATGGCGAGAACACCGGTGTCGTGGTGTCTTCGTTGAGCGCGATCTTGCCGTCGGTCGCGCGCTCGTCCCGGAACGCGACCTGGCGCACCGGCGTTAGCTTGAGGCTGCCCCACTGCGTGTCCGATGGACGGAATGCGCCGTCGGCTTCCGTCGTCGGTTTCTCGGCGCGCGCCACAGCGTTGCTCGGTCCGCTGTCGAGCACCCAGAATCCGGCGCCGAACACGGCCACGAGTCCCGCGCCCGCAATCAGCAGTCGGTGGCGCTTGAGGCTGGTCATCAGCGAAGGTTTGCTCTCGATTGGCATTTGGACCGCGTTGCGATGCCTGAAAAACGACTTGGCGACGGGCGCACACTAGGCCTTTGCTATTACATCAACCTGACGGGCCGTCCCTGAAGCGGACGGACAAGTTCGCACAGGCCGTGGTAGGCTGAGTTCCCAAGGCAAGAACGGGCGAAGGCGCATACCAATGCGAGTGCTTATCGTCGAAGACAACACAGAGCTTGTGTCCCTGATCGTGAAAGGGCTGGCCCAGAGCGGTCTGTCTGCCGATTCGGTAGGCACCGTGGGCGACGCCTTGCACGTCATCAGCACCATGAAATATGCTGCGATCGTGCTCGACCTCGGGCTGCCGGACGACGATGGCCTTGCTTTACTGCGCGACATGCGCAGGCGCGCCGATTCGACGCCAGTGCTGGTGCTGACCGCGCGCGACGGCGTCATGGATCGCGTCACGGGCCTCAGGGAAGGCGCCGACGATTACCTCGCCAAGCCGTTCGCGATGGAAGAGCTGGTGGCGCGCTTGCAGGCGCTGCTGCGCCGCCCCGGCAATTTGCTCGGCCGTCTGCTCACGTTCGGCAATGTCTCGCTCGACACCGACGGGCGGCAGGTTTTCGTCTCGGGTGCGCCGCGTCCCTTCCCGGCCCGCGAAACCGCCGTGCTCGAAATCCTGTTGCGCCGTGGCGGCAACGTGGCGCCCAAGCGCCTGTTCGAGGACCACCTGTTCGGACTCTCCGGCGACGTCGGCTCGAACGCGGTCGAAGTCTACGTCCATCGCCTGCGCAAGATGCTGAGCGATGCCGGTGCCACGGTGAGGATCCACACCGTGCGCGGCGTCGGTTATCTCATGGCCGAGGAAAAGGCCGCCGGTTAATGATCCGCTTCCGCTCCATCATCACCCGCATGGTGGCGCTGCATGTCGTGGCAATCGGCATCACCTCGATCCTGATGCCGCTCGCGCTGTACTGGCTGCTGAACCAGGCCGCGAACAATCTTCACCGCGACGCCCTGCGCAGCCAGGCCTTCACCATCGGCAGCTTCCTGCGCCCGCAGGCCGATGGCCGGGTGATGCTCGACATTCCGCCCGAAGTGCGGCCGCTCTATTCCGGAGGCTACGGCCTCTATGCCTATGCCGTGCTCGACACCAACAGCAAGGTGCTGTTCTCCTCGCGCCCCGACGGCGCGGCGCTGTTTTCGGCCGACGACGAGTCGCGACGCGACTGGTTCATCCGCCGCGGCAACAGCGGGGCGGTCCTGTTCGGCGTGAGCGTGCCGCGGCCGATCGGCGAGCGCATCTACTGGATCCAGGTCGGCCAGGACCTGGCTCATCGCGACGTCATCATCGACGACGTCGTGGCGTCGTTCTTCCCGCGCGTCGCATGGATTACCTTTCCGATCCTGCTCCTGCTGCTTGCCTTCGACATCATGATCTTCCGGCGCGCCCTCGATCCCGTGCGCGAGGCCTCGATGACGGCCGCATCGATCGGCCCGCAGCGCACGGAGTTGCGCCTGCCCGAGCAGACCATGCCGGTCGAAATCGCGCCGCTCGTCCACGCCGTGAACCAGGCGCTCGACCGCCTCGAGGCCGGATACCGTGCGCAGCGCGAGTTCACTGCCGACATGGCGCACGAGCTGCGCACGCCGCTTGCCATCGTGCGCGCGCGGGTCGATTCACTCGAGGCGGGACCGGTCCGCGAGGAGTTGCGCGCCGACCTCGTCAATATGACGCGCACCGTCAACCAGGTCCTCGATATCGCCGAGCTCGAAAGTTTCATTGTCGCCACCGATGCCAGGGCCGATCTCCACGAGGTCTGCGCCGACGCCGTGGGCTTCATGGCGCCGCTTGCGGTCGACATGTCCAAGACCATCTCGCTCACCGGCGATCCAGGCCCGATCTGGGTGCGCGGCCATGCCGAGGCGCTGTTTCGTGCCGTGCGTAACCTGATCGAGAATGCGATTCGTCACACGCCGCCCGGCGTGTCGATTGAAGTCGAGGTCCTGGCCGGCGGTATCGTGCATGTGAGTGACGATGGCCCGGGCGTTCCCGCCGCCGATCGCGAACGCATCTTCAGTCGCTTTTGGCGGCGCGATCGCGCCAGAGGTGAAAGCCGCGGCCTTGGCCTCACCATCGTGGCGCGCGTCGCGGAGGCACACGACGGCAGCATTTCCGTCGATAATGCGCCGGATGGCGGCGCGGTATTCACCCTCAGGCTGCGGCCGGTATCTTCTTCGGGACCGGCGGCGTGAAACGATAAGCAGCGCCCAGGCGATTCCAGGCGTTGATGTTGGCGATCGCGATGCTGAGCCACATCAACTCGCTCTCGCTGAAATGGCCGCGCGCCGACTGGTGGGCGTCGTCCGACACCGAATTACCGGGCAGGTGGACCAGCGCTTCCGCCCAGGCGAGCGCTGCGCATTCCTTCTCGGTGAAGACGCCTGCTTCTTCCCAGGTCGCCACCAGGTCGATCTTCTCCGCTGCGACGCCGAGGCGCCGGGCGACGTTGAGATGGATCTGCAGGCAGAAGGCGCAGTTGTTGATCTGCGAGATTCTGATCTTCACCAGTTCGACGAGCGTCTTGTCGAGCCCCGAGCCGTCGACGGCCTTGCCCATCGCCAGCAGTGCGTCGTTGGCGGCTGGCGCGGCCTTGGCGAAGGCTTCATAGGTGAGGCGGGATGAGGACATGAGCGTCTCCTGGGAGAAATATGTCGCCCTGAGATAGGGAGCCGGACCGCTGCTTGGCAAGCCTCGGGGTGCCGTCTACGCTGCCGGAAAACACGAGGAAATATATGCCCGGCCATTACGACACGCTGGAGACGCGTACCCCCGCCGAGCGCGAGAAAGCGTTGATGTTGGCGTTGCCGCAGCAGATCGCGCACGCCAGGCAGAACGCGCCGTTTTTCGCGACCTGGCTCAAGAACGTCGATCCCGCCTCGGTCACCTCGCGCGCCGCACTCGCGAAACTGCCGGTGCTGCGCAAGTCGATGCTGGGCGAGGTGCAGAAGAAGGATCCGCCGATGGGCGGCCTGATCACCGTGCCGATCGGCAGGGCGCGCCACGTCTTCATGTCGCCCGGCCCGATCTTCGAGATCGACACCGACGAGCCGGACTACTTCCGCGGCGCGCGCGCCATGTATGCCGCCGGCTTCCGGCCGGGCGACGTGGTCTACAACACGTTTTCCTATCACCTGACTCCGGCCGGCCTGATGATGGAGTCGGCGCTGCGCGCGCTCGGCTGCGCCATCGTTCCTGGCGGCGTCGGCAACACCGAGCTGCAACTCGACGCCATCGCCGCGATCAGGCCCAAGGGGTATGTCGGCACGCCGTCGTTCCTCAAGATACTGATCGAGAAGGCCCGGGAGCTGGGCAAGGATATCTCGTCGATCAAGCACGCCTTCGTCGGCGCCGAGGCGCTGCCGCCGTCGTTGCGCCAGATGTTCGTGAGCGCGGGCATGAGCTGCCAGCAGAGCTACGGCACCGCCGATCTCGGGACAATCGCCTACGAGTCCGAGGCCCCGGATGGATCCATTTTGGGCATGACGATCGACGAGGGCGTGATCGTCGAGATCGTCCGGCCGGGAACGGGCGATCCCGTGCCCGAGGGCGATGTCGGCGAGGTGGTGGTCACGACGTTCAACAAGACCTATCCGCTGATCCGCTTCGGCACCGGCGACATGTCGGCGGTGCTGGCGGGGCCCAGCCCGTGCGGGCGCACCAACATGCGCATCAAGGGCTGGATGGGGCGCGCCGATCAGCGCACGAAGGTGCGCGGCATGTTCGTCGATCCCGAACAGGTCGCCGAGATCTCGAGGAAGCATCCTGGCCTCGGCCGCCTGCGCCTGGTGATCGACTGGGTGAACCAGGCCGACATCATGACGCTCAAGGTCGAGGCACCGACGCCGTCGTCCGAACTCGAGAAGGCGATGGAAGGAACGATCCGCGCCATCTGCAAGGTGGGCGGCAAAGTCGAGTTCGCGGCGCCGGGCAGCCTGCCCAACGACGGCAAGGTGATCGACGACGTGCGGAAGTACACTTGAGGAAACGCCTGGCGATCGCCCTGATCCTGCTTGCCGCGCCGGCGGCAGCGCAGTCCGTGACGATCATCGACGGCGACAAGATCAACATCGATGGCGCCGGCTATCGGTTCCTGGGCGTGGCCGCGCCCGATCCGGGCCAGGTTTGCGACGACGGCTATCCGGCCGGGACCGAGGCGATCAAGGCTCTGCTCGCGCTCATGTCGGGCCGGAAGATCGCCTGCGAGGCCCGTGGCCGCGAGCCCTCGGGCCGGCTGCTGGCGATCTGCCGGGCCAATGGGCGCGACCTCGGCGAAGCGATGGTGCGGGCAGGAATGGCCTGGCCCGATCCGCGCACCGGCCACGACTACGTCGTCGTCGAGCACGATGCGCGCGCCGACCGGCTTGGCGTGCACGACCATTCGTGCGTCCTGCCATGGGCGTACAAGAAGAATCCCGGATAAGGTTCAGTATCCGGCTTTTGGATCGACCGTGTTGATCAGCGGTTGACCGGCGCGCAGACGCTTGATGTTCTCGATCACGCCCGGCGCCGCGGTGCGCGGGTTGGTCGAGCCCGCGACATGCGGTGTCACGTAGACCTTGGGATGCGTCCAGTAGGGATGGTCGGCAGGCAGCGGCTCAGTGTTGAACACATCGAGCGCCGCGCCGCTCAGGTGGCCCGACTCGAGCGCGGCCAGAAGGTCGGCGTCGACCACGTGGGCGCCGCGCGCCATGTTGATCAGGTAGGCGCCCGTCGGCAGGGCGGCGAAGGCCTTGGCGTTCAGGATGCCCTGCGTCTCGCGCGTGAGCGGCAGGACGGCGACAAGAATGTCGGTGCGGGCGAGGAACGCTGCGAGTCCATCGGGGCCGTGGAACGTCTCGATGCCGGGCAGGGTCTTGGCGGTGCGGCTCCAGCCCGCCGTCGGGAAACCCAGCGCCGCGAACTTCGCTGCCGTGTCCTGGCCGATCGTGCCCAGGCCCATGATGCCGATGCGGCGGTGGATGGTGTCCTTGAACGGCTCGACCTTCCAGCTCCTGGCCTTCTGGCTGGCGGCATAGCGGTCGATGTCGCGATGGTGACGCAGCGCCCAGTAGATCGCGTACTCGCTCATCTGGCCAATCAACCCGTCGTCCATGATGCGCGTGACGGCAACGCCGGGCGGCACGCGGTTGTCGGCGAACAGGTGATCGACGCCCATGCCCAGCGACACGACCATCTTCAGGTTCTTGAAACTGCCCAGCACGCCCTGATCGGGCTTCCAGGCGAGGGCGATCTCGATATCGTCCTTATTGCCGAGGCCGCCTCGCAGCGTGCGGAAGTCGATCGGCCCGAGCGCCGGCTCCAGGATCTTCTGCCAGTGAAGCCCGTCGGTATCCTTGCTGATGTAGGCAATGGCCCCCGCCATGGAACTCTCCCTCGTTACGCTACAGACTCGAGATTGAACGCCGCCGCGATCAGTGCCTTCGTGTAAGGCGTCTGCGGCTGACCAAAGACCTGCGCGGCCGGTCCGCGCTCGACGACCTTGCCGTCGCGCATTACGACAACCTCGTCGGCCAGCGCGCGCACGACCTTGAGATCGTGGCTGATGAATAGATAGGCGAGCTTGTGGCGTTGCTGCAGGTCGCGCAACAGGTCGACGATCTGGGCCTGCACGCTCATGTCGAGCGCCGACGTCGGCTCGTCGAGCACCATGAACCGCGGCTTCAGCACCAGGGCGCGCGCGATGGCGATGCGCTGGCGCTGGCCGCCGGAGAACTCGTGCGGATAGCGTTCGCGCGCCCCGGGAAAGCGGGTGGCATCGAGACCGACTTCGCGCAACGCCTCGTCGATCATCTTCGTGCGCTCGGCGGCGGTGCCGATGCCGTGCACCTCCAGCCCTTCGCCCACGATCTCGCCCACCGACATGCGCGGGCTGAGCGAACTGAAGGGATCCTGGAACACGATCTGCATCTGCCGTCGCAGCGGCCGCAGGTCGCGCTGGCTGAGCTTCTGCAGGTCTTGGCCATCGAATTCGATGCCGCCCTGGCTGCGCTCCAGCCGCAGCAGCGCCAGCCCGAGCGTCGTCTTGCCCGAGCCCGACTCGCCCACCAGCCCGATCGTATGGCCCTCGCGCAGCGCGACGCTGACGCCGTCGACAGCCTTCACGTAGCCGACCGTGCGGCGCAGGACGCCGCGCTTGATCGGGAAATGCACCTTCAGTTCGTCGAGCTTCAGGATCACAGGTGCGTTGGGATCGGCCGCGGCCGGCCGGCCCTTGGGTTCGGCCGACAGAAGGTGTTTCGTATAGGCGTGCTGCGGCCGGTCGAAGACGTCGGCCACCGCGCCCTGTTCGACGATCTCGCCCTGCGTCATCACGCAGACCCGGTCGGCCACCTTGCGCACGATGCCGAGGTCGTGGGTGATGAACAGCAACGCCATGCCGTACTTCGCTTGCAACGCCTTGAGCAGCGCCCGGATCTGCGCCTGGATGGTGACGTCGAGGGCGGTGGTCGGCTCGTCGGCGATCAGCAGGTCGGGCTCGTTGGCCAGCGCCATGGCGATCATGACTCTCTGGCGCTGCCCGCCGGAGAGCTGGTGCGGATAGGCGCCGAGACGTTCGACAGCATTGGGAATGCCGACCTGCTCGAGCAGTTCCAGGGTCCGTTTGCGCGCGGCGTCGCGCGACAGGCCCTTGTGCAGGATCAACACCTCGTTCACCTGCCGCTCGATCGTGTGCAGCGGGTTGAGCGAGGTCATCGGCTCCTGGAAGATCATCGACACGCGATTGCCGCGCACGGCGAGCAGGTCGCGCGGCGCGGCGCCGACCATCTCTTTGCCCTGGAAGCGGATCGATCCTTTGGGATGGCGCGCGACCGGATAGGGCAGGAGCTGCAGCACCGAGAGCGCCGTCACCGACTTGCCTGAGCCCGATTCGCCCACCAGCGCGACCGTCTCGCCGCGACGGATGTCGAAGCTCACTCCCTTCACCGCCGGCGCGTTGCCGAAGCTGACGGCGAGATCGCGGACCTCGAGGAGGATGGGTTCGCTCACAGCACGGCCTTGCGCGGATTGAAGGCGTCGCGCACGGCCTCGCCGATGAACACAAGGAGCGACATCATCAGCGCAATCGTGAAGAAGGCGGTCAAGGCCAGCCAGGGCGCATTGAGATTGTTCTTGCCCTGCAGCACCAGCTCGCCCAACGACGGCGAGCCGGGCGGCAGGCCGAAGCCCAGGAAGTCGAGCGCCGTGAGAGTGGTCACGGAGCCGGCCAGGATGAAGGGCAGGAAGGTGAGGCTCGCGGTCATGGCGTTGGGCAGGATGTGCCGCATCATGATGCGGACGTCCAGCATGCCGAGTGCCCGGGCGGCCCGCACATAGTCGAAATTGCGGCCGCGCAGGAATTCGGCCCGCACATAGCCCACCAGTTCCATCCAGCTGAACAGCAGCATGATGCCCAGCAGAACCCAAAAACCGGGCTGCATGAAGCTCGCCAGGATGATCAGCAGATAGATGGTCGGCATGCTCGACCAGACTTCGAGGAAGCGCTGGAAGGAAAGGTCGACCCAGCCGCCGAAATATCCCTGCACGGCGCCCGCCGCGATGCCGACGATCGAGCTCAGGATCGTCAAGGCGAACCCGAAGAGGACGGAAATGCGGAAGCCATACAAAAGACGGGCGAGCACGTCGCGTGCCAGATCGTCGGTGCCGAGCGGATGGGCGAGCGATGGCGGCAACAGTGCCTGGCGCCCCTCGCCGCCGATGATCGTGTCGTAGCGATAGGGGATGGGCGGCCACAGCATCCAGCCCTTCTCGCCGATCGAGTGCTTCAGCTCGGCGTCGGAATAGACGGCGTTGGTCGGCAGGTCGCCTCCGAACGTTGTTTCCGGATAGTCGCGCAGCACCGGCGAATAGAAGGCGCCATCGTAGCGGATCAGAATCGGCTTGTCGTTGGCCAGCAGGTCGGCGAAGAGCGAGATGAAGAACATCGCACCGAACAGCGCGAGCGAGATCATGCCGCGCCGGTTGGCGTGAAAGATGCGCAGCCTTCGCCGATTCATCGGGCGCATCAGCCGCGCACCTCGAAGTCGATACGCGGGTCGACGACCATGTACAGGATGTCGCCCACGATCTTCATGACCAGGCCGATCATGCCGAAGAAGTAGAGCGTGCCGAACATCACCGGATAGTCGCGGTTCAGCGCAGACTCGAAGCCCAAAAGGCCGATACCGTCGAGCGAGAAGATCACCTCGATCAGCAGCGAGCCGGTGAACAGCACGCCGACGAAGGCCGCGGGAAAGCCCGCGATTACGATCAGCATGGCGTTGCGGAAGACATGGCCGTAGAGCACACGCTTCTCGGCGAGGCCCTTGGCGCGCGCCGTCAGCACGTACTGCTTGCCGAGCTCCTCGACGAAGGAGTTCTTGGTCAGGAAGGTGAGGCTCGCGAAGGCGCCGATGGTCATGGCCACGATCGGCAGCGTCACGTGCCAGAAATAGTCGGAAACCCTGCGCAGCGCGCCGAAGTGGCTCCAGTCGTCGGAGGTGAGGCCGCGCAGAGGGAACCAATGGAAGTAGCTGCCGCCCGCGAACAGGAGCACGAGCAGGACGGCAAAGAGGAACGGCGGGATGGCGCTCAGCACCACCAGCACGGTCGAGCTCGCGAGATCGAACGTCGATCCGTCGGCCACCGCCTTGCGGATGCCGAGCGGGATCGACACAAGATAAGTAAGCAGCGTCGTCCACAGGCCGAGCGACAGAGAGACCGGCATCTTGTCGATGACCAGGTCGACGACCCGGCGGTCGCGGAAGAAGCTGTCGCCGAAATCGAAGACGGCATAGTCCTTCATCATCAGCAGGAAGCGTTCGCCGACGGGTTTGTCGAATCCGTACATTTTTTCAATGCGCTGGATCAGTTCGGGCGGGAGGCCGCGGGCGCCGCGGTAGGAGCTGTTGTTGCTGCCGCCGCTGTTGGTATCCGCATTATTGCCGCCGGTCTTCATCATCTCGCCGGACGAGCCGCCGCTGAAGCGGCTGGTGGCGCCGACCGCGGTGCCCTCGATCTGGGCGATCATCTGCTCGACCGGTCCGCCGGGGGCTGCCTGCACGATGAAGAAGTTCAGCACCATGATGCCGAGCAGGGTCGGAATCACCAGCAGCAGTCGGCGCAGGATATAAGCGAGCATCAGGCGATGGCGCCCGTCACTTGTCGCCTCGTTTCAGGACCTTGTCCTTGGCCTCGTCGACCCACCAGGTGTCGTAGGAGATCGGATCGTACTTGGCGGTCTTGGCGGGACGCGTGAAACGGTTCCAGTAGGCCACCATCTGCTTGTCGGAGCGGAACTGCGGCACCAGGAATTCCAGCCATTGCAGCACGCGGTCGAGGCACTGCGTGCGAATTACCAGATCCTCGCGCGTCTCGGCCGAGATCACCAGTTCGCACAGCTGATCGACGGCGGGATCCTTGAGGCCCATCGAGTTCTTGCTGCCCGGCTGGTCGGCCGCCTTCGAGCCCCAGAATTCGCGCTGCTCGTTGCCGGGAGACAGCGCCTGGCCCCAGATGTCGATCACCATGTCGAAGTCGAAGCCATCGGTGCGGCGGCGATACTGCGAGGTATCGATGGTGCGCACATTCATCTCGATGCCGATGCGCTCGAGGTTCTGCTTGAAGGGGAGCGCTCCGCGCTCGAAGCCGGCATCGTTGAGGATGAGTTCGAAGGCGAACTTCTTGCCCGCCTTGTCGGTCATTTTGCCGTCCTTGATCTCCCAGCCGGCCTGCTTCAGCAGGCCGATCGCCTTGCGTGCCTGCTCGCGCACATTGCCCGTCCCGTCGGTCTTGGGCGGCTGATATTCGGTGGTGAAGACCTCGTCGGGAATCTTGCCGCGCAGAGGCTCGAGAATCCTGAGCTCCGCGGGGGATGGCAACCCTTTGGCCTCGAGTTCGGAGTTGCCGAAGAAAGAGCGAGAGCGCTGGAAGAAGCCATAGCTCAAATTCTTGTTCTGCCATTCGAAGTCGTACATCAGGCCGATGGCTTCGCGCACCCGGCGGTCCTTGAACAGTTCGCGGCGCAGGTTGAACACATAGCCCTGCATCGGTTGCGGCAGTTCGTCGTGGATCTCGTCGCGGATCACCCGGCCGTCCTTGACCGCGGGGAAGTCGTATTTGGTCATCCAGTTGCGGCCGGAATTCTCGCGGCGGATGTCGGCATCGCCTGCCTTGAAGGCCTCGAACAGCACGTCGTTGTCGCGGTAATAATCGTAGCGCACGGTCTCGAAGTTGTTGCGCCCGCGGTTCATCCAGAGATCCTTGCCCCAATAGTCGGGCACGCGGCGATAGGTAATCGAACGGCCAACGTCGTAGCTGTCGACCTTGTAGGGGCCGCTCGACAAGGCGACATCGAGCGTCGCCTTCTCGAACTCCCTGCCTGCCCACCATTTCGACGGCAGCACCGGCAGTCCGGCGATGATGAGCGGCAACTCGCGGTTCGTGGCGTTGCGGAAGGTGAAGCGGACCTTGCGATCGTCCGTCTTCTCCGCCTTCAGTACGTCGACGTAGTAGGAGGCAAATCGCGGCAGACCCTTGGACTTCAGCGTGTCGAAGGTCCAGACCACGTCTTCGACCGTGATCGGCGTGCCGTCGATCCACCTGGCTTGCGGGCGCAGGCTGAAGGCAACCCACGAGCGATCCTCCGGCACCTCGATCGTCTCGGCAATCAGACCGTAGACGGTGAAGGCCTCGTCAGGCGCGTGCCAGCACAACGAATCCCACAGGGTGCCGGCGGCGGTGGCGGCCACGCCTTTGAGGGTGAAGGGGTGCAGCGAATCGTAGGTCCCGAGGGCTGCGAACTTGACGGCGCCACCCTTGGGCGCGTCGGGATTGAGAAACTCGAGTTTCGTGTCCGGCGTGGCATGCAGCGGCTCGCCATGCATGGCAAAGCCGTGGCCGACATGGATTTTTGGCTGGGCCCGCAGGATCGAGGGAGCGCCGATCCACAAAGCCGTGCTGCCCGCGAGTATGCCGCGCCGTCCGATCGCCATGTGCGCTCCAAAACCGGTCGAGTTCGGCTTCTATATAGCGCGCGCAAGTTGGGCGGCACTATGGCTGCGGTTTCAAAGGCGTCGATTCCGGAGGGCCTCGATCCCGGCGTCGATCAGCCGTTGCGCCTCGATCTGCTTCAGAATCTCGGCGGCCTTGTCGGGGTCGGGTTCGGTGCCGCGCCCTTCTTTCAACATCTGCGCATAACGGCGGCAGGATTCGTAGTGTCCTTTGCGCTTGGCGTCGTCGGAGGAGCTGCTTTCACAAGCGTGCCTGTAACGCTGGACAGCGCCTGCGAGATCGGGGGCGCCGCCGCCGCGGCCCGCTTCGAGCACCTGAGCCAGCTGCAGGTCGACTGAGTTGTAGCCGTCGTCGGCCAGTTGCCGGAGCAGGGTCAGGCCGCGCTCCCGGTCCTGCGGGACGCCGGCGCCATCGATCAGCATCAGAGCGTATTGCGCCGTGGCCGCGGAGTCCTTCAGTTCGGCGGCGCGCCGATACCAGTCGGCGGCCTCGGCCTCGTCCTTCGGCACGATCTTGCCCTCGCGCAACGTGCTGGCGAGTCGTGCCGCGATCTTCGGGTCCTGTGCGGCGGCGATGCGGTAGACTGCGAGCCCGCGCTGCGTATCGAGCGGCACGCCGACGCCTTCGAGGCGTGCGAGGGCGACCCACTCGCGCCCGTTGGCAGCGACCGACGGAGCGACGCTTTCCTGCCGGCCGGTAAGCATGCTCGCCAGCCCCGCGACGAGCAGCACCGCCGCACCGGCAGCGACCGGCCGCGGCACGACGAAGCCCTCGTCGTATTCGAGGGCGTGCTCGGTATCCTCGACCGGTCGGGCGAGGATCTGCACGCCCTTCTTTGCGAACAGCGGCGCCAGCATGAGGCCGGCAACGCCGCCGCCCAGATGCGCGCCGAACGCGGTCGTCGAATCGCCGCCGAGACTTTGCAGAAGCTGGAGGAAGATCCAAAGGGCGGTGAATCCCCAAGCAGGTGTCGTGCTGTTGAGGCCGATGCGGATCTGCGTGTAGGGCAGCAGTAATGTGTGGGCGGCGAGCACACCGGTGACGGCGCCGCTGGCGCCGACCAAAGGTGTGAAGCTGTCCGGGTCGATCGTGCAATGGACGACCACGCCGGCGAGGCCGCACAGGACATAGAAGGGGGCGTAGCGCACCGAGCCCATCAGCGATTCGACCGGCTCGCTGAAGCAGTGGAAGAAAAGCATGTTGAAAAGCAGGTGCAGGATACCCGCGTGGACGAACATCGAAGTGACGGCGCTCAAGGCGATGGCCGGGCTGTCGGCATTCCATGGCCAGAAGTCGAAGATTGCCAGCGCCGGATGTGCGCCGTAGCGCAGGTAGAACTCTCCGTCCGCCAGGGACGGAGACAGGATCAGTTGCACGAGGCTCACGAGAACACAGAGGGCGATGATCGCCCACGTGACAGGCTGGAACCCCTTGACCGGAAAGGCAGAGGAGACCGGAAACACGTGCTGCCCGCGTCT
The DNA here is from genome assembly GCA_903839865.1 of Enhydrobacter aerosaccus. Lineage (GTDB taxonomy): Bacteria > Pseudomonadota > Alphaproteobacteria > Reyranellales > Reyranellaceae > Reyranella > Reyranella aerosaccus_A. Next base: position 6,233 of record CAIMEE010000286.1, on the reverse strand, counting down.
AGTCCGCCTTGAAGCCCGAGGCCTTGATCACCGGGCCCCACTTCTCGTCGTCGGCCTTCATGATCTTCGCCAGCTCCGCCGGCCCGTAGCCGGTCGCTTCGAGGCCGAGCGGTTCGATTTTCTGCCGGAGGTCGGGCTGGCGCACCGCGTCGATCGCCGCCGCGGCGATTTTGTCGACGATATCCTTCGGCGTGCCGGCGGGCGCGAACAGCGCATACCAGGCGGCGCCCTCGATGTCGTAGCCACTTTCCTTGAAGGTTGGCACATCGGGGTACTGCGGCGCGCGTTTGGCGCCCGCGGTCGCGAGGATGCGTGCTTTGCCAGATTGCGCGAGCGTGCCGAGATCGGCGATCGGCAGCACGGCGGCCGGAATCTCGCCGGCGATCAGCGCCTGCAGGACCTGCGCCGTTCCCTTGTAAGGCACATGCGTGAGGTCGAGGCCGGCGGTCTTGGCGAACAGCAGCCCGAAGAAATGCGGCAGGCTGCCGACGGCGGCAGAAGCGAAGTTGGCATAGCGGCCCCCCTTCTTTGCGAGCGCGACGTACTCCGCCAACGTCTTCGCCGGCACATCGGCGCCGACTCCGAAGGCGATCTGGAAGGCCGCGACGTGGGCCACCGGCACGTAGTCCTTGAACGGATCGTAGTCGAGCTTGGTGTAGGAGTGCGGGAACGCCACCATGTTCGCGAGCGGCGTCATCAGCAGCGTGTTGCCGTCGGGCGCCGCCGTTTTGACCGCGAGGTTGGCGACGATGCCGTTGGCGCCAGGCTTGTTCTCGACCACCACGGGCCGGTCGAGCGAGACGCGCATCTTGTCGGCGATCAGGCGGGTGATGGTGTCGCTGCTGGCGCCGGCGGGATAGCCCAGCACGAGGCGCAGGGGGCGGTCTTCGGCCCGCGAAGGCGTCGCCAGCGCGATCGAGCCCGCGATGACGGTCCGGCGTGTCAGTTTGCGCATGAAAACCTCCCCAGATGGCGCAGAAGCTAGGGGTTGCCCGCGAAATTGTCACCTCGGGCCAAATTGACTTCACGGCCGCGGAGTCTCACTTTTGGCCCATGAGCGACACCATGAATTTCGCGCCCGAGTTCGATGCACCGATCGACTACATGCGGCGCACCCGCGACTACTATCTGGCGCTGGGCTACGACAATCCTTACCGCTGGGCGCACTATGTCGATGCGCCATTCCAGCCGCTGAAGAAGCCGCTGAAGGACAGCACGCTGGCGCTGATCACCACCGCGGCGCCCTACCAGCCGGACAAGGGCGACCAGGGGCCGGGCGCTCTCTACAACGCCTCTGCCAAGTTCTACTCGGTCTTCTCCGGCGACACCTCGGCTGACCACGACACCCGCATCAGCCACATCGGCTACGACCGCAAGCATACGACGGCGAAGGACAGCAACACCTGGTTCCCGCTGCCGCTGATGCGCGAGTTCGCAAGCGAGGGCCGCTTCACGCTCGCCAAGCGCTTCCATGGCGCGCCGACCAACCGCAGCCAGCGCGTCACGCTCGAGACCGACGCGCCGGAGATCCTGGCGCGCTGCCGGCAGGACCAGGTCGATGCAGCGCTGCTTGTCCCTACGTGACCCGTCTGTCACCAGACCGTGAGTCTGGTCGCTCGCTACCTCGAACGGAACGGCATCCCGACGGTGATCATGGGAGCCGCCAAGGACATCGTCGAATGGACGGGCGTGCCGCGCTTCCTGTTCAGCGACTTCCCGCTCGGCAACTCCGCCGGCAAGCCGCACGAGCCGGATACGCAGCGCTTCACGCTCGACCTCGCGCTGAAGGTGCTGGAAAGCGCCATCGGTCCGCGCACGACCGTCCAGAATCCGCTGCGCTGGAACGAGGATGGCGATTGGAAGAACGACTTCAACAACGTCGCGCGCATGCCGCCCGAGGAAGTCGCCCGGCGCCGCGCCGAGAACGACAAGATCAAGCAGACCGCGCTCGAGCAGCGCAAGAAGGCGGGCGTCGCCTAGGAAAGAAGTCATGAGCAAGCCATTCGCCGGCGTGAAGATCCTGGATTTCACGCGCGTGCTCGCGGGGCCCTATGCTTCCTACCAGCTCGCGTTGCTGGGCGCCGACGTGATCAAGGTCGAAAGCCGCGACGGCGACGACATGCGCTTTGGCAATCGCGCGAACGACTGGGAGAAGCGCGGGCTGGCCGCGCCCTGGGTCGCTGTGAACGGCAACAAGCGCTCGATCACCATGGACCTGAAGCAGCCCAAGGCGATCGAGGTCATCAAGAAGATGGTGCCCACCGTCGACGTGGTGATCGAGAATTTCCGGCCGGGCGTGATGGACAAGCTCGGCATCGGCTACGACACGCTTAAGGCGATCAATCCGCGCCTGATCTACGCCGCGATCTCGGGCTTCGGCCAGGTCGGCCCCGACAAGGCGACGGCGGCGTTCGACGGCATGATCCAGGCCATGTCGGGCCTGATGTCGGTCACGGACTTTCCGTCCAACGGCCCCACGCGCGTGGGCTTCGCCGGCGCCGACGTGATGTCGGGCTTCACCGGCGCCTTCGGCATCGCCTCGGCTCTCTACCAGCGCACGCACACCGGCAAGGGCCAACTTGTCGACGTGGCCATGATCGACGCGGTCACCGGCTTCCTCGCCCAGCAGTTCACCGAGCACCTGATGACCGGCCGCGTGCACGAGCAGGCCGAGAACCTCTCGGTCACGCGCAAGCCCACGGGCAACCTGTTCAAGACGAAGGACGGCTGGATGGTGCTGGCGGTCATGACCGACCCGCAATATCAGCGCCTGATGAAACAACTCGGCCGCGAGGAGACCTTGCCCGATCCGCGCTTCAAGGACTGGCCGACGCGCATCGCCAACAACACCGCGCTGCACGAGATCATCGAAGGCGCGATGAAGCAGAAGACATCGGCGGAGTGGGGCGCGCTCTTCTCGAAGAACGACATCCCGGCGGGCCGCGTGCTCACCATCCCCGAAACGGTGAAGCTCGACCACTATGGCCATCGCACGATCCTGCAGAGCGTCGAGACCGAGCATGGCCCGATCACCGTCGTGGGCTCGGGCTTCCGGATGGAGCACGACGGCGGCTCGATCGAACGGCCGCCGGCGACGCTCGGCCAGCACACGGAAGAAGTGCTGGGCGAGGCGGGCTATACGCCGGCCGAGATCGCGGCGATGAAGGCGGACAAAGTCGTCTAGCGACTAGCGGCGCTCGATGACCTTGGGCGTCTCAATGGTCGTCTTCTCGATCGTGACGTTCTTGGTCGAGGCGGGCGCCGGTGTGGCGGTCGCCCCGGCGGGGGCTTGCGCGACCGAAGAGCCAGTGCCGCCGCCGAACATGAAGAAGCCGCCGACCGCCACGGCCACACACAACGCGCCAACCAGGAAATAGAGCAGCCCGTTGCTCGAACCGCCTGAATTGTCGTTCGTCATGGCATTCCTCACCTTGAGTTGCGTCAGGGCGGCAACGCGCCGCAGGACGGGCGGTTCCGGTGTTCGCAGGTCACTTCCCCGCGTCGGGACCCAGCGGTGGTCGCTTCCAGTAGGTCATGACGCCAAAGGCATCTCGTCCGGGACCTATGCCACCCGCATCAGCATCTCGCCCGCATTTAATCCCTGGATCTCTGTGGTCTCTCCGCCGGTGTCGAATACGTCAGGCTGGTCACGGCATCGCCGGGACCTACTTCTGCACGTATGGCAATCGTACCGTCAGAACCGCAGTACCCGAATGGCTCCGCAATAAGGAGTACTTCAGCCACGACCGCGCCGGTGCAAACGTAGCAGTCCGTACAATTCTCGGCTGTTGAACGGGCAGTGCATTGAAAGCCGCGTCTTTTTGAGAGTATCACGAGGCCGTCAGACCGGATCGAGCGGCGTAGAAACGAATCCAATCGTGGATTCGGAAGCCACCGATTCTCCTGTTCCCTCGCGCCGATGCCCAAAGCATCAGCGGAGTAGCGGGCGGCCCATCCCAAATCGGTCGTAGGACAAGTCCGGAGCAAGCCGCGAGCATAGAAACCGCTGCCACCATGGTTGCGACTTTCCAACGATTGATTAGGCCGATCAAAGCGATGCCCACTCTATTTGCCCGCATTGGGTAGAAGTGGCGGTCGCTTCCAGTAGGTCATAACCCCGAAAATGTCTCGTCCCGGCCCGATATCGATTTGCATCAGCATTTCACCCGATTTGCTGCAGAGGTGCCCTGTTGGAATTTCCTCCTGTTGGGCAACTTGCTTTGGCAGGCTCCGGCGGCAGACATAGCAATCGACACAGGCGGGAACGACGGGCCGTGGCTCGCAGTCGAATCCGAATTGGACCTTGAGTGCCTGGGTGCCTCCCGATCGGTAGCTCTTTAAAAGAAAGCGCTCGAGTCGCTCGTTCTTGACCCAAGCGTTGAGCGGTTCCGAGTAATGACGATCGTTCAGCATCCAGTCATAGCTGGCCGCTTCCTCGAGTGGACTGAGGGTAAGACAGGACGGCAACGGGATGTACATGCAAGCGGTTACCCCAAGGACGCAGGTCAGGACAATTGTCCGGAAAATGATGCGCGCGAGCATGACAGCTTCCTTTCGACGAGATACGCCATCATAGGACGTGCCAAGAAATGGGATACCAGCCGATGGTTGTATTGTATGGCTAAGGTGTGTCCGGGCGAGGTGCCACATAGCGATCATAGCCGGGATTGAGAATGTCGCGGCCTGAGCCAGGAAACTTGCGTTCAATGCCGGCGTCGCGGGTGGCGCCGTCCAGATCAAGATCCATGGCTTTCCCGAATGTATGCGCAACCGAATTGCTGTTCTGTATCTGGCCGCCATTACCGCCGACGATCTCGTAGCTCAGATCATCTCCCTTGTAGTCGAAATCGCGCTTGTTGATTTCGTCTGCGGCTTGCAGGCCTCGCGCCCATTTTCCGCGGACTATTTCGTCGTACGTACCCGCGGCCAAGTCTCCGATCTTCGTCGTCTTGTCACGAGGCATCTCGCGATCGGTGAACGCCTGCAATTGCGCACCATCGGCTCCCAGGGGCACGACCTTGCCGGTGTTCCTCGATACGGCGAGACCATGTAGTTGCCCGGCGTCGTTACCTTCTGGATCGACAAGGGTCAGAAAGGCATGGCCGCGATGGCCGATCGGCAGGTAGCGCAGTTCGATGCGCCAGGCGCCGTGGGCGTCGGGAGGAAGGCGGCTATCGTCGGAGGCTGGCAACGGCGAAGTGTTGATGTGGTCCATGGTGATGCAGTCCTGATATTGTGATAGTCGCGTTGACAAAGGATGCGTAAATAGCAATATTCAAGTGATCGGACGCAGAATATTTCGGCGATCCTGCTGCCGCGGGATGGTAACGAAAAGTAACCGTTTAATTCCCGTTATTTAAACGGGGCGGTTGCTCCGCAGGGTCGTCGGATTAGGATGGCGGCGTCCAAGGGGGGCCCCGACAGGGGGCTGAGATACCGACCGTTCGAGAGAGCAGCGCGGTGACCCTTTGAACCTGATCCGGGTCATGCCGGCGAAGGGAACGGATATACCTTTGCACGACACTACCGGATCTCCTTTCGTAACTCGTCACAGGAGATCCTCGTCATGGACACCATCATCTCGACACCGAAGGTCACGACCGGCCCGCTGCCGGCCTCGCAGAAAATTTATGTCACGCCGGAAGAAGCGCCGGACATCAGCGTGCCCCTGCGCGAGATCACGCAGAGCGTTGCGACCGAGCCCAAGATCCGCGTCTACGACACGACCGGCCCTTACACCGATCCGACCGTCGCCATCGACGTGAGCAAGGGCCTGGCGCGCGTGCGGCGCGGCTGGGTGACGGCCCGCGGCGGCGTTGAGGAATATGCCGGCCGCGCGATCCAGCCGATCGACAACGGCAACGTGAAGCTCGATGCGCTCAAGCCCTTCGCCAACACACCCAAGCCGCTGCGTGGGCTCGATGGCCACAAGATCACGCAATACGAATGGGCCAAGGCTGGCGTCATCACCAAGGAGATGATCTACGTCGCCGCGCGCGAGAACCTGGGCCGCAAGCATGCCCATGAACTGGCCGCCGAGCGGATTGCCGACGGCGAAGGTTTTGGTGCCACGCTGCCGGACTTCATCACCCCGGAATTCGTGCGCAACGAGATCGCGATGGGCCGCGCGATCATTCCCGCGAACATCAACCACACCGAACTGGAGCCGATGATCATCGGCCGCAACTTCCTGGTGAAGATCAACGCCAACATCGGCAACTCGGCGGTCTCCT
>CAIMEE010000285.1 GCA_903839865.1 Enhydrobacter aerosaccus | reverse complement strand
CACACCTATCTCGCGACGGTGAAGGCGACGCCGGCAGCGGAGGACCAGATCTTCAGCCTGGTCACCGACAAATTCCCCAATGTCACCGTCGTGCGCATCCGCGACGCGATCGAGACGGCCTCGGACGTGCTGGGCAACATCGAGTTCGCCACGCGCTGCATCGGGCTGCTCAGCATACTGGCCGGTGTACTCGTGCTGGCCGGCGCGATGCTGGCGACCCAGCGGCGGCGCGTGCACGAGGCGGTGGTGATGAAGGTGCTGGGCGCCACACGCGCCCGCATCGCCGGGATCTTCGCCTGGGAGTTCGCCGCACTCGGTCTCGCGACGGCGCTGGCCGCCATCGCAGTGGGCACCGTCGCGGCCTATCTGGTGGTCACCCGGCTGATGAAGCTCGAATGGACCTTTTTGCCGACGGTCGCGATCTCCGTGGCGCTGGGCGCCATGGTGCTCACGCTGGCGTTCGGGCTGGCGGGAACTTTGGCAGCATTAAGGCAGCGGCCGCTGGCATTGTTACGGAACGAATAGGTATTTTGCAGTCGGAGCGGGTAGTTCGGCCCTTCGATCGCTATTGATTCATTCGGTCTGTCCTCCCACATTAGTCCGCGAAAGGGGGCCACTAAACGCACCCCCAGGAGGCTCAGCTCAAATGGCTAACCAGAACTTCAACACCTTCAATCGCGCGGGCACCGCCGACCAGGCATTCGACGTCGGTCTGCGCGCGCACATGATCCGCGTCTACAACTACATGGCCTCGGGCCTGGCGTTGTCGGGCATCGTGGCTTTCGCCCTGTTCGCAGCGCCTGAACTTCGGGGCATCTTCTTCGAGACCGGCCTGACACGTGGCGGCAACGTCATGATCGTGGGCCTGAACGTGCTGGGCTGGGTCGCGATCCTCGCGCCGATAGGCCTGCTGCTCCTCGTTGGCTTCCGCGCCGCTCAGATGAGTGTTGCGGGTGTCCAGGCCGTCTACTGGGCGGTCACCGCATTGATGGGCGTCAGCCTCTCGCTGCTGCTGTTCCGCTACACCGGCGCTTCGGTGGCGCGCACCTTTTTCGTGACGGCGGCCTCGTTCGGCGCGCTCAGCCTCTACGGCTACACGACCAAGCGTGACCTCACCGCGATGGGCAAGTTCCTGTTCATGGGCCTGATCGGTCTCATGCTGGCGAGTCTGGTGAATATGTTCTTCCCGTCAGGCACGATGAACTTCATCATCTCGGTCGCCGGCGTCCTGATCTTCTCGGGTCTGATCGCCTACGACACCCAGAAGATCAAGGAGCAGTATGCCGAGGCCTACGGCCGCGACGTCGCCGAGAAGGTCGCCATCTTCGGCGCGCTCAGCCTCTACCTCGACTTCGTGAACCTGTTCCAGTTCCTCATGAGCTTCCTGGGACAGAACCGCGACTAGCCGAAGTCGCTTGAAGCATTAGCTAACGCCCGGGCGGCAACGTCCGGGCGTTTTGCTAGTTATCTGCTGCAATGATTACCCGCCTCCGCTCCTTCTTTTCCGGCGATGCCGCCGCCGCACTGCCGCTGCTGGGCGCGACCGTGCTGGCGCTGGTGCTGGCCAACTCGCCGCTCGGCGCCTCCGTGCAGGGCGCGTTGCATGCCGTTGTCGGCGGCACGGTCCTGGGTCTCAATCTCGCCAAGACGGTCGAGCACTGGATCAACGACGGGCTGATGGTGATCTTCTTCCTGCTGGTTGGCATGGAGATCAAGCGCGAGGTCGTCGAAGGCGGGCTGTCGCAACTTTCCACAATCGCGCTGCCGGTCGCCGGCGCGCTGGGCGGCATCGTCCTGCCGGCCGCGATTTATGTCGCCTTCACCTATCGCGATCCGGTGGCGCTGCAGGGCTGGGCGATCCCCTCGGCAACCGACATCGCCTTCGCTGTCGCCCTGCTGTCGGCGCTCGGCAAGCGCGTGCCGCTCGGCCTGAAGCTTTTCCTGCTGACCCTGGCCATCGTCGACGATCTGGTGGCGATCCTGATCATTGCGATCTTCTATACCAATAGCCTGTCGGCCCTCTCGCTCGGCCTGGCCGCGGCCTGCCTGGCCGGGCTGCTGGCGCTCAATCTCGCGGGTGTGCGCCGGATGCTGCCCTATCTGCTGCTGGGCGCGGTGCTGTGGCTGTGCGTGCTGAAGTCGGGCGTGCACGCCACCCTGTCGGGCGTGGCGCTGGCGTTTCTGCTGCCGCTGAAAGGCGGCAGCGAGCCGCGGGAAGAGCACGGCTTCCTGAAGCTCGAGCATGTGCTCAAGCCCTGGGTCTCGTTTCTCGTGATGCCAGTGTTCGCCTTCGCCAATTCGGGCCTCGACCTGGCCGGGATCACCTCAGCCGTGATCGTGCATCCGGTGACGCTCGGCATCGTGGCGGGACTTTTTTTCGGCAAGCAGTTCGGCGTCTTCGCGGCGGCCTGGGCACTGGTGCGTCTGGGCTGGGCGAGCCTGCCCGACGGCGCTAGCTGGGCGCAGCTCTACGGGGTGAGCGCGTGCGCGGGCATCGGCTTCACCATGAGCCTGTTCATCGGCACGCTGGCGTTCTCGGGCGCGGGTCTGGAGCCGATGGTGCGCCTGGGTGTCCTCGTCGCCTCGCTGCTGTCGGCGGCCGTGGGATACGCGTTGCTGCGCTTTGTTCCGCCACTCAGCAAGAATTTGCGGAACTGAAACCTGCAGCGGGTGCAGGCGGCCAAGATTGCGCCGCGCCGCCACCGGCCTATACTTTCGTTCATGCGGCGTACTTCCTACGAACAGATGAACTGTTCGATCGCTTCGGCGCTCGAAGTCGTGGGCGAGCCGTGGACCCTGCTGATCGT
>CAIMEE010000284.1 GCA_903839865.1 Enhydrobacter aerosaccus | reverse complement strand
CGTTCGGCACGAAGATCGACGGCACGCAGGTGTCGCTCGGCTGAGGAAAGATCCCTCGCTACGCTCGGGATGACAGTCTTGTTGTCTCGATCGCACTCCTGTCATCCCGACCGCACTCCTGTCATCCCGAGCGCAGCGAGGGATCCTTAATCTTCCTGCGCTAGTTCGACGCCGGATACAGCCCCAGCAGCCGGTGCTGCTTCACGAACGCCCGGCGGAGCGCGCGCCAGCCGCAGGGCCTGGCACCCCGCGCGCGGTTCTCGGCGCCCAGCGCGAACAGCATGGCGTTCTTGCCCAGCACGCCGCGATAGGAGTCGAAGAACGGCACGTCCTCGCCGAAGAACTCGATCGCCTCCGAGCCCGCGCCGTTGATCTCCAGCACCTTGAACTCGCCGCGTCCCAGTGCGTCGAGCGTGGCGTAGCGCACGTCGAAGCGGCCGACATGGAAGTCGGGCATGCCGCGGGCGATCGCGTCGACCGCCGCCGTGAGCGCGGGCGTGAGCGCCTGGCGGTTCTCGCGATAGCGCCCGCCCATGCGGTGCGACCACACGGTGGCGCCCGGCACCGCGGCGCGCACGGTGAGCGACAGCAGCCGGCCCTCGGTCTCGTGCGGCCAGCGCACATAGAAGAGCCCGGCCTCGCCCGGCAGGTCGATATACTCCTGGAGCAGCAGCGTCTCGCCGGCGGGGTAGGCCGCGATATAGGCGTCGAGCGCGGCCGCGTCGTCGAGGCGGCGGACGCCGAAGCCGCACCAGCCGATGTCGGGCTTGGCGATCACCGGAAAATCGAGCGCGAGGTCGGCCATCACGCGGCGGGCGCGGGCAGGGGCGCCGGGGCCGGGCGCGACGGCGCCGGCGCGCGCCAGCCACGGCTGCTGTGGCGGCCGGACCTGCCCGAAATAGGCGATCTTCGATTCGCCCACCAGCCCGCCCAGTTCGATCGCGGGATTGGCGGCCGAGGGCAGGGTGAGGCTGCGATAGCGCAGCGCCAGCAGCAGCCAGTGCACGACCATTGGCGTCACGAACACCGGCTTGGGCAGGCGGCCGATCAGGCCCGGCCATAGTCCCGGGCGGTTCGCCTCTCGAATTTTCATCTGCGAGACAACGCGGCGATGCTCCTTTGGCTGCTATGGTAGCGTGGGCGTTCGAGGGGAGAGTTGAGCATGCTTTCGGAACCGGGACATTACGACTACGCGCCCTATACGGGCCGGCCGAAGATCGTGTGGCCGAACGGGGCCCGGATCGCGGTCTGGCTGGCGCCCAACATCGAGCATTACGAGCTCGAGCCGCCCAACAATCCGCGCAAGGTGCCGTGGGCGCGGCCGGTGCCGGACATCCTCAACTACACCCATCGCGACTACGGCAACCGTGCCGGCTTCTGGCGCATGGCCGACACGATGGCTAAGTACGGCGTGCGCGGCTCGGTGTCGCTGAACGTGGCGCTGTGCGACCACTTCCCGGAGATCATCGAGCGCTGCTGCGAGCTCGACTGGGAGCTGTTCAGCCACGGCACCTACAACACGCGCTATTTCTACGACCTGTCGGAGGACCAGCAGCGCCTGCTCATCAAGGACAGCCGCGACACGATCAAGAAGTACAGCGGCCAGACGCTCGACGGCTGGCTGACGCCCGCCATCACCAACGACGAGACGACGCAGCACGTGCTGGCGGAGGAGGGCATCAAGTACACGCTCGACTTCGTGCACGACGACCAGCCGATGCCGATGAAGGTTCGCAAGGGAAAGCTGATCAGCGTGCCGTATTCGCTCGAGGTGAACGACGTGCCGCTGTTCCAGCTGCGCAACACGCCGCCTGCGCGCTACACGGCGATGGTGAAGGCGCAGTTCGACCAGCTCTACGAGGAAGGCGCCGAGAGCGGCACGGTGATGTGCCTGCCGCTCCATCCCTTCCTCACCGGCGCGCCGCAGCGCATCTCTGCGTTGGACGAGGCGCTGGCGCATATCGTGAAGCACGACAAGGTGTGGCTGGCCACGGGGCGCGAGATCGCCGCCTGGTACACCGAGCATTATTACGATGCGTTCTCGAGTTGGT
>CAIMEE010000283.1 GCA_903839865.1 Enhydrobacter aerosaccus | reverse complement strand
GGATGGGCACAGGCAAGGATGCCTATGCTACGTGAATAGTTACGAATTTTTTCGTAACTCTTCAGATCATGGTGGCAGCCGACGCCAATTGCCTTAAGACAAAGGGCAAAATGCCGCCGTGCTGGTAGTAATCGATTTCAATGGGGGTGTCGATGCGACAGCGGACGGCGACATTTTCGATCTTTCCGTTCTGGCGGGTGATGCGCAAGATGAGGTCCTGCTGCGGCTTCAATGAGTCATTCAGCCCCCCTATATCAAACACTTCCGTGCCGTCGAGCTTGAGGCTCTGGGCGGACGCGCCTTCCTTGAATTGCAGTGGAAGGACACCCATGCCGACGAGGTTCGAGCGATGGATACGTTCAAAGCTTTGCGCCACCACGGCCCGGACACCCAGCAGGCGGGTGCCTTTGGCTGCCCAATCCCGCGAACTGCCTGTGCCATACTCGGTTCCGGCCACGATGATGAGCGGAGTTCCGGTTTGGGCGTAGCGCATCGCCGCGTCGAAGATGCTCAAAGCCTCGCCGGTGGGCTGAAACCGGGTGATGCCGCCCTCAGTTCCAGGAACCATCAGGTTCTTAATCCGCACGTTTGCAAATGTGCCGCGTGTCATGATGCGGTCATTGCCGCGTCGCGAGCCGTAGCTGTTGAAATCCGCAAAGCTCACGCCCTTTTCGATCAAGTGCGCGCCAGCGGGCGAGGTCTTCTTGATGCTGCCAGCGGGTGAAATATGATCGGTCGTCACGCTGTCGCCAAAGATTCCCAGCGGTCGAGCCCCCTTGATTTCGGCGATCCGGCCCGGTTGCATGTCGAACTTCGTGAAAAACGGCGGCTCTTGGATATAGGTGCTCCGGGTGTCCCATTGGTAAACCTGTCCCACTGTGGTCGGAATTTCGTTCCATTTGGGATTAAGCTTCTCGAAATCGCGATACAGTGCCCTAAAAACCTCAGGCTTGAGCGCTGATTTCATCGTTTCCCGAACCTCGGCCAAGCTGGGCCAGATGTCCTTGAGGAAAACATCGTTTCCATTGTCTCCCTTGCCAATCGGTTCTGTGGTGAGGTCGATCCCAACCCGTCCTGCCAATGCAAATGCGACTACCAACGGCGGAGACATCAGGAAGTTGGCCTTGATGTTCTGGTGAACGCGGGCCTCGAAATTGCGGTTGCCCGAGAGGACGGACGCGGCGACGAGGTCGTTCTTGACGATGGCTTCCTCGATCGCGGGATGCAGCGGGCCGGAGTTGCCGATGCAGGTGGTGCAGCCGTAGCCCACGGTCTGGAAGCCGAGCTGGTCGAGGTACGGCGTGAGGCCGGTCTTGTCGAGGTAGTCGGTGACGACGCGCGAGCCCGGGGCGAGCGAGGACTTCACGGTCGGGTTGACCTTGAGACCCTTCTCCACGGCCTTTTTCGCGAGCAGGCCGGCCGCGAGCATGACGCTCGGGTTGGAGGTGTTCGTGCAGCTGGTGATGGCGGCGATGAGCACGGAGCCGTGGCCGACATTGCCCTCGATGCGCGGAGCGCCGTTGGGCACGTGGTCGGGCGTCGGGCGGTTGTTGGCCATCTCGCGCTCGGTCGTGGGATTGGTGTCACACGCCGCGGCTTTCGCAGCGGATACCGGGGCCTGGCTGCCGCCGCCGGAATGGAACGAGCCGGTGGCCGCGACATGGATCTTCTTGCCGAGGTCCTCGGCCTTCTTGCCAAAGCCGTTTTCCGTGACGGCCTTCGAGAACGCCGTCGTGAATTCCTGCTTCAGCTTCGGCAGCTCGATGCGGTCCTGCGGACGCTTCGGGCCGGCCACGCTGGGAACCACGGTGGAGAGGTCGAGATCGAGGTCCGTCGAGTAGTCGATCGCACCCTTGGCCGG
>CAIMEE010000282.1 GCA_903839865.1 Enhydrobacter aerosaccus | reverse complement strand
GGATCTAGGCGTGCCTGGTTGAGCGGATGCGCCATCTTCCCGACCAGGCGGAAGACCGAATCCCGCGGCAGGCGGGTGTCGGAGTCGAGCGTGACCACGTATTTGATGCCCGCCGGGACCCGGGAGGCATCGCCCGGCAGGAACGTCGTGTCGGCTGCGCCGCGCAGCAGCCGATTGAGCTCGTGCAGCTTGCCGCGCTTGCGCTCCCAGCCGATCCATCGTTGTTGCGTCTCGCTCCAGACGCGATGGCGATGCAGCAACAGGAAGCGTGGCGCGCCGTCAGCCGCGGGATATCTTTCATTGAGACGGCCAATTCCCGCGGTCGCCGCAGTGAGCAGCGCAGCATCGCGGTCGGTCGTTTCGCTGTCGGCGTCGGTCCAGTCGGAGGCCAGGGCGAAATGCAAGGCGCCGGTCGGATTCGAGAGATAGTGCACTTCCAGCCGTTCGATCAGCTCGCGGATTCCTCCTTCGCTGCTCAGGAGTGTGGGCACCGCGACGAGCGTGCGGAGACTTGCCGGAACCCCTGCGCTGAGATCCAGTGCCGGAAGAAGCGTGGCCCCGAAGATGTGTGTGGCGGCGCGGTTGACCAGCATCAATGCGGCATCGACCGCAGGCAGCAGGCCGATCGCCGACATGATCGCGAGTTGCCAGGGTGCGAGGCCGACGTAGGCTAGGCCGAAGACAGGAATAAACAGGATGACGCTCGCCACGTACGCAACAGCCAGCACGTAGCCCGTCAGTCCTGTCGCGAGGATCCGGTGCCGGACGGCCCATCGGGGTTCCCGATAGCTCAACGACCGCTCGAACTGGGCGCGTCCGTTGCCAATCAGGTAGTAGCCGGGATCGGCATTTCGGGGATCGTCGTTCGACGATTGGGATGCGGCGAGCGCACAGGCCCGCCGGGCCAACTCGACTTCGCTGAGCGTCGTTCCCCGCGCGATCTGCTCGATCGCGGTGCGATAAAGATTGCGGGTGGCAAAATCCATTTTTCCGAACGTACCGGCCGAACGGAAGATGTCGTCGACCGGACTCACCTTCTCGAACAGCATCGTCCAGTCGACGTCCGTCACCAGCCGCAGGCTGGTGATGATGTTGCGCACCGTGACGTTGAGGGCGCCCTGTTGTTGGTGGTCCTTGAGCACGAGGTCGTCGGCATTGACACCCTGCTGCGCCAGACGGCTTTCCAGCCAACTGACGGCCGGCATCGCATTGGGGTCCTGCTCGCGAAGGCGTTGGATCAGCTGGACGATGAAGCCTTCGTTCAAGGGTGCCGTTTCGTAAGGCTTGAGCGCGGAGGAATCCGCACTGAGGCCATTCACGCCGATCAGCAGGTCAGCCACCGTATTGGCTTCGCTGTAGGCTGCGCGGCTGAGAACGATATGCTCGGCAAGGCGGCGCAGGTTCTCCACGAGTACGATTCGGATCGTAATGGCGATCGCCCACAGTTCTCCGATGGTGAGCGGCTGGACTTTTTGATAGGCGGCCACGAAGCGGATAAGCGTGGCAGGATCGAAGCGGCTGTCGGTATGGGCGATGTAAGCCCAGGCAATGCCGACGACGCGCGGGTAGCCGGCGAGAGGTCCGTCGCTGAGCTTCGGGAGCTGGCGATAGTAGCCGGGAGGCAGGTCCTTGCGGGCCTCGAGCACTTGCTGTGCGACGAGACGGTAGTTGTCGAGAAGCCACTCGGCTGCAGGGGTTATGGATCGCTTCTGTTCGACCACCTGCGAAAGTACGCGATAGACGCGGCGCAGGGTTATTTCATTGTCGCGCAGGCGATCCGAAAGCGGATTGCCGAAGGACGACAATCTGGAAACAGGCTGGTTCGCGGCAAGGCTTTCCGCGTGCTGCTCCAGCCGCTCGACGCTGAACAACTCGCTGCGGATTGGCTGTTCTTCAGTCCACACCGGCACCGATGACGGCCGCGCCAACGTGCGTCTAATGAATGAAATCAAACCTGTGCCCCGCTACTCGGCATGCAACGTCGCCAGCGGACCGATGTTCCCAACATCCGCTTGTGAGCGGGATTTGACCAGCGCAATCGGGGACGACAATGTCGTGCTTGTCGTTGCTGCGGAAAAGCGGGCCACGACCGCCCGTGCGAGTACTACTACGCGCGGCACCCTCCCGGGTTCCCGTTGCCGGAAGGTGCTTTGCGAGTAAGTTCAATTGAGGCGGTGTGCGGATCGGGCTAGGGTCCAACCGACAGCGCGGCCATGTGGGCCCGCAAAGGAGGCTTGGAATGCAGCGATCTATTTGGGCGATGCTCGGTGCCACGGTGCTGGTTGTTGGCGCGGCCTACTACGGTCAGAGCCACGCGCAGGCTCCCGCGGCGCCCGTTACGGCGCAGGCGGCTGGCAAGTCGGGCGTCAACGTCGGCTCGCTCACCTGCAACGTCGCGGGCGGCATGGGCTTCGTCTTCGGCTCCTCGAAGGAGCTGAGCTGCCTGTTCGCGCGGACCGACGGCGTCGCCGAACCCTATAAGGGCTCGATCAAGAAATACGGCGTCGACATCGGCTTCACCAAGGAAGCGCATGTCGTGTGGCTGGTGTTCGCGCCGGGCGGGATCGGCTCCGGGGCCCTGGCCGGTAACTATGCCGGCGTGTCGGCATCGGTTGCCGCAGGCCTCGGACTCGGCGCCAACGTGCTCGTCGGCGGCAGCAGCAAGCAGATCACCCTGCAGCCGCTCAGCGTCGAAGGCAGCGTCGGCCTCAACGTGGCTGTCGGCATCGGCGAAGTCACCCTCGCGGCCGGCAAGTAGGCTTCCGCCAATCGTGGCTGAACGCGGCTCTGTTCACCGTCCCGCGCGCCGGCTCACGGCAGCCGGCTCCGAGACGATCGACGAGGTGGTCGTCGAGGAAGTGGCGGTGGCGCTCGTCTATAACGGCATCAGTCATGCCGTGATGATGGCGAGCCCGCGCGACCTCGAGGATTTTGCCCGCGGCTTTTCGCTGACCGAGGGCCTCGTCGCCAAGGCGTCGGAGATCTACGATATCGAGGTCGAAGAGGTCGGTCGCGGCATCGAGGTGAAGCTCGAGATTGCCGCCCAGCGCATGGCGGCCCTCCAGGAGCGGCGGCGCAATCTCACCGGTCGTACCGGCTGCGGCCTGTGCGGCGTCGACAGCCTCGGCGCGGCGCTGCGGCCTGTGGCGGCGCTGACGGGCCTGCAGCCCGTATCGCGTGGCGCGATCAGCCGGGCGATGGCGGCACTACCGGCGCAACAGCTGCTCAACAAGGAGAGCGGCGCCGTGCATGCCGCGGGATGGTCCGACAAGGACGGCACCTTGCTCGCCGTGCGAGAGGATGTCGGCCGCCACAACGCGCTCGACAAACTGGCGGGCGCGATCGCCAAGGCGGGCCTCGCGGCCCCCGGTGGCTTCGTCGTGGTGACCAGCCGCTGCTCCTACGAGATGGTCCAGAAGGCCGCCGCCATCGGCGCCGCGGCGATTGCAGCTGTGTCGGCGCCGACGTCGCTCGCGATCGAGACGGCCGAGCAGGCGGGCATGCCGCTGGTGGCATTCGTGCGTGAGAGCCGGCTCACGGCCTACGCGTTGGCGGAGCGCATCGTGCCGTGAAACAGCCATTCGTGTTCGGCGTCACCGGGTGGAAGAACGCGGGCAAGACGACATTGACGGAGCGGCTGGTCGCGGAGTTCGTGCGCCGCGGCTGGCGCGTGTCGACGATCAAGCATGCCCACCATGCCGTCGACATCGACCGGCCGGGCACCGACTCCTTCCGCCATCGCGCGGCGGGCGCCACGGAGGTGGCCCTGGTCGGCGGCCAGCGCTACGCCATCATGCGGGAGGAGGCCGAGCCGCCGCTGGCCGATGTGCTGGCGAGGCTTGCGCCCGCAGATCTCGTGCTGATCGAAGGCTACAAGCGCGAGCCGCATCCCAAGATCGAGGTGCGGGCGGGCGACGCGCCGTCGCTGGCGGCGAACGATCCCGCCGTCGCCGCGATCGCAGCCGACGTGAAGCCCACCGACTCGCCGTTGCCATGGTTCCGCCGCGATGACATCGGTGCCATCGCGGACTTCATCGCCAGCCGGAAGAGCTAGGCCTTTACTTCTGCGCGGCGAAGGTGCCGGCTGCCTTGTAGGTCGTGCCGGTGATGCCGAAGCTTCCCGCCTGGCCCGCCGCCGGATTGCCCGCCCCGCCGGAGAAGAAGGCGCCGTTGATCGAGAGGCTCTTTCCGCCCGAAACGATCGGCGCGCTCGTTCCGCCCTGGGCGGTCAGCGTGCCGAATGTGACGACGTTCGACCCCGTCATGTAGGTGTTCGTGCCGCCGCTGCCGAAGGTCGTCCCGTCGAAGGTGGCGGTGACGGCGCCGCTGCGGCTCCCGAAATTCCAGACATTCTGGTAGCTGCCGGCCGCCACGTACGCGCTGCCGTTGTTGTTCACGTTGCCGACCATGTGACCGTTGTAGGTTGCCGTGGAGTTGAGGGCATTGATGTCGCTGGCAACCGAAAGCGTTCCGGCGACATAGGTCGCGAGGTTGAGCCGGTCGCGGCCACTCGGATTGTAGGTGCTGCTGTTGGAGTAGCTGATGTCGCCGCCCCACCATCCCCAGGTCAGGAACGAGCAGGTGCAGGGCGTGACTCCGGCATCGCTGAACAGGTTGGCGGCGGGCGCGACGGCATAACTTACCATCGTCGTACTCGAGGTGACGTTGGCCGTCGAACCCGCAATGCTTGTCGTGTTGCCGATGGCCGAGGTGCGGTCGCGCATTGCGTAGTTGTTGTTGTCGATGAAGGCGCTGCTGGACTCGTTGCTGCCGGCTGTGCCGCCCATCTGGAACGTGGCGCTCGTACTGCTGTCCCACTTGGTCGCGGTGATCTCCGCCGAGGCCCGGTTGTTGGCGGCATTCGTGTTGAGCGTCAGCGTCGTCGGGTCGCTGGTGTTGACGATACGAGTGGAGAAATTCGAGTTGTTGTTGACCTGGTCGACCAGGCCGCCCGCGAATCCGTTCAGCGTCTGTGTCGTGCGGGTCGTCCCGACGCCCGAGGGAGTGGTCGTCGCGTAGGCTGCAGTTACGCCCAGGTAATCCGAGCCGGTCAGGCTGGTGTAGGGCTGATTGAACGACGCCTGCGACGTGCGCGTGGTCGTCACATCAGTGACGACGCCGCCGCCCGACACGGTGGCCGTGGACGTGAGCTTGTCCGAGGTGAGCATGATGCCGCTCACCGCACCGTCGCCGCTGGGCGTACCGTAGATGGCATTGCCGCTGCCGGTGAGCGGCGTCGACTCGGCCGACACCAGACGCCCGACCTGCTGGGTGGCCCCGAGCCGATAGGTGCCGCTATAGTGGCCAGCCAGCGCCATGCCGTTGTCGGTCGTGATGGTGCCGCCGGTCGAGGTGACGTCGCGGAAAAACGTCCCGATGAACACGCCCATATAAGACTTCTGGTTGGCGCCTGTGCCGGAGATTGAGAGCGCAGCCTGCAACGCCGTCGCGCGCGCATCGGGCGGAGCCTGTCCGATGGTCTGGGTCAGACGCGTTGAATAGGCCGTGTACATCTTGGAAACAACCTTGGCGTTCTGCAGCTGCGTGTCGCCGCCAATGCTGCTGTCGGCGAAGGGGAGGGCCGACGAGCTGTTCAAATTGCCCATCGCGAACACCGCTACGCCCGATGTCGGGAAATTAGTCGTGCCGGTCGGCGTCGTCGGTGTTCCGCCGAAGATGCCAACCTTCTTGCCGTTCTGTGTGAAAATGTAGGCAAAGAACTCGCCGTTCGAGCTGACGTAGCCCTTGCCACTGGTGAGGTTGAGTCCGAGCGCCGTCATGTCCGCGATTGAGAAACCGTTGTCTAGCGTGTTTGTCTGCCAGGGCAGCGTGATCGTTCCGCTGCCGGGTACGGTCAAGGTGATGCTGGGCCCGGACGTGCTGGTGCTGACACTTGTCGAGGTGGCACCGCCGCTGACGGTAGTCGTCGTCGTCTTCGTGGTTGTCGTCGTGAGATCGCCGGGCGAGTTGATCGTCTTATTGTTCGCCGCGGTCGGCGTGACACTGAGATCGCTGCGATTGAAGTTGGTGTAAGCCGGGTCTGCAAGATAGCGGCCAGCCGTGGTTGGCGTGCCGATATGGTTCGTCACTATGACTTTCGTGACCGTCGTGGATTGACCTTGCTGCTGCTGATTTTGATTGCTGTTTTGGACGGCGTTGTTGGCGGCCTGCTGCGCTTGCTGTTGCTGTTGCTGTTGCTGTTGCTGTTGCTGCTGTTGCTGTTGCTGTTGCTGGCTATTGGGACCTCCCGCCTGACCAGGGCTGCCCGAATTGCCTGCGACAGTGCGGTCGGTGTTCTGGCCGTTGGGAGCATTGCTGCCTGCGCCGGCTTGGCTGCCTTGTGGTCCACCCTGGTTGGCGCTGCCGTTGCCGGTGCCGCCGGCGGTGCCCTCAAGCTGGCCGATCTGCGCGTTGAGCGCCCCTTGGCTCACCATCGTGGGCTGGTTGGGTGGTGCGCCGGCGTTGGTCGTCACCTGCGAGCCCGGCCGGGTCACGTTCTGCGTCCCGCCGTTGCCGGTCACCGACATGTTGCTGCCGAACAGGAAGGTCGACGTCGTATTGTTGGGTTTCACGTCGAGCACGCAGATGCCGCCGCGGATGCCGATCGTGCTGGACGGCGTCGTGATGGTGATCGATTTGGTCTTGCTGATCTTGCCGCCGACGACGCGCAGCACGCCCTGTGTGGCGCTGACCGCGAGTTCGCCCACCTTGGTGTCGGGGTCGTAGACGAACTTGTCGATCGTGAGTTGCGCATTTGGCCCGATGGTGAGCGCGGTGCCGTCGAGGAAGACGAGATGGGCGCGGTCGGTCGCGCCGGTGCGGATCACCTCGTTGGCCTGGACATCGATGCCGATACGCAGCACGCGCTCTGCTTCCTGCGGCGGCTTGCCGAGCGGATCGCCGTCGGTCGCCGAGGTGACGCCGACGCGGGCGAAAGCGGTGCCAGATCCGGCGAAACCGAAGGCCGCTGAAGCGAGAAGGCTTGCGCGCAGGATCGAAACGGCGAGGGAAACGGGCTTGGACATCTCAGTCTCCTTTTGCCGGCGCTAGAAGCGCCAGCCGATACCGAACATCACACTGTTGTTTTCGAAAGCGTAGTTGGCGAGCGTGGCTTGGCGCACGAAGCGCCCGCCGGTAATGGAGAACGTCGTGCGATCGTCGAACGGGATCGCGAACGTGATGCTAGCGATCGTGTCGATCTGCTGGCGGGCCGTGTTGGGATCGACTTGGGGATCGGGCGCATCGTAACTTGAACAACACGTCGAGATTGGCCGG
>CAIMEE010000281.1 GCA_903839865.1 Enhydrobacter aerosaccus | reverse complement strand
TTCTTCGCCCGTGCCGAGGGAGCGACGCTCTGGGATGTCGACGGCAACGCTTATGTCGACTTCATGTGCGCCTACGGGCCGATGGTGCTGGGCTACGGCAACCGCGAGGTCGAGGAAGCCGCCACCGCGCAACGCGCGCTGGGCGACGTGCTGACCGGTCCCTCGGAGCGTCTGGTCGAACTCGCCGAGAAACTGGTGGGCATGGTGGCGCACGCCGACTGGGCGCTGTTCCAGAGGAACGGCACCGATGCCACGACGCTGTGCGTGGTGATCGCGCGCGCCGCCACCAAGAAGCGCAAGATCCTGGTGGCGAACGGCGCCTATCACGGCTCCGCCCCCTGGTGCTCGCCCAATCCGATCGGCTCGACCGCCGAGGACCGCATCCATCTCGTGCACTACGACTACAACGACGTCGAAAGCCTGCTCGCCGCCGCCAAGTCGGTCGACGGCGACATCGCGGGCGTGATCGCGTCCGCCTTCAAGCACGACTACGGCAAGGACCAGGAGCTGCCGACAAAGGCCTTCGCCCAAGCCGTACGCAAACTGTGCGATGACACGGGCGCGGCGCTGATCCTCGACGATGTACGCGCGGGCTTCCGCCTCGATCTCGCCGGCAGCTGGCAAACGGTCGGCGTGAAGCCCGATCTCGCGGCCTACTCCAAGGCGATCGCCAACGGCTATACGCTGGCGGCCGTCACCGGCGCCAACAAGTTCCGCGACGCTGCCTCCACGGTCTTCATGACCGGCTCCTTCTGGTGCGGTGCGGCCTCGATGGCGGCGGCGCTGAAGACGCTCGAGATCTTCCAGCGCGACAACACGATCGCGCGCATCGAGGCTCTCGGCATTCGGCTGCGCGACGGACTCAACGCGCAGGCCAAATCGCACGGGCTTGTGCTGAAGCAGACCGGCCCGGCGCAGATGCCGACCGTGCTGTTCGCGGATGACGCCAATGTCGAGAAGGGCCGCCTGTTCACCCAGGAAGCGTTGCGCGGCGGCGCGTGGCTGCATCCGCAGCACAACATGTTCCTGTCGTCGGCACACACCGAAGCCGACATCGACAAGGCGCTGCAGGCGACCGACAGCGCCATGGCCGTCGTGAAGAAGAGCTTCGGGCGAGATTAAAATCCGGACAAAGAAAAAGGCGGGCCGATTTTCATCGGGCCCGCCCTGATCTTCCGTAGAAAGCGAGTTAGATCGCTTCCTTCAGATCCTTGGCGACGCGGAAGGCGACCTTCTTCGACGCCTTGATCTTGATGGCTTCGCCCGTCGCCGGGTTACGGCCCATGCGCGCCGGACGGTTGCGCACCTGAAGGATGCCGAGGCCCGTGATACGGACCTTGTTGCCCTTCTTGAGATGCTTGACGACGAGGCCGACGAAATCGTCGAGGCAGCCGGTCGCGTCCTTCTTCGTCATGCCAGTCTTCTCAGCCAGCTCGGCCGCGACCTTCGAGAGCGGAACGGTCGGTACGGTAGGCTTCTTTGCAGCTGCAGTTGGTGTTGCCATAGTGAGGGGTCCCTTACATTTTTTCGTTTCGCCGGCTTCTTCTGACGCCCCAGTCGAATGCCGACAAAGGCTAGGTTTATCCACGATTTCGCCGCCCGCAAGAGCCGAACATCGGAAAAATGTCGATTTCTGTGGCTTTTTCGGCCATTTGAGGCCGATGACCGACCTCCGACCGACCTACGCCACCGCCGTCAACACCTGGCAGTGCGATGAAAACGACCATTTGAACGTCCAGTTCTATACCGAGTTCGGCCACGAAGCCTCGGCCCATCTGATGACGTCGCTGGGACTCGGCCGCCGCGCGCTGGCCGCCGCCGGCCTCTCGGCCAGGGCGATTTCCGATCACCTCCGCTACCTGCGCGAGTTCAGGGTCATCGACCCGGTCGCGGTGCGCTCCGCTCCCGTCGAGATCGGCGAGCGCCACATCGTCGTCTATCACGAGGTTCGCAACTCCGGCGACGATGCGTTCGCCGCGACCGTGCGCCGGCATATTCTGAGCGACAAGCCGTGGCCCGCTTCCTTCCGTGCGGCAGCCGAAGCGGCGCTCATCGAGCTGCCTGTTGCGGCCAAGCCGCGCGGCATCACGGGCGTGGCCCTGCCTGACCTCGCCCTCGCCGATGCCGCCCGGGTCGGCCTCATCGAAGTCGGGCGCGGCACGGTCAAGCCTTTCGAATGCGACGAGAACGGCGAGATGCTGCCGCGCCACCAGACCGGCCGCTACTCCGACGGCGCGCCGATCGTGTGGAACCGCATGGGCTTCGATCGCGCCGCGATGCAGGAACGCCAGGAAGGTTCGGTCGTCGTCGAGATGATGCAGTACTATCGCCGGCCGCTCGCGCCCGGCGACCCGGTGATCGTGATGAGCGGCCTCGCCGACCATTCCGACAAGACCATCCGGCTCGCGCACTTCCTGTTCGAGGCCGAGACCGGCACGCTTGCTGCTTGTGCCGAGGCGGTGGGCGTGAAGTTCGATCAGAAGGTCCGCAAGGTGATGGCGTTCTCCGAACGCGAACGCGCCCTGCTGGCCGACCGTAAACTCCGCTGGTGAGGAGACTGACATGGACGAGAAGACGAAGACCGCGGCCGGCATCGCGGCTGGCCTGCAGGGCATGAAGTACGACGACAAGCGGCTGGCCGAACTCGCGGCCGAAGTCGAAATCCTGAACGACGCCGTGCGCAAGGCAGCCGCGGCGCGCCTCACCTTCGACGACGATCCCGCGGCGTTCGCGAGCGTCATGGCGAAGGAAGGCAAGTGATGCGCAACGAAGATCTCGCGCTGGAAGATCTCAGCGCCATCGCCGACGCCATTGCCCAGGGCCGCATCACCTCGGTCGAGGCGACCGAAGCCTGCCTCGCGCGCATCGAGATCTGGCAGCCGCGCACCAACGCCTTCCTGCGCGTCTACAAGGACAAGGCGCTGGCACAGGCGCGCGCGATGGACGCCGAGCTCAAGGCGGGCAAGCGGCGCGGCCCGCTGCACGGCGTGCCGATGGCGCACAAGGACATGTATTACCGCAAGGGCGAGCTCTCGACCGGCGGCAGCGCGATCCGCCGCGACTGGACGGCGCCCGTGACCGCGACCGTGCTCGAGAAGCTCGATGCCGCGGGCGTAGTCGAGCTGGGCTTCCTCAACATGGCGGAATTTGCCGCCGGCCCCACCGGCCACAACGTGCATCACGGCAACGCCAAGAACCCATGGGACGAGACGCGGGTCACCGGCGGCTCGTCGAGCGGCTCGGGCGCGTCGGTGGCGGCGCGCATGACCTTCGGCGCGCTGGGCTCAGACACCGGCGGCTCGATCCGGCTCCCCGCCGCCGCCTGCGGCGTGGTCGGCATGAAGGCCACCTACGGTCGCGTGAGCCGGGCCGGCGCGGTCGCGCGCTCGTGGACGCTCGACCATGTCGGCCCCCTTACCCGCACGGTGCGCGACAACGCGCGCATGCTGGCCGCGATCGCGGGCTACGATCCCAGCGACTCGACCACCAGCGAGAAGCCGGTGCCCGACTACGAGGCGTTGCTGGAAGGCGGCGTCGCGGGACTTCGCATCGGCCTCGCCTTGCCGAACGACGGACCCGCGCCGCTCGACGCGAAGATCGGCGCCGCGATCCAGGCCGCCGCCGACACGCTGGGCAAACTCGGGGCGAAAATCACGATGGCCAGGCTGCCGGACTTCACCGCGCTCTATCGCTGCGCCGAAGTCATGGTGAAGTGCGAGGCGGCCGCCATGCATCGTCCCTGGATGGAAAAGACGCCCGAGCTCTACGCCAACCAGGTGCGCACGCGCATGGAAGCGGGCTTCTTCATTCCCGCGACCCAGTACATCGACGCTTTGCGCCTGCGCGCGCATTTCGTGACGGAGTTCCTGTCGATGGCGATGGACGGCGTCGATGCCGTGCTGCTGCCGGCGATCCCGTTTCCCATCCCGACGCTCGAGGAGACCGACACCGAGAACCAGGGCGGCCCGGCCGTGCTCAAGATGGTGGCGGGCTTCACCGGCCTCACGCGGCCGTTCAATACGCTGGGCATCCCCGCTTTGTCGGTGCCGTGCGGCTTCGACGTGAACGGCGCGCCGATCGGCATGCAGCTGGTGGGACGTCCGTTCGACGAGGCGACGCTCTATCGCATCGGCCACGCCTACCAGGGTGCGACCGAGCATCACCGGCGGGTGCCGGTCTAGCGTCTACTCAGTCACCTCGGTGATTGTCATTCAATCACCTCGTCGGCGACGCTGACCATGGTCTGCGGCAACTCGAAGCCCAGCACCCTGGCGGTCCTGAGATTGACCGAGAGGTCGAATTCGGCAGGCTGCTGCACCGGCAGGTCGGCCGCGCGCGCGCCCTTCAGCAAGCGGTCGACATAGTCGGCCGCGCGCCTGAACTGCTCGGCATAGTCGACGCCGTAGGACATCAGGCCGCTCGCCGCGGTGAAAGTCCGATTGAAGTAGATCACCGGTACACGCCGTCGCGCCGCCGCGGCCACGATGGCGCGGCGATGCACGAGATTGAAAAGATCGGGCAGCGCCACGGCGCCGTCATTGGCGCCCAGCGCCGCCTCGATCGAGCCCTCGTCGTGGCAGGGTGTCGCCCCCGACGTCATGCCGAAGGACGGCGCCGCTTTTTCGATCGCCTGGATCATCGGCGCCGCGAACGGCGCGGTCTCCGGATTGAACAGCACGGCCACGCGCGAGACTTTCGGCTTTACCTCGCTCAGGAGCTCCATCCACTTGCCGGCCATCGCCGGATCGAAGTCGGTGAAGCCCGTCACCGTGCCACCCGGATGGGCGAGACTCTGGACCATGCCCTGTCCCACCGGATCGGTGACGATGGTGAACACGATCGGGATCGCTCCCGCGACCGCCTTCAACGCCTGCACCGAGGGCGTGCCCTGCGCCACCAACGCGTCGGGCTTCAGCGCGACCAGTTCGGCCGCATGACGCTCGAACAGCGCGGGCGTTCCATCCGCCCAGCGCCAGACGATCTCGAGAGTGCCGCCGAGCCGCCAGCCCCGCGCGTTCAGGCCCTGGGTGAGCGCGGTAATGTCATCCGACGCCCCGGGATCGCTCTCGCCATAGCCCATCAGCACACCGATGCGCCGTACCGGGCTCCGAGCAAGCGCCGGTGCCGACGCCAGGGCCGTCGCAAGGGTTGCGAGAAGCCGGCGCCGGCGCATCGCGCTAGACGGCGAGATTGACCGTCACGCTCTTCTTCTGCGTGAAGCTGTCGAGCATGCCCTCGAGCGAGAACTCCTTGCCGAGGCCCGACTGCTTGAAGCCGCCGTAGGACATGCCGGGGGTCTGGCCGCCGCCCTGGTTGACCTGGACCCAGCCCGACTCGATGGCATGCGCGGCGCGCAGGCCCTTGCCGATGTCGTGTGTCCAGACATAGGCCGCGAGTCCGTAGTGGCTCTCGTTGGCCATGCGGATCGCCTCGGCTTCATCGCTCCAGCGGATCGCCACCAGCACCGGCCCGAATATCTCTTCGCGCGCCAGCCTCCAATCGTTGGAACGGTCGGCGAATACCGTCGGCATGGTGAAGTAGCCTTCCGACAGCGGACCGGTCTTGGGCGGCAGGCCGCCGAACACCAGCTTGGCGTCGGAGCGGTCGAGCCCGTCCTGCACGTATTTGCAGACCTTGCTGTATTGCTTGTTGTTGATGATCGAGCCGATGTCCGACGCCTCGTCGAGCGGATCGCCGATCTTGAGCGCGGTCACCTTCTTCTCGAGCTTCTTCAGGAAGCTGTCGAAGATGTCCTCGTGCAGGAACATGCGCGAGCCCGCCGTGCAGCTCTGGCTCTGGCGGGTGAAGCGCATGGCGTTGATGATGCCGTCGACCGCCCAATCCTCGTCGGCATCGGGATAGACAATCGAGGGGCTCTTCCCGCCCAGCTCGAGCGACACCGGCACGATGCGATCGGCCGCCGCGCGCATGATGATCTTGCCGACCTCGGTCGAGCCCGTGAACGACAGCTTGCGGATCTTCGGATGGTTGGCGAGCGCGCCGCCGCACTCTTCACCGTAGCCGGTGATGACGTTCAGTACGCCGGGCGGCACGAATTCGTTGCAGATGTCGGACATCATCAGAACCGCGAGCGGTGCGTCCTCGGCCGCCTTCATGACCAGCACGTTTCCGGCGCACAGCGCAGGCGCGATCTTGAGCGCGCCCAGCATCACCGGCGCGTTCCACGGAATGATGGCGCCCACGATGCCGATCGGCTCGCGGCGCGTGTAGGAGAGCACGCTCTCGCCCAGCGGCACGGTCTCGCCCTTCAGCTCGCCCGCGAGGCCGCCGAAATAGCGGAAGATGTCGGCGGCCAGCTTGGCCTCGCCGCGCGCCTGGGTGCGCAGCGCATTGCCGGTTTCCATTGCGATGGTGCGGGCCATTTCCTCGACGCGCGCTTCCATCGCCTCGGCAATCTTGAGCAGCAGCTTGCCGCGTTCGCGCGGGACGACGTTCTTCCACGCCGGGAAGGCCTTCTCGGCCGCCGTCACCGCCATCTCCACGTCGGCCGCCGCCGCGCGCGGCACCTCGGCCACGGCGATCCGCTTGCCCGGGTTCTCGATGGCAATGACCTGGCCCGAGGCGCTGCCGATCCACTTGCCGCCGATCAACTGGCCCTTGGGCTGATAGGTGCCGGGAGCCGGGCTGAGCTTGGTGGGCGTGATCGTATCCATGGACGTCTTCCTCCGAATTTCGCGAGGGCCGGAGTTTGGCCCGCACGGAAGCCCGGAACAAGAGCGTCGGAAACGGCCGATCAGGCCTTGGGCGTCGCCAGAATCTCGGCGCAGGCGCGCGCCACGTCGGTATCGGTGGTCTTGCTGCCGGGCATCAGGGCAAAGCCGCTCTTCTCGACCATCGTGCCCCGGTCCCAGGTGCTGGCCTTGGCGAGCTCGGCCAGCTTGGCGGCAGCATCGCCCTGCGCGCGGAAGCGGTCGACGCAGATCGGCGCGAGGGCCGCGACAGTGGCTTCGTGCGCAGCGGTGGCCGACTGCTTCGTGGACGTGCCGCCGGTAACCCAGCCGCCCCAGGAGAAGCCGACGATCATGGCGGCGACGGCGCCGACGAACGCGCCCTGGATCCAGGGCTTCGTGTTTACTGGCATGTTCATGGTGAGAGTCCTTTGGTGGTCGCCTCTTCGGCGGGAGCGCACGACTCTCTCAGCCATCGCAGCCGGAGGAACTCCTTGCCGATGGTCTGCAAAACCTACTCTCATATAGCGGAGGCGTCGAAGCTATTTCGCCTTATTCCTCCTCGCCCTGGCGCGCTTCTTCTTCGCGGTCAGCTCGCCGTATTTCATGCCCTCGAGCTTGATCCCGTCGGGATCGAGGAAGAACACGGCGTAGTAGTCCTCGTAGTATTCGCCCGCCGGGTCGATGATGCGCACGCCATGCCCCTCGAGGAAGCCCTGAAGGGCGTCGACGTCGCGCCGGCTGCGCAGCTCGAAGGCATAGTGGTGCAGGCCGACGTCGCCGATGCGGTATTTCTGGCGGCCCTCGGCCGGCGCGATCCAGTAGCGGGTGCGGCCGTTGGTCCAGCCGATCGTGTTCGGATACTCGTCCGAGACCTCGAATCCGAGATGCTCGAACAGCTTGCCGTAGAACTCCTTGGACTTCTTGTAGTCGCTGACCCTGATCGAAATGTGGTCAATGCCGACCACTTTCGAGGTGACCTTCGATGTGGGCATGGCGTCCTCCCGTCCCTACATTAACGTCGCATGCGTCTTTCAGTTCTCGACCAATCGGTCGCCATCGCGGGCCGGCCCCAGGGCCAGTCCATCCGCAACACCGTGGCGCTCGCCCAGCACTGCGAAGCGCTGGGCTACGACCGCTTCTGGGTCTCCGAGCACCACAACCATCCCACGATCGTGGGCACGGCGCCCGAGATCGTGATGGCGGCGATCGCGGCCAAGACCGAGCGCATCCGCATCGGCAGTGCCGGGATCATGCTGCCGCACTACTCGGCCTTCAAGGTGGCGGAGGTGTTCCGCGTGCTCGATGCGCTGGCGCCCGGCCGCATCGACATGGGCCTCGGCCGCGCGCCCGGCTCCGACGGCCGCACCGCGTTCGCCCTCAATCCCAAGGCCAACGAGCGGCCCGAATATTTTCCCTCCGACGTACGCGACCTCATGGCGTGGGTGCAGAACGAGCCTCTGGTCGACGGCCATCCCTTCGCTTCTCTGCAGGCCTTTCCACAAGGCGAGACATCTCCTGAAGTCTGGATCCTGGGCAGCTCCGACTATGGCGCCCAGGTCGCGGCGCTGTTCGGCCTGCCGTACTGCTACGCCTGGTTCTTCTCCGATGGTGCCGGCGGCCAGCGCGCTATCGATCTCTACAAGCGCACCTATCGGCCGAGCGCGCGCCATCCCAAGCCGCATTCGGCGCTCTGCGTATTGGCCCTCGCCGCCCCGACCATGGAAGAGGCGCAGTACCATTTCACGCCGCGCGCGCTGTCGCGCATCAACCGCGACAAGAACATCCTGGGACCGCTCGTGTCGCCCGACGAGGCAGCCGCCGCGCCGCTGGCGCCGCACGAGCAGGCGCGCATGGCAGAGTTCCGCAAGGACTCGTTCGTCGGCACGGGCCCCGAGGTGATGGGCCGCATCGAAGGCCTGCGCGATCACGTCGGCGTCGATGAGATGGCCGTCGTTACCTGGGCCTATGACGAGGAAGTCCGCCGCCAGAGTTACACCGAGCTCGCAAGGGCGGGAGGCTTCTCATGAACGAAAGCAAAGTCATCGACCACTACGGCCATCGCGACCTGCGGGACAAGATGGCCGCCGCGTTGGCGGCCGCAGGGCTTGCCGACAGGAAGCTCACGCCGGCCGATCTGGCGCCTCTCGACCAGTTCCACACCCGCGGTATGGCGGCGACCGTCGAGCTGGGTAGGGCGTTGGCGATCACGCCCGGAGCGTCGGTGATCGACATCGGCTCCGGCCTCGGCGGTCCGTCGCGCTACCTCGCGGCAAAGTTCAACTGCACGGTGAAGGGCGTCGATCTCAGTCCTGCCTTCGTGGATGCCGCCACATATCTGGCGGAGCGTGCCGGTCTTGCGGAAAAGGTTTCCTACGATTGCGCCAACGCGCTCTCGTTGCCCTATCAGGACAAGAGTTTCGACATCGCCTGGACGCAGCATGTCGCGATGAACATCGCCGACCGTGCAGGACTCTATGGCGAAGTCCACCGTGTGCTGAAGGCGGGCGGCCGCTTTGCGATCTACGACGTCGTGCTGGGCACCGGCGGCCCGGTCCTCTTTCCCGTGCCGTGGTCGCGCACGCCCGACACCAGCTTCCTTGTGACGCCGGACGCCATGCGCGCCGCGCTCGAGAAGGCCGGCTTCAAGGTCACGCTCTGGAACGACAATACCCAGGTTGCCGTCGACTGGTTCGCTGAACAGCAGAAGGCGCGCGCGGCGGCACCAGCAGCGCCTCCCCCGGCCCTCGGCCTCCATATCGCCATGGGCACGGACTTCCCGGCCCTGGGCGCCAATCTCGGACGCAACCTCAAGGAAGGCCGCGTCGGAATCATCCAGGCAATCGTCGAACGCTCGTAATTATCGACGCGGCGACGGAACGACACGACACAGGCTGCGTTTGACTCCGCCCCCTCCCGGGCTTGAAGAGGAAACGAAGCATGAGCCACCCCTTTCGCGGCGCCGTGGCGCTGCTCGCCGGACTCTTCGCCGTGGCAGGGACCGCCCAGGCCCAGAGCGATCCCCCCAGCCGCGTCGGCCGACTGGCCTTCACTGACGGCAGCGTCTCCTTTCATGACCAGGACGAGGCGGGTTGGAGCAAGGCGATCGTCAACACACCGCTGACATCTGGCGATGCGATTTGGACCGAGCCCAACGCCGAGAGCGAAATCTCGCTCGCCGGCACGCGCATCCGTCTTGATGGCTCGACCGAACTCGAGCTGCTCTCCGTCGACGACAGCCAGACACGCCTTCAGGTCGCGCAGGGCCGCCTCGACATCAAGACCTTCACCCTCGACACCAAGACGCCGTACCAGATCGTCACGCCGCGCGGCACGATCACCCTGCAGCAGCAGGGCGATTACTACATCCAAGCCGGGTCCACCGAGGATGCCACGCGTCTAGGCGTGCGCTCTGGTGCGGCACAGATCCAGAGCCTCAACGGCCAGACACTGGCCGTTCGCGCCGGCGAAGTCGGCGAGATCTTCGGCAACGTCGACACGCCCCAGCTGCGTACCGTCAACAGCGCACCGCCGCCGCTGCAGCCCCATTGGGCCGATCGCGACCGCCAGGTGAGCTACGACGCGCCGACGCAATATCTGTCGGCCGACGTCACCGGCTACGAGGACCTCAATACCTACGGCAGCTGGAGCAACGACAAGCAGTACGGCAACGTGTGGTCACCGCGCTCCGTGCCTGCGGACTGGCAACCCTACCGCAGCGGTCACTGGTCGAACGTGCAACCCTGGGGCTGGACCTGGATCGACGACCAGCCATGGGGCTATGCGCCGTATCACTACGGCCGCTGGGCCAAGAGCAACAACCGGTGGGTCTGGGTGCCGCCGCAGCGCAACGTGCAGCCGGTCTATGCGCCCGCGCTGGTCGCCTTCATCGGCGGCGTCGAGCTCTCCGTCTCGCTCGGCAACCAGAGCAACGCGCCCGTGGGCTGGTTCCCGCTCGGACCGCGCGAAACCTATGTGCCGTCGTACACGGCCGATCGCGACTACTACAATCGCATCAATCGCTCTGCCGAGATTCAGCAGAACACACTCGACGATCGCTGGCAGCGGACGCAACGTCACGAGCCCGCGGCAAATCCGGTGGCCAGCGCCCTGCTGAACCATCTGTTTGCGACCGTCGTGCCGTCGGAGACTTTCGTTCGCTCACAGCCGGTTGCGCGGGCGGCATTGAAGGTCGCCCCGGAAAAGGTCGCGGCAATGCCGGTCGCCGTGGTCGCGGCACCTCCCGCTCCGTCTGCGTCG
This sequence comes from Enhydrobacter aerosaccus, assembly GCA_903839865.1. GTDB lineage: Bacteria > Pseudomonadota > Alphaproteobacteria > Reyranellales > Reyranellaceae > Reyranella > Reyranella aerosaccus_A. The sequence goes on along the minus strand of CAIMEE010000281.1, from coordinate 6,136 downwards.
CTGGCCGTAAAGCCCGCGAGCGCAACGGCACCGCCCCCGCCAGCCGCCGCACCGCCGGCGGCGAAATCGCCGGAGCCGAAGGCTGCGACGGCACCCGCCGCGAAGCCTCCCGAGCCGAAGGCGAGCGAGCCCAAGCCCAATGAGGCAAAGCCGGCCGACTCCAAACCGATCGCCAAGCCCGCAGATGCCAAGCCGGCTGACACGCACGTCCAAGGCGACGCCAAGGCAAAGGCGGAGGCTCAGGCCAAGATCGACGCCCAAGCCAAAGCAAGCGCTTCCACGAACTTGCCTGTCGCCAAGACTGCCGTCACCGATATGCCCGCTCTCGGCAAGCCGAGCGCGGCGGAACGGCCGACACCGGCGGCGCCCGGTCCCAAGATCACGGTGAACACTCCGGCGACAACGGCGCTACCGAATGCCGCCCGCCCGCCACGCGAGGCGCCTGCCCTGGCGCCGCGCACCGGTCCTGCGCCGCCGGCCCTGAAGGACGACAAGGCAACGGCTGCTCCTGCCAAGCCCGCACCGGCCGAGGCCAAGGCGGTCGAACCGCCGAAGCCCGCGGCCGCTCCGCACGAGACTCCTCCCGCGCAGCGGCAGGCGGCACCCAAGCCGGCAGAGCCCGCGCACGTCGCGCCGCCGACCGATGCCGAAAAGAAAAAGGCCGACGACACCAAGCCGCCGGCCGAAGAGAAGAAGTAGCGACGACGATGGGCGGAGCCTAACGGGGCTCCGTCCAGCTCTCGGAGAAGGCCAGCGCGCAGGTGCTGAAAGGCTGGCCTTCGCGCTCACGCTTCCAGGGCTGTCCCTTGGCCTCGACGCCGTCGATGGTGAGGCGCGCCGACAACGCCGGGATCAGCACCGTGCAAACGCCATAGGGGCGTGAGTTGGGGCCCGTGCCCGGCTGGGTGTGAATCAGCAGCGGCTCGCCGATGTCGTACCAGGTGAGCGCGATCTCTGAATCGAGCGCGGAGACGTGCTCCGTCCAGAAATCGCGCGCGTCGCCCGACTTGCGGAAATCGGCGTCGATGACCGGGATCGTGAGATCCTTGAGCTCGGGGTTGAGCATCCCCTGCACCGTCTTCTGAAGCCAGCGCGCCATCGCGATATTGTCAGAGTAGATGCGCCAGCGGCCTTCAGTGAGTTCGCTCTTGATGTAGAGCACGTGACCGGGACCGCCCGGGCAAAAGAGGATTCGCCAGAAGCTCGCATCCGTCGAGTTGGGGTCGCCATCCTTCGACGACAGGCGGATGAAGGGATTCTCCCCGGTTAGGATCGTGCGATTGGGGTCTGCAACGCTCATTTCAAGCTCCTGTTCCGGTGGGACGATGAATATTAACCGCGAATAGTGCCGGGGAACTAGGGCACGAAGGGTGCGTATCTCCTCTTGCGGCAAACATCACGCTCCAGGAGGGCGCAAAATGAACGTCTTTCATCGCGGCATTCCCTTTTTGATGGCCACGGTGTTTGGCACCGGCGTCATCGCCATCACTGGCGTCGCCAACGGCCAGACCCAGACCGATCCGCCCGCGCGCGTCGGCCGGCTCGCGTTCGCGGAGGGCACCGTTTCCTTCCACGATGCGCAGGACGCCAACTGGACGGCGGCGGCGGTGAACGACACGCTGACTACCGGCGATTCGCTCTGGACCGAACCCAATGCGCGCAGTGAGATCTCGGTCGCGGGCACCCGCGTGCGCCTCGACCAGTCGACCCAGCTCGACATGCTGCAGCTCGACGACAGCACGACCCGCCTGCAGCTCGACCAGGGCCGTCTCGACATCAAGACCTTCACGATGGACACCGCCCAGCCCTACGAGATCGTGACACCGCGCGGCACGGTGAAGCTCGAGGCGCAGGGCGACTACTATATCGAATCGGGCTCGACGCAGGACCCGACCCGCCTCGGCGTGCGCTCGGGCGCCGCGCAGATGACGGGCGCCAACGGCCAGGTGCTGGCGGTCCGCGCCGGCGAAGTGGGCGAGGTCTCGGGCGACGCGCAGTCGCCGCAGCTCCACACGATCCAGACCGCGCCGCCGCCGGTGCCGCAGTACTGGGCGCAGCGCGACCAGCAGGTCTCCTACGCCGCGCCGCAATACATCTCGGCCGACGTCGTGGGCTATGAGGACATGCAGACCTATGGCGCCTGGTCGAACGATCCAGAGTACGGCTACGTCTGGTCGCCGAACACGGTGCCCGCCAACTGGCAGCCGTACAGCACGGGCTCCTGGGCCTACTCGCAGCCCTACGGCTGGACCTGGGTCGACGAGCAGCCGTGGGGCTTTGCGCCCTATCACTACGGCCGCTGGGCCAATCGCAACAATCGCTGGGTCTGGGTGCCGCCCGAACGCCGCGAGCGTTCCGTGTACGCGCCTGCTCTGGTTGCCTTCCTCGGGGGCGCGGAGCTCAGCATCGCGCTCGGCAGCAACAGCACGCAGCCCGTAGGCTGGTTCCCGCTCGGACCGCGCGAGGCCTACGTTCCGCCTTACACGCATGATCGCGCCTACTACGAGCGCATCAACAACAACGCGCGTGTCGAGCGCGCGGTGATGGAGGACCGCTGGAACCGGGCCGAGCGCCACGAGGCGATCAGGGCCAACGACCAGAACGAGCACATGGCCAACCGCCGCTTCACCACCGTGGTGCCGGCGCAGGCCTTCCTGAGCTCGCAGCGTGTCGAGCGCGCGGCCATCAAGGTCTCGGCCGACAAGCTCGCGCCCGCGCCGATCGCCGCCGTCTCGGCGCCGCCGGCACCGACACAGGTGCAAGGCAACGCGCAGGTGAATGTTCCCAAGGCGGACACGCGCTTCAATGGCGTCCAGCAACTGGGACGCCCGACGCAGGCGCAGCGACAGGAGCATCGTCACGAAACGCCGGGCCCGAAGATTGCCGCCCACACCGCGCCGCCGGCGCCGGGTGCCAAGGTCGCCCCGCCGCCGCTCGAGCCGCGTCGTGGAGCGGCCCCGCCGGTGATACAGGGCGGGCGCACGCAGGCGCCGCAACCGAACGCTGCCCAGCCGGGCAAGCCGGGTGAGCCCGACCGTCCGGCCGAAGCGAACCGTGCCGAGCCGCCCAAGCCCGGACTGCCGGGTCAGCCCGCAACGCCGCAAACCAACCGCCCGGGTGAGCCGAACCGTCCGGGTGAAGCCAACCGTGCTGAACCACCCAAGCCCGGTCAGCAGGCTGCGCCGCAGGGCCAGCAGGTCAATCGTCCGGAACCACCGAAGCCTGCTCAGCCCGCTGGCCAGCCAGCCTCGCCGCATCAGGCCGAGGCACCGAAGGCCCCCGCACCGCAGCCGCAGGCTCAGCAGCCGCCCCATCCGGAACCGCAGCGGCCCGCGGAGGCTCCTCGAGCCGCACCGCCGCAACCTGCTCACCAAGCCGAAGCGCCGCACGCCGCGCCGCCGCAGCCCCAGCGTGCTGAGCCCCAGCATGTGGAGCCGCAGCGTCCGGCCGCTCCGCCGCCGCCGCAACATGTCCAGGCGCCGCCGCCTGCTCAGCACGCGGCTCCGCCGGCCGCGCCGCCGCAGCCCCAGCACGTGCAGGCGCCGCCCGCACCGCCGGTCCAGCATCCGGCGCCTCCTCCGCAACAGGCGCAGGCACCGCATTCGCAGGCGGCACCTGCACCCGCTCCGGCGCCTGCCGCCAAGCCGGACGACAAAGAGAAGAAGTAGTCTTCGCGCTAGACCTGATTGCGCAGAACCTGGTCACCTTTCCAAAGGCGTTCCAGGTTCTCGATCAGGATGTCGACGACATTGTCTTCATAGACGCGCGTCTCGCCTGCCGTGTGCGGCGTGATGAAAACGTTGGGCAGATCCCAGAGCGGCGACGATGCCGCAAGCGGTTCCTCCGCCGTGACGTCGAGCGCCGCGTAGAAGATCTTGTTGCCCTGCATCGTGGCAGTGAGCGCTGCTTCGTCGGCCACCTTGCCGCGCGCCACGTTCACGAACATCGCCGACGGCTTCATCGCGCCGAACGCCGCCGCGCTCATCAGGCCCGTTGTCTCGGGCGTGAGCGAGCAGGCCAGCACCACGATGTCGGCCTGCGGCACGATCTTCACGAGATCGGCCATCGCGTGGATGGAATCGGCACCGTTGGTGCCCTTGGCCGGATCCTGCCGGATGCCGATCACCTTCATGCCGAACGCCTTGCCGAGCTTGGCGAGATGGCTGCCGATGCGGCCCATGCCGACCACCAGCATGGTCTTGCCGGCGATCTCGTCCTCGCGGGTCGTGAGATCGCCGATCATGCCGCGCCAGAACTTCTTGTGCTGATTGTCGCGTGCCTCGGGCAGCCGCCGCGCCACCGCCAGGATCAGTGAAATCGCATGTTCGGCGACGGCGACCGCGTTGACGCCCGCGCCGCTGCACAGCTTCACGCCCGCCGCGTTGATCGCCTTGTCGTCATACTGGTTCATGCCCGAGCTGATCGACTGGATGTATTTCAGCTTCTTGGCATGCGGCAGGAGGTCGTTCTTCCACATGCCCGACGCGCTCACCACGTCCGCTTCGGGAATGCGCTTCAGGAATTCGTCGTAGGACGACACCTGGAAGGATTTGATGCCGGTCTTTCGCGCATCGAAGCGAGCCTTCATCTGGTACGCGGCATGAGCGAAGCAAATGGTCAGATTTTCTTTCGACGGAAACATGGAACTCCCCCTACACAAGATGCGAGAGTAGCCCGAACCAACCTCGAGGGGGAACCGCCATGCGCCGCAATCAACTCCGTGAAGCCCTGACCGCCGGGAAACCCACCGTCGGCACGCATATTCTTTCCTGCTGGCCCACGCTGGTCGAGCTGATCGGCCACTCGAAGCAATACGACTATGTGGAATTCACCGCCGAGTACGCGCCCTTCGATATGCACGATCTCGACAATCTCGGCCGCGCCTTCGAAGTCGCTGGCCTGGGCGGCATGATCAAGATCGAGCAGACGCAATACACGCACCAGGCCATGCGCGCGATCGGCGCCGGCTTCCAGAGCGTACTGTTCGCCGACATCCGCAACGTCGAGGACGCGAAGCTCGCCGTCGATGCGGTACGCGCCGAAACGACAATGGCGGCCGGCGCGCGCGGCCGCGGCCGGATGGGCGTCGGCATGCGCCGTGACGTCGGCATGGTCCGCGAGGGCGGCCAGCCGGTCTATGTCGATGCGTTGAACGATGTCGTCATCGCCATCATGGTCGAGAAGAAGTCGTGCGTGGACGATCTCGACAACATCCTCTCGGTGCCGGGCATCGACATGGTGCAGTTCGGCGGCTCGGACTATTCGATGAGCATCGGTAAGCCCGCGCAGCACAACGATCCCGAAGTGGTCGCGGCCGAGACGAAGACCATCGAAATGGCGCTGAAGAAGGGTCTGCATCCGCGCGTCGAATTGCGCGATCCGAGCCAGGCCGAGAAATACCTGAAGATGGGCGTGAAGCATTTCTGCATCGGCTGGGACGTCCGCATCCTCGCCGACTGGTGGGACACCAAGGGTGCCGAGATGCGCGGCATGCTGGGCGGCTCCGGAGCGCCCGCGCTCAAGGTAGCGGCCAAGACCGGCAACTACTGAGGAGACGGCGTGAGCAAACCACCTGTCGCCAGCAAACGTCCCGCGCCCTTCACGCGCCACGGCATCACGGTCGTCGACGACTATGCCTGGCTGAAGGACGCGAAATGGCAGGAGGTGCTGCGCGATCCGTCGGTGCTCGATCCCGGCATTCGGGCCTATCTCGAGGCCGAGAACGGCTACACGGAAGAACTTCTCGGCCCGACGGCGGCGTTGCAGAAGACGCTGGTTGCCGAGATGCGCGGACGGATCAAGGAGGACGATTCGGGCGTACCCATGCCCGATGGGCCCTACGCCTACACCTGGAAGTACCAGCAGGGCGGCCAGCATGAGCATGTCGGCCGGCTGCCCCGCGACGGAGGAGAGTTTCACACGATCCTCGACGGCGATGCGCTGGCCAGGCAGTCCGAATACTTCAAGTTCGGCGGCACGCGCCATTCGCCTGACCACAGGCTGGTGGCATGGAGTGCCGATCTGCGCGGCTCGGAATACTTCACGATCAAAGTGCGCGATTGGGCGACCGCCCAGGATCTGCCGGATGAAGTCACCCGGGCCAGCGGTGGCGTCGTCTGGGGCAGCGACTCGTCTT
>CAIMEE010000280.1 GCA_903839865.1 Enhydrobacter aerosaccus | reverse complement strand
ATGGCGAGCCCCAGCACCCTCACGGACGTTCCCGCGCGGCTCGACCGCCTGCCGTGGAGCCGATTCCACCGGCTTCTCGTGGAACTTCGAGAGCTTCCTGTTCTTCCGCTTCGTGACGGGCGCGGGCATCGGCGGCTGATACTCCGCGATCAACTCGGCGATCCAGGAGCTGATTCCCGCGCGCGTACGCGGCCGCACGGATCTGGCGATCAACGGCAGCTTCTGGATCGGCGCGGCCGCCGGCGCGCTGGGCTCGGTGTGGCTGCTCGATCCCGACCTGTTCGGCGCCGACATGGGCTGGCGCATTGCCTTCGGCAGCGGCGCGGTGCTGGGCCTCTTCATCCCGTACCTGCGCCGCTTTCAGCCCTGGAGCGTCTCGACGCGATCCCGTAGATCTGCGTTGCTCTAAGTCAAGGCGGAGATGTTCCGAATGTGGCTTCGTCGCGCCGGAACCCCTCCAAAACCTGGAAATGAGTCACATGACCCAGCTCGGCCTTTCGGAAGCAGAGGCGCAGTCACGACTGCGTAGCGACGGCTTCAACGATCTACCCGCGGCGGGGCACCGTACGGTTCTGCGGATCGTGGGCGAGGTTTTGCGCGAGCCGATGTTCGCCCTCCTGCTGGGCGCCGGCGTCCTCTATCTCATTCTGGGAGACCGTACCGAAGCGCTCGCGCTGCTGGCTTTTGCCATCATCTCCATCTCGATCACAGTGGTCCAGGAAACCCGCAGCGAGCGGGTTCTAGACGCCCTGCGCGACATGACCAGCCCCCGCGCGCTGGTCATCCGCGACGGCGCGCGAAAGCGCATTCCCGGGCGCGAGGTGGTCCGTGGCGACGCCGTGGTCCTGCTGGAGGGCGATCGCATTCCCGCCGACAGCATGGTGACGGTGAACAATGGATTGCTGGTCGACGAATCGCTCCTCACCGGCGAGTCGGCGCCGGTGCACAAGACTTCGGTGGTCCCAACGGACGACAAGGCGTTCGGCCGCCCGGGCGGCGGCGATCTTCCCTTCGCGTTCTCGGGCACGCTTGTCGTGCGCGGCGACGGTGTGGCGATCGTGCGCTCGACCGGTCCGCGCACCGAGATCGGCCGGATTGGCGGCGCGCTGGAGAAGATCGTTCCGGAGCCGCCACGACTGCAACAGGAGACTCGGCGTCTGGTTCGCAATTTCGCGGCGGTCGGCCTGTCGGCCAGCCTGCTCGCGGTGCTGCTCTACGGGCTTCTCCGGGGAGACTGGCTGCAGGCGCTGCTGGGCGGCATCGCGCTCGGCATGTCGATGCTGCCCCAGGAGTTTCCTCTGGTCCTGACGGCCTTCATGGTGATGGGCGCCTGGCGACTGTCGCGCGCCCGTGTGCTGACACGCCGCGCGACGGCGATCGAAATGCTGGGGTCGGCGACCGTGCTCTGCACCGACAAGACCGGGACCTTGACCGAGAACCGCATGAGCGTGGCGGAGCTGCGCCCGGCGGGTGGGGAAGGTGACTCCGTCCGCCTTGTCGAGGCGGCGCTCCTGGCGAGTGCGCGCGAAGCGCACGACCCGATGGAACGGGCGATCGCGGCACGGGCCGCGTCGGCGCCGGGCGGCATCGATGCGATCTACGCCGCTATGGAACCGGTTCGGCAATACGGTCTGAGGCCGGACCTGCTGGCCATGACGAATGTCTGGCGCCGCGCCGGCGACATGCAGACGCTGGCCTTCGCCAAGGGCGCTCCCGAGACCGTTGGTGCGCTGTGCCGGCTCGACACTGCCCAGCGCGCGACGCTCGGGGCCACTGTCGACGAGATGGCGCGCCGCGGCGAACGCGTGCTGGGCGTCGCCCGCGCGACGGTCGCTGCAGAAACACTTCCCGAGACTCAACGGGGCTTTGCCTTCGAGTTTCTCGGCCTGGTCGGCTTCGCCGATCCGTTGCGCGCGAACGTTCCCGATGCGGTGCGCGAATGCCGCGCGGCGGGCATTCGGATCGTGATGATCACCGGCGACTACCCGGCGACGGCCGTGGCGATCGCGACGCAGGCGGGACTGGGCGCCGGCGGTGTGGTGAGCGGCGACGAACTGGCGCAACTCGACGATGCGGCTCTGGCCGTGCGGGTGCGTACCACCGACGTCTTTGCCCGCATCATGCCCGAGCAGAAATTGCGCATTGTCGACGCGCTCAAGGCCAACGGAGACGTCGTTGCCATGACGGGCGATGGCGTCAACGATGCGCCGGCGCTGAAGTCGGCCCATATCGGCATCGCCATGGGCGGCCGCGGGACAGACGTTGCGCGCGAGGCATCGTCGATCGTCCTGCTCGACGACGATTTCGGATCGATCGTGCACACTGTGCAGCTTGGACGCCGGATCTACGACAATCTGCGCAAGGCCATGTCCTACATCGTGGCCGTGCACGTGCCGATCGCAGGGCTTGCGCTGGCGCCGCTTCTGTTCGGCTTTCCGCTACTGCTGATGCCCATACACATCGCCTTTCTCGAGATGGTGATCGATCCGGCCTGTTCCATCGTCTTCGAGGCCGAATCCGAGGAGGCCGACGTCATGGCGCGGCCGCCGCGCAGCACGGATAGTCAGATCATCCCTGCGCGGATGGCCGGCTGGAGCGTCCTCCAAGGCGCGTTGTCGCTGGGCGTCCTGGCGGCCGTGTTCGCGGCCGGCCTTGCCCGGGAGATGCCGGAAGGGGAGCTGCGCGCGCTGGTCTTCGTGTCGCTGGTGGTGATCAATGCCAGCCTGATCCTCGTCAACCGCTCGTTCAGCAGCTCGATGTTGGCGGCGCTTCTCCGGCGCAATGTCTCGCTCTGGATTTTTCTGGCGGGGGTGGCCGCGGTGCTTTGCGTGGCTGTCACCTGGCCACCGGCGATGGAATTGTTCCGCTTTGGGCCGCTGCATCCCGACGATCTCGGCATATCCGTGCTGGCGGGAGCCGCGATCCTCGTCGTGCTCGAAACGGTCAAACCCTACTGGCGGCAGGCGTTCAGATCCTAGGTCGCCGTCTTCACCGCGCTTGAGAATGAGAGGCGCACGCGTCTCGAGTGCGCAACTCCGTCACTTGTCGGGCCGGGCGCAGATGATAAGAGTAGACGCGTGATGCAGAGACTTCGGGGCACGGGCGGGTCGTTTTTTCTGACGTCCCTCAAGTGGCTCGCGGGAACTGCGATTGCGTGTCATTGGCTGGCCAGCCCCGCGTATGCAGTCGACGAGATCCAGGTCTACAATGCAGAGATTGCGGCGCCCGGAACGTTCACTCTCCAGCAGCATCTGAACTATGTCTGGAGCGGTAGCGCGACTCCCGACTATCCCGATGGCTTCGCTTCCAATCGGACGCTGAACGGCACGCCGGAACTGGCCTATGGCGTGACGGATTGGTACGAGATCGGTCTCTACGTTCCCTTCGCTTTCGACAGCAGCGGCACTCTGCTGCCGGGTGGGTTCAAGTTGCGGCAACTGTTCGTGTCGCCTCATGCCGAAGACCGGAAGGTCTTCTATGGCCTCAATGTCGAGCTGAGCTATCAATCCTCCCGATTTTCGCAAAGTGCCATCGGGCTGGAATTTCGTCCGATCCTGGGCGTGCGCGACCTGGGCTGGGAATTCATCGTCAATCCGATCGTCGACCTGAGCTTCGCGCCCAACGGCGCCTCGGCCTTCGCACCCGCCGCCAGATTGGCGCGCAACGTTGGCGGCGAAACCTGGCTCGGCGTCGAATATTATTCGAGCTACAGCCCGATTGGCGCCATCCCGCCCGCCGATCAGCAGCAACACACGCTGTTCGGGGTCGTGGACTTCAAGCTGTTCGGACTGGATGTAAATCTCGGCATGGGCTTCGGTCTGACCGGTGCATCGGATACTGTCGTCACGAAGATGATCATCGGGCGCGCGTTCTAAGTCGCTTTCCAAGGGGGCATAAAAATGCGCGCGGTCCATAGAGAACGCCATCGTACCGAAAACGTTGGCTGGCTGCGCGCCGCGGTTCTCGGCGCGAATGACGGCATCGTGTCGACGGCGAGCTTGGTGCTGGGTGTTGCCGCCGCCCATGGGACTCACAACAGCGTGCTGGTGGCGGGCGTCGCGGGTCTCGTGGCGGGCGCGATGTCGATGGCGGCGGGTGAATATATCTCGGTGCACTCGCAGGCGGACACCGAGCAGGCCGACCTCGAGCGGGAGCGCGCGGAGCTCGCGGCGGACAGGGGTGCCGAGCTGAGCGAGCTGACGGCGATCTACGAAGGCCGCGGTCTCGATCCTGCGCTTGCGGGACAGGTGGCCACCCAGCTCATGGCGCATGACGCCCTGGGCGCACACGCCCGCGACGAGCTCGGTATCTCGGAGCCCCTGAGGGCAAGGCCGATACAGGCGGCCCTCGCCTCGGCCGGAAGTTTTGCCGCCGGCGCCGCCCTGCCGCTTCTCGTGACCGTCGTGGTTCCTGCCGGCCTTCTAATTGCGGTCGTTGCCGGCACGTCTCTCCTCTTTCTTGCCGGCCTTGGCATGTTGGCGGCGCGCGCCGGTGGCGCCAACATGCTGCGAGGTGCAGCACGCGTCACATTCTGGAGCGCGCTCGCCATGGCCGTGACGATGGGCGTGGGCGCCTTGTTCGGGACCACAGTATGAGGACGTGGAATGACTGATCGCCTTCATTACGGCACGCCCGCAAAGGTCATGCACTGGCTCGTCGTGGCGCTCCTGGTGGTTCAGTTTCCGATCGGCTGGTTCATGCCGGACGTCCATGCCGGTCCGCCCGGCACCGCAATGATGCTGCACATTTCCTTCGGCATGACCGTCCTGGTGGTGATCGTGGCGCGCTTGATCTGGCGCATCACTCATCCCGTCGCGCCGGAGAGTTCCCTGCCGGCGTGGCAGCGCGTGTCGTCCGAAGCGGTGCACTGGCTGCTTTACGCGGGTGTTCTCGCCGCAACACTGAGCGGCTGGCTGTTCGCTTCCTTTCGCGGCTGGTCGGTTTCCTATTTCAATCTCGTGCCGCTGCCGATGCTCGCCGCGAAGAACGCGATAGCGATCAAGCAGATCGACGGCTGGCACCAGATCGCGGAATGGGCGCTGCTCGTGCTGATCGGCATCCATGTCGCCGCAGCGCTGGTCCACCTCTTCGTTTACCGTGACCGGGTCATGCAAAGGATGCTGCCCGGTCTCCGCTGATTTCAGCCGGCGAGCGGCTTAGCTGACCTTCACCGGCCGGGCCCGCTGGTTGTAGAGCATCTTGCGGATGCGCTCCTGCTCTTCGGGCGGCAGCTTCTCGCGGTCGGTCGAGAGGTCGGCGCCGACGGCCATGCCCTTCTGAACGGCAGGACGCGCGCCCAGCTCCTCGAACCAGCGCTTGAAATAGGGGAACTCCTCGATGTCCTGGCCCTGGAACTTCCAGTTCACGGTCCACGGGTAACAGATCATGTCGGCGATCGTGTACTGATCGCCCGCGAGATACTTGTTCTTGTAGAGCCGGTTGTTGAGCACGCCGTAGAGGCGGTTCACTTCGTCGGTGAAGCGCGTGATCGCGTACTTCTGGTCGCCTTCCTTGGCCTGGTCGACGCGGCGGAAGTGGCCGCACTCGCCGCTCTTGGGCCCCTGGTTGGCCATCTGCCAGATCAGCCACTCGTTCACGGCGTGCTTGGTGCGGAGATCCTGCGGGTAGAACTTGCCCGCCTTCTCGGCGAGATAGAGCATGATCGCGCCCGATTCGAACACGGCGAAGGGCTTGCCGCCGTCGGCCGGCGCAGTGTCGACCATCACCGGCATGCGGTGGTTGGGGTTCATTTCGAGAAAGGCGTCGCTGAACTGGTCGCCGCGGCCGATGTTCACCGGTACGATCCTGTAGGGCATGCCCAGCTCTTCGAGCAGGATGGTGACTTTCTTGCCGTTCGGCGTGGGCCAGTAGTGAAGGTCGATCATCGGGTGATCCTCCATAAGGTTTGACGGGAGCTTATCGGCGGCATGGCACAGCGCGAACAAGAAAAGCTAAGCGGTCGATCAATCCGCCGCGTCGAGGATGCACGCTTCCTCACCGGTAACGGCCGCTACGTCGACGACATCGCAAGTCCAGACTGCCTGTGGGGCCATGTCCTGCGCTCGCCGCACGCGCACGCGAAGATCGCGCGAATCGATGTCGCCGCAGCCAAGGCGATGCCAGGTGTCCATGGCGTTTTTGTTGCAGCCGATCTCGCGGAGCTGGGACCGATGCCGTGCCTGGCGGCGGTAAAGCCGTTGATCGTGCCGCCGCGCTCGGCGCTGGCGACCGGCCGCGTGCGCCATGTCGGCGATCCCGTTGCGTTCATCGTGGCAGACAGTTTGGAGATCGCGCGTGAGGCCTCCGAACTGATCGAGATCGATTACGATGCGTTGCCGTCCGTCGTCGACGGACGCGCGGCGCTGGCCAAGGACGCGCCCACGTTGTGGGACATGGCGCCGGGCAATCTCGCATTCCATTTCGAGAAGGGCGATGCCGCCGTCGTGGCGGAGGCGATCCGCACGGCTGCCCATGTGGTCGAGATCGACGTGATGAACAACCGCGTGATCGTCTCGCCGCTCGAGCCGCGCGCCGGCATCGCGCGCTACGATGCTGCCACTGACACGCTGGACCTCGAGCTGACGGGGCAGGGCGTGCACGGCATCCGCCGCCAGTTGGCCGAGTTCGTGTTCAAGGTCGCTCCCGACAAGATCTATGTCCATGCGCCCGACGTCGGCGGCGGCTTTGGCATGAAGAATTTTCTCTATCCCGAATGGATCCTCCTGCTGTGGGCCGCGCGCAAGCTCGGCAAACCGGTGCGCTGGACGGCAGACCGCGCCGAGGAGTTCGTGGCCGGAGCGCAGGGCCGCGACATCGCGGCGAAGGCCAAACTCGCGCTCGATGCGACGGGGAAAATCCTGGCGATGGACGTCGAGATGGTGGCCAACATGGGCGCATATCTCTCGGGCAACGGCCCGGGTGCGTCGGCGGTGGCAGCCTCGACCGCTCACGGCGGCGTCTATGACATACCCGCGATCCATGTCGATGTGCGCGGCGTCTTCACCAACACCGTGCCGGTCGATGCCTATCGCGGCGCGGGCAAGCCCGAAGCCAACTATATCACCGAACGCGCGATCGAGGCGGCGGCGCGGCAGTTGGGCCGCGATCCAGCCGACCTGCGCCGCCAGAACCTGATCGCCTCGTTCCCGCACAAGACGGCGATGGGCATGGCGATCGACTCGGGCGGCTTCGTCGCCAACCTCGACCAGGCGGTGCTGCAGGCCGACGTCGCGGGCTTCGAGGCGCGGCGGGCCGAAGCCAGGGCGCGCGGCAAGTTGCTGGGCCTGGGCGTCGGCTGCTTCCTCGAGACTTCGCGCGGCGCGCCCAACGAAGGCGCCGAAGTGCGCTTCGACAGCGACGGCACGGTGATGGTCGCAGTCGGTACCGAGTCCAATGGACAGGGCCACGAGACCGCCTTCGCGCAGATCGCCGCT
>CAIMEE010000279.1 GCA_903839865.1 Enhydrobacter aerosaccus | reverse complement strand
CCGAGGGGCCGAGCTTCGCCATCGATGGCTGGGAGGTGATTTGGCAGAACTGGCGCTTCCAGGTGGGGTTCACGCCGCGCGAGGGTCTGGTGTTGCATCAACTCGGCGCGTCGCCGGGCGGCCTGAATGGTGGTGCCGTATGCGGTCCCGACGACCAACCACTACTGGAAGAACGCGTTCGACGCCTGCGAGTATGGGCTCGGCAAACTCGCCAACCAGTTGGAATTATACCAACCGGCATAATTTTCGACTTATGAGGGGCTTCCCGACGCGGGGCCGAATGTGATTCACGATGGCGAGCATCAGGTTGTTCGCCATGGCCGCAGCACTCCCGCTCCGCTCTGACTTCACTGCCGCTGATCTTCGGGTGTCAAATCGCTTCCAAACGTGACCCCCTTTTCGCGTCCAAAAATGACCCCTGGTTGAGTGCGTTTTAGGGCTGCCGGTTCTTGTTCGAGGTGGTTTGTTGGCGCGGTGGATAAGTGGCTCGCCGGAGTAACCGCCGCGCGTCAGACGCAGGCGGGCCACTTATCCACGGCGTTTGGCGACGTCGGCTGGGTGTAGGCGCCGCTGGTCAGCTTCGGTTTTTGAAGCGCCAGCTAGTGTTGCCGGTCTCGATGATGTCGCAGTGATGGGTCAGGCGGTCGAGCATGGCGGTGGTCATCTTTGCGTCGCCGAAGATCTGCGGCCAATCGGCGAAGGCGAGGTTGGTTGTGATCAGCAGCGAGGTGTTCTCGTAGAGCTTGCTGATCAGGTGGAACAGCAACTGGCCGCCGGGCTGGCTGAATGGCAGATAGCCGAGTTCGTCGATGACGATGAGATGGTAGCGCAGCAGCTTCTCGGCGAGGCGCCCGCTGCGGCCGGCCGCCTTCTCCTGCTCGAGTTGGTTGACCAGATCGACGAGATTGAAGAAGCGTGCCCCTGGCACGGGTGCGGATGACGGCGGAGGCGACAGCGATGGCGAGATGGGTCTTGCCGGTGCCGGTGCCGCCGATGAAGATGGCGTTGCGCTTGGCGTCGAGGAAGGCACCGGTGGCGAGTTCGCGCACCAGGCTGGCGTCGACTGGGGTGTCGGCAAAGACGAACTTGTCGAGGTCCTTGAGGACGGGGAACCTGGCACCGCGGATGCGATAGCTGATTGATCGGGCCTGCCGGTGCGTGTGCTCGGCGCGGATCAGGCTGGCGATGAGGGGGTAGATCTCGTCGCGCCGCGTCATGCCCTTGCCAGCGATCTCGTCGAAGCTGGCGCGCATGCCGTAGAGCCTGAGGCCGCTCATGGCGTCGAGGATTTCATGGCGTTCCATCACAGCGGTGTCCTTATGCTGTCGTAGCGGCCGCAGTCGGCCGCGGGTTCGATCTTCAGGCGCAATGCGTCGGGGGTGGTGATGCTGGGCGGCGCCGGCGGCTGAAGCTGGCGTGCCAGCACAGCGAGGATGACGTCACCGCTGGCGATGCCGGCGGCGAGTGCTTCGGCGCAGGCGGCTTCAACCGCGCCGAGGCCGTGGTCGAGGGCGGCGGCGAGCACCTTGACGAACTGGCGATCGCCGTCGGGGTGCTTCTTGAGTTTCTCGCGAACCCCAGCCAGGCCGGGCGGCAGATCCCAGTCCTTGAAGGGAGCGCCATTGCGCAAGGCACCGGATTTCTTCACCAGCACCGGCAGGTAGTGCCAGGGATCGTAGATCACCTGGTCACGCCGGAACTGGCGCGGATGCTCCGCCACGATCTCGCCGTTGCAGAGCACGACGATGCGCTCGGCGTGGCTGCGCACCAGGACCATCCGGCCGGCGGCCCGGGCAGCGACACTGTAGCGATTGTGATCGGCCATGATCAGACAGGTGGTGGTGGCACGCACCGGCTTCTCGACGAAGCCGTCGAATGGGCCACGCAGTTCCATCAGGCTGGTGCGTTCGTCCTGGAACACCTCCCATATGGTCCGGCCCTTGAACTCCGGATGCCCCGTGCGTTTGGCAAATCCGACGCACTGGTCAGCCAGCCAGGCATTCAGCTCCACCAGGCTCTTCACCCGCGGCTTGGGGCGGAATACCTGGTCGCGCAGCGCGCCGACCTGGTTCTCGACCTGCCCCTTCTCCCACCCCGCGGCGGGCGTGCAGGCCACCGGTTCGACGAGATGGTGCGAGCACATCTGCAGGAAGCGGCGATTGGATTGACGCGCCTTGCCGACGAAGATTGCCTCAACCGCAGTCTTCATATTGTCGTAGATGCCGCGGCGGCAGGCGCCGCCATAGAAGGCGAACGCCTTGTCGTGGGCATCGAACACCAACTCCTGGGTCTCGCGGAAGTAGGCGCGCACGAACGGCATCCGGCTGTGCGACAGCTTCATGTGCGCCGCCTTGATCGTCAGCGGCAGGCCATTCAGCGTGATCGCTTCGTGGCTCAAGTCGAACTGATACGCCTCGCCAGGGGCAAAGCTCATCGGCACGAACGCTTGCACCGGCACCCGCGCCCGCTCATCCCGCCATGACTTTGCGAAGCGGTGCACGCTGTCGTGCGCCCCATCATAGCCGCGGCCGCGCAACTCCTCGAACAGCCGTTGCGTCGACCGACGCTCGCGCCGAGGCAGCTTGGCCTCCGTCTCCAGTATCTCGCTCAGCACCGTGACCCACACCCCAAGCTTCGGCGCCGGCTGCACGCCACGCTCATATCGGAACTCGGTCTTCTGGCCGCGAACGACCCGGCGCACCGTGCCCCGCGACACCGACAGCGTTCGCACGATCTCCTTGATCGGACGACACTGGTCAAAGAACGCCCGACGTATCTTGCCGATCAGATCCACATCGATCATCCCCCGTGCCCTTCCCGGCCGCCAAGGGCCAAGGGAAAGAGACAACGAAACCGCGTCAGAAGGTCACATTTGGACGCGAAAAACGCCCCTCAGGGGGTCACTATTCGCCGCGATTTCACACCCCGTGAGCAGGAAAGGTGGCACTCGCCGGATGGATACGTCGTTCGGGACATATTTGTCATACCACCGATCCAAGTCCCTAAACGCGCGCAGCGCCGCTAGCAGACCGCCAGAAGACCAGGAGACTGAACTGACGACATCGAGCGCGTCGAGCCAGGCTAGTAATCACCCGCCGGCATCGCATCGGCGCGGCGCAGTGCCTCAGCCATCACAGCCCCCGGCTCAAGCCCAGAAGCGGGGCCGCCCGGACGGTCCTTGATTTCCCCGCGGCCGATGACAACGGGCGAACAGTCGGGCGACACGCAGGTCACTTTACGTTCCCGAGCGTTTCTGTAGCTGAGCCAACACGACACCCTTGGAGTCTGCATGCCCCACCCCAACCTGAGCCACAACTATTGGCCCAAACCGTCAAGCAGAGAAGTTATTTCCACCGTCACCTCATCGATCCCCGCCATGCCGTCAACAGCATGCAGGCGCCCCGTGGCGGCGTAATGCGGCAGGATCGGCGCTGTCTGAGCGTGATATGCTCTCAACCGCGCCACTACGGTCTCCCGGTTGTCGTCAGCCCGGCGGGTGAATTCGGACCCGCCGCACCTGTCACACACCCCGAACACGCAGGGCACCTGGAATGTGTCGTGATAGCCGGCGCCGCACGCAGCGCACGTGTACCGCCCCGCAACCCGCTCGACCAAGGCCGCATCGTCGACCTTCAGTTCAACCACGGCATTGAGTTCGACACCCCGCCGCGCAAGCATGCCATCCAGGGCCTCGGCCTGCGGCACGGT
>CAIMEE010000278.1 GCA_903839865.1 Enhydrobacter aerosaccus | reverse complement strand
TGAGCTGCGCCGGGTCTTGCAGGCGATGCGCAGCGGCAACGCCGTCGAGGCGGAGCGGCTGCGGCGGGAAAGCATCCGGAACCAGCGCGACTTCTACGATACCTGCGCGCCGGCGATCGGCGATCTTTGAACGAGGTATCCGGACGCCCCCTCGCCATCCGGTGCTCAGTGAGAGGTGCCGCTTCGCTATTTCCGTCGTGGGTCAGAAGGCGACATCGCTCCTCGTCGGCGTGATGTCCGCTATGCCCTCAACAGCAGACATCGGGAGGACATCGATCGACGCCAGCTAAGGGCAAAATCCGGACATTCGACTGGAACCGTGGCACGCGGAAGCCGTTAGTGGGTCAGTCTTAATGCGGCTTGCTCATTTGATCCGATGCCCTGTGCCCACCAAATGGGCATACGGGTGATCGGGCTGAGGTGCCTTAGATGCACGACTTCATTCACCGAAAGAACCTCGAGCATTATCGAAAGTTGCTGAGTGCGGACGCACTCGACGAAGGCGACCGCAAGTATGTGAAGAAGCTGTTAGCTGCTGAAGAGGCGAATGACCGACGTCCATCTGACCTTAAACATGACGACTAAGTGGTCTGCCGTGCCGAAGAGGCATCGATGAGCTGACATTTGTTGATCGCAGCGGATCGCATTAGAAGATCGGGGCACTCCGTCGCCGCGCGTCTTTCTGTGCAGACATGGGATCAGATGAAGCTTCTTGCACTCGCATTTGGGATTTTCGGAGTGATTATCGTGGCCGGTGTTTCCGCGTCCGGCGTGTATTTCCGTCGTGATTACTCAAGTGCCACCCATAAGCCGTCGATCGCCAGCGACGCAGTCACGCAAGCCGAAGCGGGCAAGCCGGTCGCTGCTCCCGCCGCGAGCGGTTCTGGGTCCCTCGGCGCCGCAGTCTCCGACGACTGCTTGCAGAGCGATTTCGAGATTAATCGCGCCAATGCCCAAATCCGCGTCGTGGCCTGTTCCGCCGCGATTCAGTCAAAGAAACTGGACAAGGATCAGCTTGCGCGTGCCCGGCTCAATCGCGGGATCGCACGCATGGCGATCGGCGATATGACAATGGCCGCCAACGACTATGAAGAAGCCCTCAAGCATTACGACAGCGCGATCGACTCGCAGGCACCCGACGCATGGAACCTTTACCGGCGCGGCCTCGCCCTCGATGGCCTCGGCCAGACCGACCGTGCGCTGACCGACTTCGACGCGGCCATCAGGCTCGACCCCAGCGACGCGATTTTCCACTACCGGCGCGGCGTCGTTCTCGCCACACGCAAGCGCGCTCTTGAGCGCGCTATCGAAGATTTCGACAAGGTCCTAATGCTTGTGCCTGACAACCTCGATGCCCTGATCCGTCGAGGGCAAGCCTATGGACAGCTGGGTGACAACGGCCATTCACTCGCGGATCTGGATCGCGCCGTCTTGCTTGCGCCTCGAAGTGCACAAGCTCGTCTTTTTCGCGGTCTTACTCACAACCGTCGAGGCGAGGCTCAACTCGCGGTCGAAGATTACGGGGCTGCGATTGCACTCGATCCCCGTAGCGCCGATGCCCTCATCAACCGTTCGGCTGTCTTTGCCGCTCTGGGCAAGGACGATCTGGCCCATGTCGACCTCGAAGCCGCCATCTTGTTGCAGCCCAAAGACCCTTACGCTCATTACAATCTTGGAGACGTCCATTTCGCGAAGCGGGAATACGATGAGGCAATCCGCAACTACAGCGCAGCCATACGGCTCGATCCTGGTTTTGCCCTTGCCTACAACAATCGTTGCCTGACGCGGTCGATCGTCGGCCACGATCTGATCGCGGCACTAGACGATTGCGACACGGCGCTGAAGCTCGCGCCCTATAATCTCGATATCCGGGACACTCGCGGCTTCACCTATCTCAAGCTTGGCGATCCCGCGATTGCCATCGTCGAATATGACGCCGCCCTGGCCCTCGATCCCAATCGCGCCCTGTCGCTATTTGGTCGTGGGATGGCCCGAATCAGGATGGGTCATCGAAACGAGGGCGCCGCCGATCAGGCGGCGGCAAGGGTACTTAGCCCCTCCGTCGAGCGCGCATTCAGCATCTACGGCCTGAATTGACCTTCCGGCAAACGGTCTTGAATGGATCGAAGGCGTGAAGTCCGGCTGTTACTAGCGAAAGACCTTGAGGCCGGTACGCGCGTCCGCGATGTCCGCTTCTGGTCGAGGCTGTGTGAAAACCCTCTCGTGAGTTAGAATCTCGCCGACACTGCTTCGGAG
>CAIMEE010000277.1 GCA_903839865.1 Enhydrobacter aerosaccus | reverse complement strand
TCGATGTCGGCCAGCTCCTCCGGCCGCAGCGCGCCCTCGAAGACATAGAAGCCGCAGCGCCAATAGGCCTCGACGATCTCGGGGTGAAGCTCGCCCTTGTCCGTGAACCGGATGGGTCCGCGATTGCCGAGGGCAAAGGCCCGCTTCTCGCCGGCCCGCAGGTATTCCTGCATCGCCCGCTCTTCGGGACCGTAGTCGATACCGTCCATTGTTGTTTCCTCCTAGCGTGACCAGATTGAGCCGGTCGGCGGCTTTTGACAATTGGGCGGGCGGGCCCGGGAACGTTCCCAGCGCATCCGGCGTTGGACCCTGCATGAAGCCCTATCCCAAAACCCTTGTCCTGATCGCTCTGGCGTCGGGCATGCTGGCAAGCGCCTATCTGATCGCTCCCGCGCCTGCTGCCACGACCGGGCCCGTTGCGGCGGGGCCGATGACACGCCTGGTGCCTTCGCCAGTGCCCACCCTGGTGGCCAGCAACATCAAGGCTCTCCAGGCGCCGGTGCCCCTTCTCGTCGGCAAGCACGACCAGTATTTCGACACGAGCACCGTCACGGATACGGCCCCCACCACCGCTTTCAAGCCCCTCGACGGTCAGCAGGTTTCGACGGCACCCAGCGATGCAATGGCGAAGAACAGCATCGAGATGGACGGCTATCGCAATGTCCGGGGTCTCGTGCGCGCGCCAGACGGCTCCTGGCATGGCCGGGCCATGCGGGGCCGCACCGAGATTGCCGTCAGCGTCGACCCGAACGGCAGCGTCTCGCAGGACTGACGCGGACGTACCGATGTCCGATCGCAACGACAGGCCCGCCAGCGTCATCGTCACCCGCCGCGCGGGCGGCGGCCTTTACGTCGTCGTCGGTGCGCTTCTGGCTCTCGTCTTCTTCGGCGGCTACGTGGTGCTCGGCACGCCTGGCCTCAATACGCAAATCGCCAGGGGGCCCGAGGCGTCGCAAAGCATGGACGTGACCATCCAGCATCCGGCCACTGCCGCCGCACCCGACCGTCGCTGATCGCTTACTTCAGGTCGACCAGCGTCAGGTCGACGAACCAGCTTTGCGCCGAAACGAAACCCGTCACCTTCTTGCTGAAGGCACGCGGGTTGAGATCGTGCACGATGAAGAGCCACGGCGGATTGTCCACCAGGCGCTCGTGCGCCTCGGCATAGTACTTGTCGTAGGTCGCCTGGTCCGTGGCGGCGGCGAGCTTGGCGAACGCATCCTCGAACTTGTCGTCCTTCCACTGCTCGAAGTTCGATCCAGCCGGCGAGAAGTTGGCGGCGGCGAAGTAGCGATACATCGCTCCCGCATCGCTCGACGGCGACGAGACGTTGAGACCCATGGCGCCGTTCAGCATCGCAGCGTCCGGCGCCGCGCGGCTGGCGTTCAGCAACACCTGCCATTCCACGGCATCGACCTTCACGTCGACATTGCAGGCCTGCTTGAGGTTCTCCTGCAGCGCTTCGTTCATCGCCAGCGGCAGCATCTGACCCGAGCCCGAGGTCGAGATCATGACCTTGAAGGAGAGCGGCTTCTTGTCGTCGAAGCCCGCCTCGGCCAGCAGCTTCTTCCCCTTGGCGGGATCGAACGTGTACTTGTTCTCCGGCTTGCCGAACGCCGGATCGTTGGGCTTCAGCCAACCGACCGACGGCTCGGCCGTGTCGTTCAGCATTCCGACGATCGCCTTGCGGTCGACGCAGTAGTTCAGCGCCTGACGCACCTTGACGTCCTTCAACGGGCTGTCCTTGGCCGACATGTTGTAGAACCACGGCCAGACGTGCGGATACGAGCCTGTCGAGATGACAAAGCCCGCCTGCTTGAGCGACGGGATGCCGTCGGGCGGCGGCACCTCGACCCAGTCGACCTGACCAGAGCGCAGCGCGGCGAGACGTGTATTGGCCTCGGGGATCGGCATCAGGATGACCTGATCGACCTTGGCGAGGCGCTTGGAATCCCAGTAGGTCTTGTTCTTCACGAGAGTCACCGACTGGCGCTGCACGACCTTGCTGATCTGGAACGGGCCGGTGCCGGCCGGTCCCATCGCGGCCACCTTGCCCCAGTCCTTGCCGCCCTTTTCCCACGACGAGGGCGACGTAATGATCATGTAGGGCATCATCCACTGGAAGAACGACGCGACGATCGTGGTGGTGATGGCGACGGTCGAGTCGTCGATCTTCTTGTAGCTGGCGAGCAGCGGGATGCGTGAGCGCATGATGCCGGCGGCGGCTGCCTCGAACTGCGGGCTGTCCTTGTTCCAGATGCGCTCGAGGTTGAAGATCACCGCGTCGGCGTTGAAGTCGGTGCCGTCATGGAACTTCACGCCCTTGCGCAGGTGGAAGATCCAGACCTTCTTGTCGGCGGGATCCTGTTCCCACTTCTCGGCGAGGCCCGGCACCAGCTTGACCGGACCGGTGGTGGTGAGGTCGAAGGCGATCAGCCCCTCGAAGATGGGGAAACCCAGGAAGCGCATGCCCTCGAAGCCGTTGTTCGGCATGCCGCTGGTGGTGGGAATGTCCGACGCGGTCATGGCGATACGCAGGACCTTTTCCTGGGCGAAAGCCGGTTGAAGCGGCAAAGCGGCCGCCGCGATCAACGACAGGACACTAAAAATACGGCGTTTCATCCAGGCCTCCCAAATCTCGGGACAAGCCATGCAAGCGTCAGGCCATGAGCCGGTTCAGCCGCGTCAGATAGGTCCGGGCATGAGCCTGGTAGTCGGCGCCGGGCGTCTTGAGGTGGACGTCGGAGACCATGGCCCACAGCGCCTCGCGCAGCAGGCTGGCGGCCTTCATGGCGGCAAAGGCGCGGCGCAGGCCGTCATCCGCCTTGCCGTCGAAATAGGCACCGAGCAGCGCCGCGTCGTCGGACGCCGTAAACTCGCCGTTGGACGAGAGGTTTGCGAGGTCGAACATCGCCGTGCCGAAGCCCGCATACTCCCAGTCGATCAGCCAGAGGCGCTTGCCGTCGTCCATTAGATTGCCCGGCAGCAGGTCGTTGTGGCCGAACACGATCGGCAGCGGCACCTGCGCGGCCTCGAGCCGGTCGGCGAGCGCCAGGTACGTCGCGTCGGCATCGATCAGCCGCACATAGTCGCGGATGACATGGAACGGCCAGAACATGTTGGCGGCGCCACGCAGCCGATGGCCGACCTCGCGATGGCAGGTCTTGAGCAGCGCCACGATGCGCGGTGCCTCGGCGCGCAGGTCGGCCTCGGTGAAGGTGCGCGCTTCGACGAAGCGCAGCACGGTGATGCCTTCTTCCACATGGATGACCTCCGGCGACAGGCCCGCTTCGTATGCCGCGCGCGAGGCCGCGCGTTCGCGCTCGCGCGAGACGTGGTGGGCCGGAATGTCGTCGCCGCAGCGCACGACGTACTTGCCGCTCGCATCGGTGGCCACGAAGGAGATGTTGGTGAGGCCGCCCTGCAACGGCTCCAGCGCGACCGCCCCCCGCCATATCGGCAGGCGGGAGAGGCGCGCGCGGAGGGCGTCCATCGACATGGCGATATGCTAGCGTGAGCAAAGCCTGGGAGGAACCGATGCCTGACACCAACGTCGCCAAGAAACCCAATACCATCACCGGCCGCGACGCTTTCCTGCGCGTGCTGAGCGACGAAGGCGTCGTGAAGATGTTCGGCAATCCGGGCACCACCGAACTGCCGATCATGCACGCGCTCTCCTCCGCGCCAGAGATGGGATACGTGCTGGCGCTGCAGGAAGCCGTCGTGATCGCCATGGCCGACGGCTATGCCCGCGCCTCCGGCAAGCTGGTCTCGTGCAACGTCCATGTCGCCCCCGGCCTCGGCAACGCGATCGGCTCGATCTACACCTCGATGATGTCGGGCACGCCGATGATCGTGACGGCCGGCCAGCAGGAACAGGGCCACGGCCTCACCGAGCCGCTGCTCTACGCACCACTGGTGCCGATCGCGACACCGGTCGTGAAGTGGGCGACTGAAGTCAGCCGCATCGAGGACCTGCCGCGCATCCTGCGCCGCGCCGCCAAGATCGCCACGACAGCGCCCACCGGCCCGGTGTTCATCTCCCTGCCCGGCGACATCCTGAACAACGAGGCCGC
This sequence comes from Enhydrobacter aerosaccus, assembly GCA_903839865.1. Classification (GTDB taxonomy): domain Bacteria; phylum Pseudomonadota; class Alphaproteobacteria; order Reyranellales; family Reyranellaceae; genus Reyranella; species Reyranella aerosaccus_A. Next base: position 10,573 of record CAIMEE010000277.1, on the reverse strand, counting down.
GATCGACATGGGCGCGGCGACGCATGTCGACACGGCGGTGCGTCCCAGCGATGCGGCCCTCGAGCAGCTCGCCAAGCGGCTGCTGTCGGCTAAGGCTCCCGTCATCCTGGCCGGCCATGAGATTGCGACCGCCGATGCCTTCGCCGAAGCGGCCGAGCTCGCCGAGACGCTGGGCGCGCCGGTGCTGCAGCAGACCGTGGCCTGGGGCGCGCATTTCCCGTCGGAGCATCCGGCCTATCTCGGCGCGCTCAACCGCGACCAGAAATACGTGCGCAGGGTGCTGAGCGACTACGACCTGATGTTCTGCGTCGGCGCCGACGTGCTCAAGATGTCGGTGTGGAGCGAGACCGAGCCGCTGCCCGAGACCACGGCGGTCGCCATGATTGGCCTGCGCGACTGGGAGATGGGCAAGAATTTCCCGGCCGAGATAGCGATCCGCGCCGATGTGAAGGAGACATTGAAGGCGCTGATCCCGCTGCTCAAGAAGCTGGGCGGAGCCGCACTCGCGACGAAGGCCAAGGCAGCGCTGGCGGGAATGGCGCAAAAGAACTGGAGCGCGCAGAAGGCCGCACGCAAGGCGAAGCTGGCGGCCCCGACCGAGAAGCCGCTGCCCGCCGAGTGGGTGATGATGCGGATGTGCGAGAAGCTGCCGCAGGACGCGATCGTGGTCGAGGAAGGCCTGACCAGCACGATGACCTTGCCGAGCTACTTCCCGTTCCGCGACCGCAACAGCTTCTTCGGCAATGTGAGCGGCGGCATCGGCTGGGGCATCGCCGCGGCCGTGGGCGTGCAGATCGCCGAGCCGAAGCGCCGCGTCGTGGCAGTGATCGGCGACGGCAGTGCGATGTATTCCATCACCGCGCTCTGGAGTGCAGCCAACCAGAAGCTGCCGGTGATCTTCGTCATCACCAACAACGAGGGCTACCAGATCCTCAAGAACCGCCTGAAGCTGTTCCACGGCAACGACACGCCGATCGGCATGGACTTCAACGACCCGCCGATGAACATCGCAAAGGTGGCCGAGGGCTTCGGCCTCGCGTCGGAACGGGTCGACACGGTGGCGGGATTCGAGGCGGCATTGGACAAGGCGTTGGCCAAGAGCGACGGCCCGACTTTAATTGAAGTGATGGTGAAGAAGGTGTGAGGGAAGCGTCTGGAGTCTGGGACGGTACATATTCAACCATCGAATCTCCAAAAAAGGAGGAATTGTGGTCAATAACGACCGTTAATTGCATCAATATGCGAAGTTTTCGTATGTACCCCAGGGTCCTCGGGGGTGTAGTTTGCAGTCGGCGTCTTCGCCACAAACACTCGATAGGATACTAGACATGGCTACAGGTACGGTTAAGTGGTTCAACGCCACCAAGGGTTTCGGTTTCATTCAGCCGGACGGCGGCGGCAAGGATGTGTTCGTGCACATCAGCGCCGTTGAGCGCGCTGGTCTGAACGGCCTCAATGAGGGCCAGAAGATCACCTACGAAGTTCAGCAGGATCGCGGCAAGGACGCGGCTGTGAACCTCAAGGCCTAATCAGCCTCGTAGGTTTGAGATTGAGGGTGCGGAGAGCGATCTCCGCACCCTTTTTCTTTGAGCGAATTCCAGCAATTCTGGCTGGTGAGTTCACAACGCCTTCTTCTCGTAGCGCAGGGCCTTGAACGATCCGCGCCATTCACCACATAGCTTCCACGCGGAGCCCAGCCATACCCTATGGCGCCATGGGGCGCGCGGACGCGTCCATATATTTTGAATTCGACGATGCCGCGAGCGCCAGCCCGAATTGGCCAGCACAAGTTGGATAGAGCGATTGGTGCGCGTCTCGAGCGCAGGGAAGAACAGATCGAACCACCAGCTAGAATTGCCGGAATTGATTTCAGCAATTCCAGCTGGTGCGCTTGGCTCTACTCCGCCGCCTGCGCCCGCGTTCCGAGCTTCGCCAGTTCCTCGGCGATCTGCACGGCGTTCCAGGCGGCGCCCTTCAGCAGCTGGTCACCGGCCACGAACAGCGCGAGGCCGTTCGGATTGGTGAGGTCGCGGCGGATGCGGCCGACATGGACGTCCAAGTCGCCCGACGCTTCGAGCGGCATCGGGAAGTGGTTGGCGGCCGGATCGTCGACCAGCTTCACGCCCGGGGCCTTCGAGATGATCTCGCGCGCCTGTTCCGGTGTGAGAGGACGCTCGAGCTCGAGCGAGATCGACTCGGAGTGCGCACGCAGCACCGGCACGCGGATGCAGGTCGGCAGGACCGGCAGCTCGGGCATGTGGAACATCTTGCGCATCTCTTCGATGACCTTGTTCTCTTCCTCGTTGTAGCCGTTCTCGGCCACCTTGGTGTTGTGCGAGAAGAGATTGAACGCGATCTGGTGCGGGAACACGGACTTGGTGACGTCGCGGCCCTCGGCATACTGGCGCGTCTGGTCCTCGAGCTCCTGCATGGCGGCAGCGCCCGCGCCCGATGCCGACTGATAGGTCGACACGACGATCTTCTTGATGCCCGCGGCCTGGTGGATCGGCCACACCGCCGTGGCGAGGATCGCCGCCGTGCAGTTCGGATTGGCGACGACGCCGTTGTGCTTGGCGAGATCGCCCGGGTTCACTTCCGGCACGACCAGCGGCGTGTTGGGGTCCATGCGGAAGGCCGAGGAGTTGTCGATCACGACCGCGCCCGCGGCCTTGGCGTGCGGGATGAACTCGCGGCTGCGCGTGGCGCCGGCCGAGAAGAATACGATGTCGATGCCCTTGAACGAGGTGGGCTTCACCTCTTCCACCGGATAAGGCTTGCCATTGAACTCGAGCGTCTTGCCGGCCGAGCGGGCCGAGGCGAGCAGCTTCAAGGAAGCGACGGGGAAGTTCCGCCGCTCGAGGACGCGGAGGATCTCGACTCCAACCGCGCCGGTGGCGCCAACGATGGCGATGTTCTGGGGCTTCATGGTGGGCGAGCTTATATACGAGAGACCCCACGCCGAAAAGGGCCGGAAAGGCCCAGAATCCCTCATCGCCAGGCTCAGAAAACCTCCGCCGTTCGCGGGTGATGAGGCAGACTGGAGGCATGCGCGGCCTCTGCAGTCTCGTGATTTCCCTGGCGATTCTCGCCGGCCTCGCTCGTTCGGCCGAGGCGCAGACGGGCGCCCAGGCCTTCCTCGACGCGCTCTACCGCCCCTACCTGACCGAGGGCTTCGCCGGACAATCGCTCGACCGGCCGGAACAGTATTTCAGCCCCGCCGTCGCCCAGGCGATCACGCGCGATGCCCGCGAGGCGGCGCGGCGCGAGGAGCCTCCCGTCCTCAATGGCGATCCGTTCATCGACGCGCAGGATTGGGACGTGCGCGATCTCGTCGTCTCGGCGAGCGAGATCGAGCCCGGCCGACGGGCGACCGGCACGGTCACCTTCCGGAACCAGGGCACGCCCCGTCGTCTCACCGTCGATCTCGTCATGACGCCCGCCGGCTGGCGCATCGATGACATCCATACAGCCGACTCTTCGCTGCGCACCTACCTGAAAGTACGCTGACATGATTTTCTCCAGACCCGCCGCTGTGCTCGTTTCCGTTGTTGCCATCATGGCGTCCGCGCACGCCCAATCCCCCCAAACCATCGAGACCGTGAAGGTCGGCACGCAGGCCAAGAACGCGTTCGGCACGATCACGGCGATGCAGAACGGCGACATCGCCTGCTACCTCACGCTCAAGGACGACAGCGGCAAGGTCTTCAAGGAGATGGCGGACTTCGCGATCTGCCAGCAGCAGGCAACGCTGCTGAACAAGCGCGTGGCCCTCGCCTACAAGCTGGAACGAACACAATCGCCCGAGTGCCAGGGCGATCCCGATTGCAAGAAGTCGGTGACGGTCGCCCTCGTGGTCGCGGCCAAGCCCGCGCAGGCAGCGGTGGCTGCGGCCGCGCGCACCTCTCTCTGCACCGCGTCCGAGGACATCATCTTCGCCTGCCGCGGGGAGGCGAAACTGGTCTCGGTCTGCGCTTCCAAGGGCGCGACGGCGAAGAGCGGCAGCCTCGTGTACCGCTTCGGCGACGCGGCACCCGACAAGCCCGTCACCTTGACCTTGCCCCGCGACAAGACGGTGCCGTCGAAGGCGGCCACCGGTGCCTTCGATCCGTTCGCCGGCGGCGGCGGCGCGTGGCTCAGGTTCACGCAGGGCGAATACGCCAACACCGTTTACAGCGGCATCGGCAAATGGGGACCCAACGGCGAGACGCGCGAGAAGGCGGGCTTGCTGGTCGAACGCAACGGCAAGCAGATCGCGCTCATGAAGTGCTCCGGCAAATACCGAAGCGAACTCGGCCCCGACCTGATCGAGCGCCTCGACATCCAGATGGGCGACCAGACCTTCGACTATCCCGATCTGTGAAAAAGGCCCCTATCGCGAGGGGCCTTCGTCTGTTTCCGCACTTCGCGCAGTTCGCGCTAGCGCCTAGCGCGAGGCGTGCGCCTCGACCTTGCGGGTGTTCTCGGTCGCGGCTTCCACGACCATGTTCTTCATCGCCTTCTGCAGCTTGTCGAAGGCGCGCACCCGATCTGGCGCACACGCTCGCGGCTGATGCCGTACTTGGCCGACAGGTCCTCGAGCGTCTTGGGCTCGTCGGTGAGACGGCGCTCGACGAGGATGTGACGCTCGCGCTCGGTGAGCTGCTTCAGGGCACCGGCCAGCATGTGCTTGCGCTGGCCCATCTCCTGGCTGTCGCCGAGGCGCGCTTCCTGGTTGGGCGTATCGTCGACCAGCCAGTCCTGCCACTCCATGTCGCCTTCGGCTTTTACCGAGGCGTTGAGCGAAGAGTCGGGCGCGGCGAGGCGGCGGTTCATGTTCACCACCTCCTCTTCCGGCACGCCCAGGCGCGTGGCGATCTTGGTCACGTTCTCGGGGCTGAGGTCGCCTTCCTCGATCGCCTGCATCTGGCCCTTGAGCTTGCGCAGGTTGAAGAACAGCTTCTTCTGCGCCGCCGTGGTGCCCATCTTCACGAGCGACCAGCTGTGCAGGATGTATTCCTGGATCGAGGCGCGGATCCACCACATCGCATAGGTGGCGAGGCGGAAGCCGCGGTCCGGATCGAACCGCTTCACCGCCTGCATCATGCCGACGTTGCCTTCGGAGATGAGCTCGGCCACGGGCAGGCCGTAGCCGCGGTAGCCCATGGCGATCTTGGCCACGAGACGCAGATGGCTGGTGACGAGCTGGTGGGCGGCCTTGGAGTCGCCGTGCTCACGCCAGCGCTTGGCCAGCATGAACTCCTCCTGCGGCTCCAGGAGCGGGAATTTGCGGATGTCGCTCAGGTAGCGACTGAGGTTCCCCTCGGGCGACAGGTTCGACGCGAGAGCGGGAAGACGGGCGGTAGTAGCGGTAGCCATTGGGTTGTCCCCCTATCCTATAGGTGAACGAGCGTTTAGCACTCTCGCCCACCGACTGCTAAACCCGACTATATTAGTCAGGTAGCCAATGAGTCAAGAAAGACCTACTAACCTCCTCAGGTACTCCCCAAAAAGCGTAGGGTTTTTACTTAACGTCGTTCAGTTCAGTGATGAGCTTCTGGAAGTCTTGAGGCAATTCTGTGGCGAAGCTCAGCTGTTGGTGGGACCGGGGGTGGATAAATTCCAGGACCGCCGCGTGAAGCGCTTGCCGTTTGAATGACTTCAACGCTTCGGGTCCGGGGCCGTTCCGTTTGCGGCCGTACAAAGGGTCTCCGACCACCGGCAGGCCGAGATGGGACATGTGCACCCTCACCTGATGGGTGCGGCCGGTATGGAGTTTGGCGCCCATCAGGCTGGCAATCGGCGTCAGGGCGTTGCCGAAGCGCTCTTCCAGCCACCATTCGGTGACGGCGGTCCGCCCACCGGCGCGGCGAACCGCCATGCGCTTGCGGTCGACCGGGTGGCGGTCGATCTGGGTCTCGAGCAGGCCGTTCTTCATCTTGGGGCCGCCCCAGACCAGCACCTTGTAGATGCGGGTGAGGTCGTGGGCGGCAAAGAGCTTGGACAGCGCATGGTGCGTGTTGTCGTTCTTGGCCACGACCATGACGCCCGACGTGTCCTTGTCCAAGCGATGGACGATGCCCGGACGGCGCACGCCGCCGATGCCTGAAAGGCTGTCGCCACAGTGCGCAATGAGGGCATTCACCAGCGTATGGTCGGGGTTGCCCGGCGCGGGATGGACGACCAGACCGGCCGGCTTGTTCACCACCAAGAGGTCGGTGTCTTCATAGAGGATGTCCAGATCGAGCGCCTGGGCCGCTGGCTCGGCGGGTTCAGGCTCGGGAATGTCGACGGCGAAGCATTCGCCGATTTTGACCTTGCGGGACGGCTCTTCTACTGTCTTTCCGTCAGCCAGCGTCACGCGGCGGCTTTCGATCAGCGCTTTCACGCGGCTTCGCGTGAGCGCCGGAAGGGCAGCCGTCAGCGCACGGTCCAGCCTCTCGCCGGCAGTGCTTTCGTCGATGGTCACGAGGTGGCGGCCGGCATCACTCATGGAGTCTACTTGGCGTCCCCTTCCCTGCAGACCGGCGCACCCCTCTGGCTGAAGGTGCTGGTCATCGTCATGGGCCTGCTGATCGTCGCGGGCTTCGTCGTCATCGCGGCGGAAGTCGCCCGGCGCATGTCTAGCCCCAACGGCTTCCGCTCGCCAGCGGTCACCGCCTTTTCCCAACGCATCGCGCTGCCCTCGGGCGCGCAGGTGATGTCGATGGAGTCGGTCGCCGACCGTCTGGTCGTGCACGTCAAGACCGCCGACGGACAGTCCTCGGCCTATTTCGTCGAACCCCGTACCGGCGCCCTGCTCGGCACCGTCGAATTCCCGCCCGGAGCCGCGCGTTGACGATGAACTTCCGCAGCGACAACGAGACCGGCGCCCATCCGCTGATCATCGAGGCCGTGACCCGCGCCTTCAACGCCGGCCCCGTCCATTCCTACGGCGCCGACGTGTGGACGCAGAAGGTCGAGCAGCGCCTGCGCCAGATCTTCCAGAAGCCGGACCTCGTGTCCTTCCCCGTCGCCACGGGCACCGCCGCGAACGTGCTCGCGCTTTCGTGCTGCACGCCGCCCTGGGGCTCGATCTACTGCCATCCGACCGCGCACATCGCCGTCGACGAGGCCAACGCGCCCGAATTCTACACCGGCGCCAAGCTCGAACCGATCGACGGCCCCGCCGGCAAGATCGACTCGAAGGCGCTTGCCAACGCGCTGGCGCAGCCGGTCTATGGCGTCGTGCATCACCCGCAGCCGTCGGCCGTGTCGATCACCCAGGCCACCGAGTGCGGCACGGCCTACGCGCCCGAGGAGATCGCGGCGATCGCGACCTCGACGCATCGCCAGGGCCTCAAGCTCCACATGGACGGCGCGCGATTCGCCAATGCCCTCTCCTACATCGATTGCTCGGCGGCCGAGCTGTCGTGGCAGGCCGGCGTCGACGTGCTGAGCCTCGGCGCCACCAAGAACGGCGCGATGGGCGCCGAGGTCGTGATCTTCTTCGACGCCGATCTCGCCAGGGAGTTCGAGTTCCGCCGCAAGCGCGGCGGGCATCTGTTCTCGAAGATGCGGCTGCTATCGTCGCAGCTCGACGCCTATTTCGCCGACGGCTTGTGGCTCGCCAATGCCAAGCACGCCAACACAATGGCGCGCCGCCTCGTTGCGGGCCTCACGACGCTGAAAGGCACCTCGTTGCTCTATCCGGTCGATGCCAACGAGATCTTCGTTGTCCTGCCCGCACACATGCACGATGCTCTGCAGGCCGCCGGGGCGCAGTACCATCCCTGGCCGTCCGACCGGCCGGGCGAACGCGCCTTCCGGCTGGTGACGGCCTTCGATACCGATCCGGCCGCAGTCGACAAATTCCTGGCCATCGCCAAGGCAGCCTGAGGCGTTCATGACCCACCAGCGCACCCTCACCGCGGCCCACTGGGGCACCTACGAAGTCGAGTACGACGACAAGGGACAGGCGGTGAAGCTGCACCCCTTCTCCAAGGATCCCGATCCCTCGCCGATCGGCCTGCACATGCTGTCGGATGAAGTCTCCCGCCTGCGCGTGCTGCGTCCCTCCGTGCGCAAGAGCTGGCTCGAGCACGGTCCCGGCAGCGCGCCCGAGAAGCGCGGACAGGAGCCGTTCGTCGAAGTGTCGTGGGACGAAGCGCTCGATCTTGTCGCGAAGGAAATCGCGCGAGTGAAGGAGAAGCATTCCAACCGTTCGATCTTCGGCGGTTCCTACGGCTGGTCGAGTGCCGGCCGCTTCCATCACGCGCAGAGCCAGGTCCATCGCTTCCTGAATTCGGTCGGCGGCTACGTGCGCCACCAGGATTCCTACAGCCTCGGCGCTGCGCGCGTGCTGCTGCCGCACATCGTGGCGCCGATGGAAGAGCTGATGGCCCAGCACACGAGCTGGAACGTGCTGGCCGAGCACTGCAAGCTGTTCGTGACCTTCGGCGGCGTGCCGCGCAAGAATTCGCAGATCAACGCCGGCGGCGCGACGGTGCATCACGTGAAGGGCGGCCTCTACGGCATGCGCGAAAAGGGCGTGCGTTTCGTGAACGTGACGCCGACCGCCGAAGATCTCGACAATGGCGGCGCCGTCGAATGGCTGGCGATCAAGCCGGGCACAGATGCCGCGATGATGCTGGCACTCTGCCACGTGCTGCTGACCGAGAACCTCCACGACCGCGCCTTCCTCGACAAATACACCGTGGGTTTCGACAAGCTGGCACCATACCTCGCGGACAAGACTCCCGAGTGGGCCGCAAAGATCACCGGCATTCCCGCGACCCGCATCCATGCACTCGCGCGCGAGATGGCCGCGACCCGCACCACGGTGTCGATCGGCTGGTCGCTGCAACGCTCGCATCACGGCGAGCAGCCGTTCTGGGGCCTGATCACGCTCGCCTGCATGCTGGGCCAGATCGGCCTGCCGGGCGGCGGCTTCGGCGTGGGCTATGGTCCCGTCAACCTGATGGGCAGCAGCGGCCCCCGCTACTCCGGCCCGACGTTGCCGCAGGGTGCGAATGCCGTGCCCGACTTCATCCCGGTCGCGCGCTTCACGGACATGCTGCTCAATCCGGGCGGCAAGACGACCTACAACGGCCACGTCATCACCTATCCCGACATCAAGCTGGTCTACTGGGCGGGCGGCAATCCGTTCCATCACCACCAGGATCTCAATCGCCTGATGGTCGCGTGGCGCAAGCCCGAGACGATCGTGTTCCACGAACAGTTCTGGACACCGGCCGCACGCATGGCCGACGTGGTGTTCCCCGCGACCACCAGCCTCGAACGCGACGACATCGGCTACGGCACGCGCGAGCCGTTCCTGATCGCCATGAAGAAGGCGCGCGAACCGATCGGCGAAGCGAAGGACGATTACTGGATCTTCGCCGAGCTCGCCAAACGCCTGGGCCAGGGCCAGCGCTATACCGAAGGCCGCACGCCGATGGAGTGGATGGCGCATCTCTATGCACAGTCGCGCGAGAAGTCCGCGCAGGCCGGCGTCACGATCCCGCCGTTCGAGGAATTCTGGGACGCGGGCATCGCCGAAGCGATCGGCACGCAGCGCGATCCGGTCATGCTGGCCAAATTCCGCGCCGATCCCGAGAAGAACAAGCTCAAGACGCCCTCCGGCAAGATCGAGATCTTCTCCGAGAAGATCCATTCGTTCGGCTACGACGACTGCCCGGGCCACGTCGTGTGGCTGGAGCCGATCGAGTGGCTGGGCTCCAAGACGGCCGAGCGCTATCCGCTGCACATGCTGTCGGACCAGCCGGCCGACAAGCTGCACAGCCAGCTCGACCACAGCCCGTTCGCCAAGGCGACCAAGGTGAAGGGCCGCCAGCCGATCACGTTACATCACGATGACGCGGCCGCCCGCGGTATCTCCGACGGCGATCTTCTACGCGTGTTCAACGATCGCGGGGCCTGCCTTGCCGCCGCCCGCCTCAGCGATCGCATCCGCCCTGGCGTGGTGCGCCTCTCCACCGGCGCCTGGTTCGATCCGGCCGATGCCGGCTCCAACCGGCCACTGGAGAAGCATGGCAATCCCAACGCGCTCACCCTCGACATCGGAGCCTCCAAGTTGAGCCAGGGCTGCATCGCCCAGACCTGCCTGGTCGAGATCGAGCGCTTCGACGGCCCGGCCCCCGCCGTCACCGCACACCGGACGCCCGCCTTCACCGAGCGCCGTTAGCAAGCTTTAGCGAGCGACTGCTTGCGGCCAGGTGACCCCGAGCGCAAGTTGCACTGCAATTAAGTGACTTTGGGCGTGACGGGCGGGCAGAGTCATAGCCGCTCATGGGGGGACTTCATGAAACTGCGATCCGTTAGGCTTGTCTGCGCGACACTGTTTGCGGCGAGTTCGCTTGGTTTATTCGCGTCGGCGGAAGCCACGGATGTTCCCGACTTCCTGAAGGCGATCAGCGGCAATCCTCCGCCGCCCAGCGCCACCGATATCGCCACCCGCAATATGCTGCAGCTGAACGTGAGCTGCCCCCGGATTTTTTGGACACCGATTTGTCCAACCGGAGGCATTCATGGTGAAGTCGAGCATGAACCAAATCGAAACCAACGATGTGAATGATGATCCTGAGGTCAGCAGGGT
>CAIMEE010000276.1 GCA_903839865.1 Enhydrobacter aerosaccus | reverse complement strand
GAAGTCGATGAACTGCTGGGCCAGCGTCACGCTGAAACGACCCATGATCTTGTTGTAGCCGTCGGCATGGACGGCCTTGAAGGTGCCGGCCATCGCTATTTTGCCCGCGTAAGGATGCCGGAGGAGCGCGCCAGTTCCTCGATCTTGCCGGCGCCGCCCCTGCCCTCGCGACGATCGCCGCTTCGTCGCCCGCGAGATAGCGGCCCTCGTTCACGACCAGCCTGCCGTCGACGGCTGACGCCCAGACGTCGCTCGCCTGTCCGCGCCAGACCAACGCGTTGCGCGGATCGACAACCGGGATGACATGAGCGCCGCCAAAGCCGATCGCGACGAGATCGGCCTTGGCGCCGACCTTCAGGATGCCGAGATCGTCGCGCTGCAGCGCCTTGGCGCCCTGCGTCGTGACCGCCTCGACGAGTTGCGCGGCCGTCGCGACAGCGGGGTCCTGCGCCGCGAGCTTGGACACCAGGCCCGCCGTGCGCAGCTCGCTCACCATGTCGGGCATGTAGCCGTCGGTACCGACGGTCGTGCGCAGCCCATGCTCGTGGAAGCGTCCGAAGGCCGCCGTCGAGCCGCCGCGGGCAAAGGTGCTGGGGCAGCTGACGACGGTGGTGTCGTGCCGGCGCGTAATGTCGAGATCGTTGTCGGTCGAGAAGAGGCAATGCGCCAGCAAGACGTCGGGCCCCAGCAGCCCCACCCATTCCAGCAGCTCGGTCGGCGTGCGGCCGTACAGTTTCTGGCTTTTGGCCACCTCGTCGTGGCTTTGCGCGACATGGATGGTGGCGAGGCACTTATGTTCGTCGGCGAGGCCGCGCACCTTGCGCAGCAGGTCGGCCCCACAGGTGTCGGTCGCGTGCGGTGCCAGGGTGACCCGGATACGGTCGCCTTCGGTTCCGTGATGGCGCTGATAGAGCGCGCGCCATTGGTCGATCGCGGCGGCATCGGCATCGCCTCCGCCGCCCTTGTAGGTGGGCTTGCCGTCGGCATCGACATCGAGGTCGGGGGTCGAGAAGAGATAGGGCCCGGCGTAAAAGCGCAAGCCGGCGCGGGTCGCCGCCCTGATGTAGGGATCGATAAGCCCGGCACGAAACGGCTCCAACAGGGTCGTGACGCCGCTCTTCATGAGCTGCATGAGCCCCATCTCGGCGATCGCCTCGCATTCATCGGCCGACAGGTGATCCATCGCGAGCTTGCCGATCGGCATCAGCAATCCGTAGATCAGGTTGGTCTCGAACCCCTCTTTCGACAGGTCCTCCGAGCGGCCGCGCACCAGCGATTCGGTGAAGGCGTGATTGTGCAGGTCGATGAAGCCCGGTAGCACGAAGAGATCGGGCCGATCGATCACGATGTCCGCGGCCGGCCGCTCGTGCGCAACGGCGGCGATCCGGTCGCCCTCGGTCACGATCCAGCGATCGGTGACGATTTCTCCGTCGACCAGTGCCCAGCGGGCACGCACGGCGAGACTGCTCATGGTCCGAGTTCCTTCATCATGTAGACGCGAACATGCGCGTCCCTGCCGTGATCCGGCGGACCGCGCCGCACGATCCTGAAGCCATGGCGGCTGTAGAGGCGCACGCGATCTTCCATCAGCTCCGCGGTATTGAGCGACAGGGTGCGACAACCGCGGCCACGCGCAATCGACTCGATCTGGCCGATCATCCAGCTCGCGATGCCCTGCTTCTGCCGCGCCGGGATAACGCCGATCTGTTCGAGGCTCAAATCCTTGTCGCCACGCTTGGTCGCGATGGCGCCCACGAGGTCTCCGTCGTCGCGCGCGACGAAGATGTCGCCCTTTACGATGGCCTCGCCGTACCAGTCATAGCTGCCCGGCGCGATCTCGCGGCCGAGCGCGCGCACATAGGGCGTGAAGGCCTGGCGCATGAGCGCATCGACTGCCACGAGCTGGTCCGGCGGTGCCGGCTTGAAGGTCATGGTCATTTTACGTCGCTCGCATCATGCGCGTAGAGCCAGCCGATATTGGCCATCGAGCGGTCGCCCGACGCCGCCATCGCCGCGTCGCGGGCCTGCTGTTCGGGACCATCCGGCAGGTGGAAGCGCGTACGATTGGCGGCGCTGGCCTGCTGCAGCCGAGAGGCGCGCGGCTTGCGCAGCTCTTCGTAGCGCCGCAGCGCGTCCTTGCGATCGCCAGTCATCGTGGCCAGCACCGATGCAAGGGTCGCGCCATCCTCGATCGACTGCGCGGCGCCCTGGGCCATGAAGGGCAACATGGGATGGCAGGCATCGCCCAGCAGGGTGATCCTGCCCGTGCTCCAGCGCGGCAGCTCGGCCCGGTCGTGCAGCGCCCATACGAACGTCTCCGAAAAAGAGGCAATCAGCCCGCGTACCGTCGGGTGCCAGTCGGCATAGCGCGCCGCCACGTCGGCCACATTTCCCGGCACGGTCCAGCCTTCCTCCGTCCATCCGCCCTGCTCGGTCACGCAGACGACATTCATGAACCGCCCGCCCGACACCCAGTAGTGAACGACGTGGCCGTCCGGCCCCATCCAGTTGTGCGACGCCACTTCGAT
>CAIMEE010000275.1 GCA_903839865.1 Enhydrobacter aerosaccus | reverse complement strand
CTCGACAAGGCGCGCAGCGAAATCGGCCGCGACATCTCCGGCATCATCCTCGACATGCGCGGCAATCGCGGCGGCCTGCTCGACCAGGCGCAGGACGTCGCCGAGGAATTCATCGGCGACGGCGCCATCTTCGCGACGCAAGGCCGCCATCCCGACAGTCAGCGCGTCTATCGCAGCTCCAGCCGCAAGGCGATCACCCAGCCCATCGTCGTGCTGGTGAACGGCAACTCCGCTTCCGCCGCGGAGATCGTGGCCGCGGCGCTGCAGGATCGTGGCCGCGCGGTCGTGGTCGGCACCACGAGCTACGGCAAGGGCACGGTCCAGACCGTGCTGCGCATGCCCAACGAGGGCGAGTTGATCCTGACCTGGTCGCGCCTGCTGGCGCCCTCGGGCTACACCTGGAACGAGCTGGGCGTGATGCCCAATATCTGCACCGCCAAGGTGACCGACGTGAACAAGCTCGGCCCCGAGGTCGATGCCAGCCGCGCCCTGCTCGCCCGTTGGCACGCCGAACGCGAGCCCTCCTCGCAAGAAGTGGCCAATCTGCGCAAGATCTGCCCGCCGGGCGAAGAGAGCCCGGAGCGCGACGTCGAGATCGCCGGCCGCGTCCTGCGCGACCCGGTGCTCTACGCCCAGGCCGTGAAGAGCGGCGCCGTGGACCAGGCTGCTCGCCAGTAAGATTTCGTCCCGATTGGTAAAGGCTTGGGTGCGCGCAGCCCCGGCCGCCCGCCAATAGCCCTTTCCGGCCGCTTGACACCGCAGTTTGGGCGACTAATTTGCCGCCCTCTTAGGAATTCGCCCTACAGGGCTCAAGGACAAAGACCATGGCCAAGCCGACCTCGATCCTCATCAAGATGGTGTCCAGCGCCGACACCGGTTTCTACTACGTGACCAAGAAGAACCCGCGCACCAAGACCGAGAAGCTCGAACTCAAGAAGTACGATCCGGTCGCGCGCAAGCACGTCGTCTTCAAGGAATCGAAGATCAAGTAATCGTCGGCGATCCGTCGCTGATAAAAAAAGCCGCCCTTCCGGGCGGCTTTTTCGTGGGTTCCTTTCCGGAGGCCCGGACTAGGCCGCCTTCGGTTGCCGAGGCACCCAGCCCATCACGGCCTTGGTCTCGAGGAACTCCTCGAAGCCGAGCTCGCCCCACTCGCGGCCGTTGCCCGACTGCTTGTAGCCGCCGAAGGGCGCCCCGAAATCGGGACCCGCGCCGTTCAGGTGCACGTTTCCGGTGCGCAGGCGCGAGGCGACTGAGCGGGCGCGGTCGATATTGCCGGACTGCACGTAGCCCGACAGGCCATAGACCGTGTCGTTGGCCTGGGCGATTGCATCCTCTTCGGTGTCATAGGCCAGCATGGTCAGGACCGGCCCGAAGATCTCCTCGCGCGCGATCGTCATGTCGTTGGTCACGTTGGCGAACACCGTCGGCCGCACGTAATAGCCGCGGTTCATGTTCTCGGGCCGGCCGGGTCCGCCCGCGACCAGGGTTGCGCCCTCGTCGATGCCTTTCTGGATGAGCGCCTGGATCTTGTTGTACTGCACCTCGCTCACCACCGGGCCGATCGTGCCCGGCCCGGCATCGGCCGTCTTGGGATCGATGCACTTCACCTTCTCGGCCGCGGCCTTGGCGATGGCGATGGCCGCGTCGTTCTGGCTGCGCGGCACGAACATGCGCGACGGAGCATTACAAGACTGGCCGGAATTCACCATCATGCTCGTCACGCCGGACGAGACGGCCTTCGCGAGATCGGCATCGTCGAGCACGATGTTGGCCGACTTGCCGCCGAGCTCCTGCGCCACGCGCTTCACCGTATCGGCGGCGGCTTTCGCGACCGCGATGCCGGCGCGGGTCGAGCCCGTGAACGACATCATGTCGATGCCGGGATGGGACGACATGGCTTCACCTACCGTCGGACCGTCACCGTTGATCAGGTTGAACACGCCCGGCGGCACGCCCGCCTCGTGCAGCACGTCGGCGAACAGCATGGCGTTCATCGGCGCCACTTCGGACGGCTTCAGGATGATCGTGCATCCCGCCGCGAGCGCCGGTGCCACCTTGCAGACGATCTGGTTGATCGGCCAATTCCACGGCGTGATGAAGCCGCACACGCCGACAGGCTCCTTGACGATAGCCGTGTTGCCGCGCGTCTCCTCGAACTTGTAGTCCTTGAGGATCTTCGCCGTCTCGGTCAGATGGCCGAGGCCGGTTCCCGCCTGCGCCGCCTTGGAGAGCCACAGCGGCGCGCCCATCTCGAGGCTGATCGCCTCGGCGATCTCCTGATACTTGCCCTTGTAGACGGCGATGATCTTCTCGAGCAGCGCCAGCCGCTCCTCACGCGTCGTGCGCGAAAAACTCTCGAAGGCACGGCGGGCCGCTTTCACGGCCTTGTCCACGTCGGCCTTGGAGCCCAGCGAGACACGCGCGAAGGCTTCCTCGGTCGCGGGGTTGATCACGTCGATCGTCTTGGGCGTGACGGGATCGACCCACTTGCCGTCGATATAGAATTGAAGCCGTTCCTGCATGGCCGTCCCTCCTGGATTTGCCTTTTCGGGCGGGACTTTACCCCTCTCCGACACGGGACGCCTAGAGGGGACGGCGCTACTCGAACTTGAGCTGCGCCTCCTTCGCCACCTTGGTCCAGGTGGCGATAGCGGCGTTAAAGCTCGCCGAAAACTGCTCAGGTGTATTGGTGGCGGGCTCGAGCCCGACCGACAGCACTTTCTCCCTCACATCGGGCAGCGCCAGAATGGCCGCGATCTGATCGTGCAGCAGGTCGACGATTTCCTTCGGCGTTCCGCCCGGCAACATGAAGCCGTTCCAGGTATCCGCGGCGTAACCCGGAAAACCCGCGTCGGCGACTGTCGGGATCTTCTCGTGGTTGATCGCGGGCGTCTCCGTCAGCATGGAGAGCGCACGAACTTTACCGTCGTCGATCAGCCCAACCATGCCCGCGAGCGTGTCGATGATTACCGGCACCTCGCCCGACAGCAGCGCCTGGAGCGCCGGCGCGCTGCCCTTGTAGGGCACCGCCACGACATCGAGCCCGACGCCAAGCTTCATGCGCTCCAGCGTCAGATGCGCGGTGCCACCGAGGCCCGGGCTGACGCCCACCGAGAGCTGGCCCGGCCGCGCTTTCGCGTAGTCAACGAACTCCTTCATCGTCTTGAAGGGCTGGTTAACACCCGTGGCGAACACCATCGGCACTTTCACCGCGTAAGTGAGCGGTGTCAGATCCTTGTGCACGTCGAAATGGATGTTCTTGGGCTGCGTCGCAGCCTGGATCGCGAGGCCGGAGCTCACCATCACGATGGTGTAGCCGTCCGGCTTGGCATGCGCACCGATTTCCGCGCCGATCAGACCAAGCGCGCCCGGCCGGTTGTCGATGGTGACGGTCTGGCCAAGCCGCTCCTGCAGCTTCTGGCCGACCACGCGCGCCACCGTGTCGGCCGGCCCGCCGGGCGGCAGCGGCACGATGATGTTGATGGTCCGCTCAGGATACTTGGCCCAGGCAGAGGGAGAGAGTGCGAGAACGGCCGCAACGGCCAGCAGCAGGCGCTTCATCGCACCGCTCCCGCGTCGGGCTTCACCAGGTCCTGCCACGGCATGTTGCCTGGCACGGTGGCGTCGATCGCGCGAATGGTCGAGACATCGACCTCCACGCCGATGGGGTCGCCGCCCTCCGCCACGCGCTTGGCCGATTCGAGCAACTGACGGCGGCAGCGCGTGACGGCCTGATCCGCCGGCACCAGGTGCTCCTTGCTGCGATCGGCGATAGCGCCCTGCGAATAGGCCATCGCCATGTCCTCCATGACCACGCCCTTGATGCCGCTCCAGTCGTCGCGCATGGCGGCGCGATCCTGTCCGAAGCGATTGGTCCAGGTCCCGGTGTAGCGGTGCGTCTTCTCGTCAAACAGCGCGGGGTTATGCCGCCCGCTCATCTCGTTCAGCTTCCATTGATCGACCGGCTTGCCGTCGAGACGGTAGCTCGCGGCGAAGGTCGCCGTGCGCGTGTCGTTCATCGGCACCTCGAAGATAATGAACTGAACCGCGGGCGACGGGATGATCCGCGTCGAGGGCATGATGATCGGCGTGATGCGCACATTGCGCGCGCCGTCAGCGCCGCCATCGGGCAGTTGCCGGATCGCGGCGTAGTGGAAGCCGAACGGCGTGTCTTCGACCTGCAAGGTTGGCGCGAGATCCCCGGTCGCCAGCGCCGCCGGATTGTCCTGGTCGGTATTGGCGTTGAAGGCGCCCGTCATCCAGCCAGGTCTGGCGAAGTTCGAATGCAGGATGCCAACGTGCGAGGTATCCGCTCCGCCCTCGAGTTGCTGCATGTAGTTCACCTCGGCGTCGATGCGGTTGACCCGCATGTTCTCGACCGGGATCTCGAGAAAGCGCCACTTCGGGAACGGCGGCGTCTTCACTTCCGGGCCGAGATAGGCCCAGACGAAACCACCCGCCTCGCGCGCGGGATAGGTCTTGGCCTTGAGCCGCTGCTTCAACCCGCTATCCGGGCAATTCGGCATGTCGAGGATCGTGCCGTCCACGGCGAACTTCCACCCGTGATAGAGGCAACGCAACCCCTTGTCCTCATTGCGGCCAAGCGCCAGCGACACACCGCGGTGCGGGCAGCCCTCTTCGAGAAGGCCAAGCTTGCCGCCGCTGTCCTTGAAGGCGACCAGACGCTCGCCCAGTATCTCGACGCGCACAGGATCGCAATCCGGCCCCGTCACCTGCTCCGACAGGCAGACCGGATGCCAGAAGCGCCGGAACACCTCGCCCATCTTCGTGCCCGGCCCGACCCGGCACAGCAGTTCGTTTTCCGCCTGTGACAGCATGGTTTCCTCCGTTTTTCGTTAAGACAGGTATAGAACCGTTCCAACGAGCGTCCATGCCCTAGGTGACATGGTGTATATTCATTTTATGAATGCCTTGGACGTGCCCTCGCTGCGCTGTCTGACGACGCTGATCAGCGAACGTAGCGTCACCCGCGCAGCCGAGCGCCTTGGCCTGTCGCAACCCGCCGTCAGTCACACGCTTGCGCGCCTGCGACGGCATTTTGGCGACGCACTCCTGGTTCGCGCAACCAGTGGCATGGTGCCGACGGTGCGGGCATTGGAAATCGACGCCTCTGCACGCGAGATCGTCGCTGCCGTCGATCGCCTCGGTCGGAACGAGCCCGCTTTCGATCCCGCCACCGACCGCTCGCGCTTCGTGATCACAGTGCCAGAATATTTCGAGCGCCGTCTCGCGCCGCCACTGCTGTCACGCCTCCAGGCGGAAGCCCCCGGCGTGTCGATCGAACTGCGGGCGCCCAGCCCCTGGCAAGCGAGAGACTGGCTCGATAGCGGCGAGGTCGATTTCCGCCTTGCCTGGATCCACGAGCCGCGCCCCGAGTCGCGTTTCGCCCGATTGTCCGAAGACCGCCTCGTCTGTCTGGTGCGCGACGGTCACCCCGTCGTCGGCGAGCGGTTGAGGGCTGCCGACTTTTTCGCCCTCACCCACGTGCGGCCTGCGATTGCCGTCGCACGCGACGCCGATCCTGCCAACGTCTCGATCGAACAATATCTCGGCCTGCGCTCACGACGGCGCGGCGACCCGCGGCACCTGCACATCGGCCTGCTGGCACAAAGCTTCCTCACGATTCCGCATGTCGTGGCCACCTCCGACATGATCGCTACGGTGCCGGAGCGCGCCGTGTCCGATCTCGATCCGCGCCTGGGCGTGAGGGTCATGCGGCCGCCCCTCGCCTTGCCGGCACTGCGCGGCGCGCTCTATTGGCACGAGCGCAGCAACGCCGATCTGCGCCATCGCTGGTTTCGGCGAGTGATGCTCGAGACCTGCCGGCCCCTATAGCGGAGGCAGGAACGTCGGGAATTCCTCCACATACCTGAAGTAGCGCGCGAGGTGACGGTCGGACGCGGTCAGCAGGCCGCGCCGGAAGCGGATGGTGTTCAGCACCGGCGCGTCCTCCTCGTTCAACCGCTCGACCATGGCGCGCACCTCGGGCAACCGCTTGCCCTGCCCCTTCGGAACGGCGATCACGAAGAACCCGTTCGACCGGCGCGGCGCGATCGGCGCGCCAGTGAACATCTGGAACATGTCCATGCCGCCCAGCCGCAGATGCTGGGCGAAGGTGTTCGTGCCCGTGATGCGCCCATGCTGAAGATGGTGCGGGCTCTCGACCTTGAAGGCGATCGCGCCCGCCTCGACGTCGAGCTCTTCGGGCATCGTCGTGAGCGGCATTCCGTGCAAGGTGTGCAGGTGCTGGAAGTCAACGCCGTTCGACACCGCAACCCAGGTATCCCATGCCCGCTCGCCGCGCTCGAAAGCCTGGAACTCGACAGCGCCCTCTTCCGCGTCGGGCAGGATCGGCGGCGCGAAGTCCGGCTGCTCTCCGTTGAACGCCCAGACGATCCCCCACGCCTCGGCGGTCGGATAGGAGAAGAGGCGCGCGGCCGACGGGATCTTGTCGCCGGTCGGTATGTGCGCGCAGGCGCCGCCCGATTCGAACGACCAATGATGGTAAGGGCAGCGCAGCCGGCCCTCGACAACCTTGCCGAGCGACAGGTCGGCACCGAGATGCGGGCACCAGGCGGTCTGCACCACCGGCTTGCCGGAGGGATCGCGCCACGCCACTACGCGCGTGCCGAGGAAATCGCGGCCGATCGCCGCCTGCGGCTCGAGCGCGGTGGCAAGGCACACCGGATACCAGCTGCGGTGAAAGCCCGCGCCGGTCTCGCTCAACTGTTCCTTCGCCAGGCTGGTCCTTGAACTTACGACACCCATGGTCGTCTCCATCATTTTCTGGTACTTATCGGTACCAACACGATGAGACTATGGTACCAACCAGTACCGGGTCAAGAGGATGAATTGGGCAAAAAGACGAAACCGACGCCCCGCTTCGCCGAAACGCCGATCGACGACCTGCCCCCGCGTCGCCGGGCAATCCTCGCGGCCGCCTTCGATGTGCTGATGGAACGAGGCTATTCCGGCGCCAACACGCTCGAAATCGCTAGCCGTGCCCGGGTCTCGAAGCGTGAACTCTATGCCGAGTTCGGCAACAAGGCCGGCATCCTCGAGGCGTTGATCGCCAAGACGTCGGCCCGCATGCAGGCACCGCTGAACCTGCCCGAGGTCGGCGACCGATCCGCCTTGGCCGATGTCCTGACCCGCTACGGCGTGACGGCGCTGAGCGAGCTCTGCCACCCCGCCGTGATCGCGATCAACCGGCTCGCCGCCGCCGAGGCCGGCGGCTCCTCGGAGCTCGGGCACATTCTCGACCGTGGCGGCCGTGAGCCCAATCGCCTCGCGCTCTTTGCCTTCTTCGCGCGCGTCCAAAAGGCCGGCCTTCTGGGCCACGGAGATCCCGACCGCATGGGTGGGCAGTTCTTCTCCCTTCTGTTCGGCGACATCCCCGTGCGGCTGATGCTGGGCACCATCGCGCCGCCCCCCGCAAAGGAGATCAGGGAGCGCGCCGAGGCGGCAACCGAGGCACTGCTACGCCTCCACCCGCCCGCATGACGGTCACTCGACGATCCGCACCGCCCGCCAGCGCGTTCCTTACGGATCTTGCCGTTGCATACCACTGGGATTCCTACGAGGCCCCGTTGCGGCGGGACGATCTCGCCATGCACGAGATCTACCTCGCGTTGTTCGACCATCACCCGCTCTGGGCCAGGCGCCTCCTTGCCTTGCGCAACCGGATCGTCGTGCCTCTTGGGCTCAGGGCCTCCACCGCGGCCCAGGTCGAAAACAATGAACCCAGGTCGGCGTATGCCGTCGGCGAGAAGATCGCGCACTTCACCTTGTTCGGTCAGAACGACACCGAGATCGTCACCGGCGGCGACGACAAGCATCTCGATTTCCGTGTGTCGGTGCGAAAATCGATCGAAGCAGGCACGAGCAGGGTCGTGCTGACCACCGCAGTGATGCCGCACAACTTCTTCGGCAAGGCATATCTCTGCTCCATCCTGCCGTTCCATCGGCTGGGCGTGAGAATGCTGTTGTCGAACGCCTGGAAGGCCGGCCGGATCTGACGCAAAAGCCAGTAAAATAAAGCTTATCCGTTCAGTAACGACCGTAATAGGTGTTTCCCGATCCTCCGCCTAGAGTCGCGTAATGCCGACGATCCACGCACCCTGTCATACCGAGCGTAGCGACGGATCTTTAACTGCCGCTGACCAAGAATCCCTCGCTGCTCCCGGGATGACATGCAACTGCAGTGCATGCACCGGCTCGCGAGCGCCACGCGAGGGCTCGCGAGGAATGGCCTTTGGTTCAAGCGGGCCAACACCAAATGCGAATCCTCGCGAGGAGACGTTTTTCGTGCTGTCGTTTAATTCCCGTTTATTGAACGGGAGGGTATGCCGAGGGCTTCTTGGGGGAGAGCATGGCCGCGGCGGCAAATCCGGCGGCGGCCACCAGCATGATCGCGGCAAGCCCCCACAGCACCGGCGTGTAGCTACCGGTAATGCTCCACGCGAAGGCGCCCATCAACGGGCCGGCTGCACGCATGACGTTGGTCGGCATGGTGAGGGCGCCCGAGACGACGCCGTAGCCTTCGGGCCCGATGAATTCCGGCACCGCCATGCCGCGCAGAATGGTGAGCAGGCCGTTGGCGACGCCATACACGATGGCGAACAGGATGAGGCCGTAGACGTCGTCGACGCCCATCGCGAGCATCGCCATCGAGATCGGGAACGCGAAATAGATCCCGGCGCCCAGCTGGATCGTCGTCACGTGCCGCTGGCCCGCGAGCAACAGCACGCGGCCGGCCAGTTGCATCGGACCGATCAACGCCACGATCGCCATCACCACGCCCATCGGCACGCTGCGCTCGACCAGGATCGGGATCAGGTGAAAGCTCATTGCAGAGAAGGCGAGCCCATACCCCGCGAACGCCACGACCAGCCCCCAGAACGCCGGCACGCGGATCGCGGCGGCAAGCGGACTGCGCTTGGGCTTGTCGGCCGCCGCCTTACGCACTGGCTCGCCGATCGGCACGGGCTTCTCTTTCGGTCCCGGCACGAAGAGCCAATGAATACAGAAGCCTACACCCAGGATTACCACGGCCATCACTTCCAGGGCCGGCCGCCAGTCGATGCGCTCGATCAGGAACTGCGCAAACGGAATGCCGAAGGTGCTGGCCAGCGCCCCGAAGAACGTCATCAGCAGGATGCCCTGCTTGTAGCGTGGGCCGTAGACGCGAGTAATAACGGCGAAGGCCGGCTCATACAGCGTCACCGACTGGCAGGCGCCGAGCCCGAGCCAAACCACGTACAACATCGGCAGGGTGTGGACCTGCGACCACACGAACAGCAGGATGGCGGCCAGGACCGAGCCGCCGGTCATCAGCATCCGGCCGTGGCCGCGATCGATCCAGGCGCCGACCGGGATGGAGCAAAGGCCCGCGACCAGCAGGCCCGCCGAGAGTGCTCCGTAGAGCTGGTCGCGCGACCAGCCCAGCTCCTTCTCCATCGGCACGACGAACAGCGGGAAGGTGTAATAGACAAGGCCCCAGGTGATGAGCTGGCCAAGCGAAAGGATCACGAGGATCGTGGCCGGGCGCTTTCGCCACGGGTTTGGAGGCGAGCCCTTGCTCGTGGCCTCCGCCATACTGAAACTGCTGCCGTCACGCGCCATGGTTGGAAATCGTAACGCCGGCCGGCCGCCGGGGATAGAGAGATGAGCGAGCGTAAGAGGATCAATCTCGCCTTGCAGGGCGGCGGCTCCCACGGGGCCTTCACCTGGGGCGTCCTCGATGCCCTGATCGAGGATGGACGCCTGGAGATCGAGGCGCTGAGCGGCACGAGCGCCGGGGCCATGAATGCCGTCATCTTCATGCAGGGCTGGGCGAAGAACGGACCGGACGGAGCGCGCGCGGAACTCAGGGCGTTCTGGACCGAGCTGGGCGCGATGGCGTTCACCAGTCCGATCCAGCGCACGCCGCTCGATCAATTGCGCGGCACCTGGAATCTCGACGATTCGCCGGCGGCACTCTGGGCCGACGTGATGCAGCGTACGCTTACGCCGTGGATGCGTAATCCTCTGGGTCTCGATCCCCTGCGCGACCTGCTGCGCCGCCACTTCGACCAGAACGCCGTGCGCGAGTGCCACGGCATCAAGGCATTCATCGCCGCCACCAACGTGCAGACCGGCAAGGCGCGCATTTTCACGCGCGAGGAGCTGACGGTCGAGACCGTGCTCGCCTCCGCATGCCTGCCCAACGTGCACAACGCCGTCGTGATCGACGGCGTGCCTTACTGGGACGGCGGCTTCCGCGGCAACCCGCCGATCTGGCCGTTCATATATGACAGCGACAGCCGCGACGTGGTGATCGTCGAACTCGATCCCTCGTTCCGGCCGGGCGTGCCCAAGTCCAACGCCGAGATCGCCGACCGGCTGAACGAGATCACCTTCGGCGGCGCGCTGATCTCCGAGATGCGCGCCATCGCCTTCGTGCAGGACATGATCGAAAAGGGCGCGATCACCGGCGAATTCGGGGCTCGCCTGAAAGAGATCATGATCCATTCGATCAACGACGAGGCCTCGATCGCGCCGATGGGGTCGGTCAGCAAGTTCCTGATCGAGCCGGCCTTTCTCGAGCATCTCTTCCAGCTCGGCCGCACCGCGGCGACCAAGTGGCTGGCCTCGACCTTCGAGGAGGTCGGCGTGAAGAGCTCGATCGACGTGCGGGCGCGTTTTCTCGCATGAGGATCGGCATCGACCTCGGGGGAACCAAGATCGAAGGCATCGTGCTCGACCGCGATGGCACGATCCAAGAACGCCTGCGCGTTCCGACGCCGCAGGGTCCGTACGAGGAAAGCGTATCCGCGATCGCGGGCATCGTCGCCGATCTCGAAAAAAGCACCGGCCGCAAGGCGCGTGTGGGCGTGGCGCATCCCGGCGCGATCTCGCCGGCGACGGGCCTGATCAAGAACGCCAACTCCACGCGGCTGAACGGACGGCCGCTCAAGGCCGATCTCGAACGCGCGCTCGGCCGCGAAGTGCGGCTCGCCAACGACGCCAACTGTCTTGCGATCTCCGAAGCTGCCGACGGCGCCGCGGCCGGATGCAGCATCGTGTTCGGCGTCATCCTGGGCACCGGTGTCGGTGGCGGCATAGTGGTCGACGGCACGGGACTGGTCGGCGCGCAGGCGATCGCGGGCGAATGGGGACACAATCCCCTGCCGCTCCCACGCGACGACGAAAGGCCGGGGCCGGCCTGCTATTGCGGCCGCACGGGCTGCATCGAGACGTGGCTGAGCGGGCCACGCCTGCGCGAGCAGTTCATCGGCCGCACCGGCCGCGACCTGCAGGCCACCGAGATCGCCGACGCGGCGCGCGCAGGCGATGCGGAGGCCGCCGCGCAGCTGGAGTTCTATTGCGACCGCCTCGCGCGCGCCCTCGCCGGAATCATCAATGTCCTCGACCCGCACGCGATCGTACTGGGCGGCGGACTGTCGAAAATCGAACAGCTCTACGTGCGGGTGCCGGAACTCTGGACGCGCTACATTTTTTCCGAGCCCGGAAGCATCGCCACGAAACTCCTGCCGCCCAAGTACGGCGATTCGAGCGGCGTGCGAGGTGCGGCGTGGCTGTGGCCTGACGAGGAATAAAAGACCTGGCGAGCGACGCGCTCGCGAAGTTTCGCGGGAAGGTCGAGTAGTCGTTCTACTTGCAGGTCGGCAGCGGCACGGCCTCGAGGCGCGTTATGCTGTACTCGATGCCCCCGCCGTCACGCTCCTCGTGCGTGCCCCAGAGCTCGATGCCGTTGTCGAGCATCAGGCTCGACATCTCGAACGTGGCCTGCTCGCCCTTGGACTTGCCGTCGGCATCGAAGAAGCCGGCGCGGTAGTAGATCTGGCTGCGGCCCTTTACGAGCGCGTCGGCGCCCTCGGGGATCTTGAGACCGGCGAGGCGCTTGGGTACCCGGCCGATCAGCGTGTTCACGGCCTGCGGCGGCTTGGGCTTCTCGCCGTAGAAGAACAGGCCGTCGAAGCCCCCGTCGTTTTCCTTGGCGTGCCGCGCGGTGGCCCGCGCGATGGCAATGGGGAACATCGTGCCGGCGGTCAGGGCCGCGGTCTGTCCTTCGGGCTGGCTGAAATGGGCTTGGCCGACGCCTTTGTCGTCGAGCACCGCCTCGCCCTTCGTCAGGCTGGTCTGCTTGCCGTTGACCATGCTGCGATGCTCGAACTGCAGGGTGCGGCCATCGCGGCTCTCGGTCATCTGGGACTGCTGCTCGGTGATGCCGCCCGCTTCGAGACGCAGCCGCTGGGTGATGACGTAGGCCTCGCAGGTGAGCTTCAGCTCGTAGGCGTAATTGCCGATCGGCGAGCCCACCTTGCCGTGGTCGAGCACGTTCACGGCATAGGCCGCCTTGTGCGGCGCGAAATCCTGCGCGACGGCGGGAAGTGTCATCAGGCCCGTCAGGAGGAGCGAGGCAACGAAGGGACGGCTCAGCATTTCGGCCTCGGGAGGGCTTGGAGTTGAATGAGACGGGCGTCGACGGCGAAGTCGCCGTAGTCGAGCAGCATCGAGCGCGCGATGCCGTTGGCGAGAAGATCGAGGGCCAGTTCGTACTCGGGCTGCGCGCCCTGGTCACCTGCGGCGAAAAAGGCGAAGCGCACGCTCCAGCTGGGCTGGCCGCGCATCAGGGCCACGTCGCCCTTCGTCGGCGGCGTACCGGGCGGGATGCGTGGCGACTTGCCGATCACCGCGTTGACCTGGAACGCACCGTCGAGACGCGCCCCGTCGAACACCTTGTAGGAGACGGATTTGTCGCCTTCGCGGGCGTGCTTGATGACGCGCGCAAGGTGCGTCGTCGGAAACAGCGTTCCCGCCGGCAGTTCGAAGCTGCGCGCTTCCGGCAGCGTGAAGCTTGCGCGCCCCTTGCCGCCCGCATCCTCGAGATCGGCCTGGCCGCGCAGCTCCTCCTCGACCTCGTCGTTCTGGGCGTTGCGCACGGAGAAGCGCAGCTGCTGGCCGTCCTTGGTTTCGTAGCTCGTGAAGTTGGAGTCAGTCTCGAATTCCTCGCCGTCGCCGCGCAGGAAGGTGAGTTTGATGCGCTGCTTCACCTCCCAGCCGTCGCAGGCATCGGCGGTCTCGAGCACCATCGTGCCCTTGACCTCGACGATGCCGCTGTTCGCGCGCGCGACGGCGAGCTTCATCTCGTATGTCGCCCGGTGCGGCGTCAGCACGACCTCGGCCGGATCCGCCGCCGGCGTCTGGGCGCGGGCCGGATTGCTTATCCACAGGGCGAACGCCAGAGTCGCTGCCCCCGCCGCGAAAAGAACCGCAGTTGGAACGCGAGGACAGCGAAAACTAAACGTGGTCAACGGTCGGTGGACAGGGGGCTAGGCCTTGTAGCCGGGCGGCCAAGCGTAATATCCATGCGCGAAGATTTCCAGAATGATCGCCTGCGTCAGGGCTGCACAGGGAGGATAACAACTATGACTTCGAGCAAACCCAAGGTCCTGGCCACCCGGCACTTCCCGACCGACGTCGAAGCTCGGCTGGCGGCCAGCTTCGACGCCAAGCTCAACCCCGAGGACAAGCTCTACGACGGCCCTGCCCTGGCCACGGCTTCTGAAGGCTTCGCGGGCATCATGTGCGCCGCCGGCGACGCCATCAACGCCGACACGATCGCCAAGCTGCCCTCGTCGGTGAAGATGATCGCCACTTTCTCGGTGGGCTACGAGCATGTCGACGTGGCCGCGGCCGCCAAGCGCGGCATCATCGTGAGCAACACGCCCGATGTCCTGACCGACGCCACCGCCGATATTGCGCTCCTCTGCCTGCTGGGAGCCGCCCGCCGGGCGCACGAGGGCACGACGATGCTCAGGACCCATAACTGGGTAGGCTGGGAGCCGACCCAGCTCATGGGCACCCACGTCACCGGCAAGCGGCTGGGCATCCTGGGCATGGGGCGGATTGGCCAGGCCGTCGCCGACCGGGCACGGGCCTTCCGCATGACGATCCACTACAGCAACCGCAGCCGGTTGCCCGCCGAGCTGGAAAAAGGCGCCACGGTCCACGCCAATCCCGACGACATGCTGCCGTACTGCGACTTTCTGTCGATCAACGCGCCAATGACCGCCGCGACCCGGAAATGGGTGAACGCCGAGCGCATCGGAAAGCTGCCCAAGGGCGCGATCGTGGTGAATACGGCCCGCGGCGGCGTGGTCGATGACGAGGCCTTGATCGCGGCCCTAAAGAGCGGCCGGCTGGCGGCCGCAGGCATCGACGTGTTCGACGGCGAACCGAGGATCCACCAAGGATACTACGACCTCGTGAACGCTTTCCTGCTGCCCCACATGGGTTCGGCGACGGTCGAAACGCGCAATGCGATGGGCTTCAAGGCGCTCGACAACCTCGAGGCCTTCCTGCTCAGCGGGAAGACGCCACCTGATCTGGTGAAGGCTTCTTAGCGGTCTTCACGACCTTCTTGGCCTTTACGGGCTTGTGCTGGACCGGCGCGGGCGCAGCAGGAGCAGCCGGCGCTACGGCTGCAGGCTCGACCGGCGTCGGCGCTGTCTCGGCGACAGCCGTCATGGGCCGGGCGGGTTCGGTAGGGGCCGACTTGTAGGCGGCGGCATCCCAGCTCGTCGCCGGGGCGTCCGCCGCGGCATGGGAGGGAGTCGAATACTCGACGCCGCCGTCGGACTGCTGCCGGAACGGCTCGTCGTAGTTCACGTTGTACGGGTCCGGCTTGGACGGATCGCGGTCCATGCAGACCGAGCGATTGCGGAAGACCCGCCACATGGCGCAGTCCTTCTTGGACACCATGGAGGCGAGATGATCGGTCATCGTTTTCCCGGATTCAACCACCGACACGCCGTCAGCGCCGTAGCTGGCTGCCGCGACGGCCACCGGCACGCCGCAGGCGCCGGTCAGCAACGGCAGGCCGAATGCCACGGGCAGAATTAGCAGGGTGAGCCGAGGGAAGCTCATTTTCTTCTTTAATTTATTATTATAACCCTCTGACTCTACTGACTCTTACCGGTCAGGTCAATCCTTCTTGGGTGGCGGCAGGCGCAAGGCGATGTGCAGCTCGCGCAGCTTCTCCATCGGCACCTCGGTCGGCGCATCCATCATCAGATCCATGGCGCTCTGGTTCATCGGGAAGGTGATGACCTCACGGATGTTGGGCTCGTCAGCCAGCAGCATGACGATTCGGTCGACGCCGGGGGCGGCGCCGCCGTGCGGCGGGGCGCCGAACTTGAAGGCATTCAGCATGCCGCCGAAGCGGGCCTCGACCTCTTCCCTGCTGTAGCCCGCGATCCCGAACGCCTTGTACATGATGTCGGGCTTGTGGTTGCGGATCGCGCCCGAGCACAGTTCGATGCCGTTGCAGACGATGTCGTACTGCCAGGCCTTGATGGTCAGCGGATCCTGCGTCTCCAGGGCCTCGAGGCCGCCCTGCGGCATCGAGAACGGGTTATGGCTGAAGTCGACCTTCTTCAGCTTGTCGTCGTATTCGAACATCGGGAAGTCGACGATCCAGCAGAAGGCGAACTCGCCCTCCGCGATCACACCGAGCTCCTGACCGATCTTGGTGCGCGCAAAGCCAGCGAACTTCCAGGCGGCCTCGGGCTGGTCGGCGACGAAGAACACGGAGTCGCCGTCCTCGGCACCGGTCAGGCTCTTGAGCTTGGCCAGCCGCTCGTCGGCCACGAACTTCGCGATTGGCCCTTTTCCCGCCCCGCCTTCCAGCGTGATGTAGCCCAGTCCCGGCTTGCCCTCGCCCTGTGCCCAGCTGTTGAGCTTGTCGAAGAAGCTGCGCGGCTGGGTGCCGGCCTTCGGAGCCCGTATGGCACGCACCACGCCGCCCTTGGCCACGATGCCGGCAAACACCTTGAAATCCGAGCCCGCGAAGACCTCGCCCACGTCGTAGATGCGCAGCGGATTGCGCAGATCGGGCTTGTCGGTGCCGTAGGTCAGCAGCGCCTCGGCGTAGGGAATGCGTGGAAACGGGAAGTCGGTCACCTTGCGCGGCGTGTCGCGGTTGAAGGCGGCAAACTCCTTGAACACGCCACCCAGCACCGGCTCGATGGCG
>CAIMEE010000274.1 GCA_903839865.1 Enhydrobacter aerosaccus | reverse complement strand
GGACCGTCCGCGATGCACTGGCCCTTCTTGACCTTCTGGCCCTTCTTGACGATGGGCCGCTGGTTGAAGCAGGTGCCGGCGTTCGAGCGCATGAACTTGCGGAGCTCGTAATAATAGACGCCATTCTTCGGGTCGTGCTTCGGGTGGCGGGGCAATTCCCCGTCCTTGGTCACGATGATGCGCTTGGCATCGACAGTGGCGACAATGCCAGCCTCGTCCGCGACCACGACGGTCTTGGAATCGGAGGCGAGGCGGCCCTCAAGGCCGGTACCCACGAAGGGGGACTCGGTCTGGAGCAGCGGCACGCCCTGTCGTTGCATGTTCGAGCCCATGAGCGCGCGGTTGGCGTCGTCATGCTCGAGGAAGGGGATCAGACCGGCGGCGACGGAAACGACCTGCTTGGGCGAGACGTCCATGAGGTCGACCTCGTCCGGTGCGACTTCCAGGAAGTTGCCGGAATTACGGGCGGTGACCTTGCCGATGAAGTTACCCTTGTCATCGACCTCGGCGTTGGCCTGGGCGATGGTCTTGCCTTCCTCCTGGTCGGCGGTGAGGTAGACCACCTTGTCGGTAACGCGGCCCTTCTCCTTCTCGACGACGCGGTACGGGGCCTCGATGAAGCCGAACTCGTTCACGCGGGCGTAGGTGGAGAGGGAATTAATCAGACCGATGTTCGGACCTTCCGGGGTCTCGATGGGGCAGATGCGGCCGTAGTGGGACGGATGAACGTCGCGCACCTCGAAGCCAGCACGCTCACGGTTCAGACCGCCCGGCCCGAGGGCGGACAGACGGCGCTTGTGGGTGAGCTCGGCCAGAGGGTTGATCTGGTCCATGAATTGCGACAGCTGGCTGCGGGCGAAGAAGTCGCGGATCACGGTGGTCAGGGCCTTCGGGTTGATCAGCTTCTGCGGCGTGATCGAATCGACGCTCTGGTCATAGAGGGTCATGCGCTCGCGGACGAGACGCTCGGTGCGGCTGAGGCCGACGCGGCACTGGTTGGCGAGGAGCTCGCCGACGGTGCGGACGCGGCGGGAGCCGAGGTGATCGATATCGTCGACGATGCCGTCGTTCTTCTTCAGGCGGACGAGATACTTCGTGGCGGCAACAACGTCGGCGGACTCGAGGATGCGCATCTCGAGGTCGGTCTTAAGGTCGAGCTTCTGGTTGATCTTGTAGCGGCCGACACGACCGAGGTCGTAGCGCTTGGGATCGAAGAACAGGCGCTTGAGCAGGGCCTTGGCGTTGGCGGTGGTCGGGGGCTCGCCGGGGCGCAGCTTCTTGTAGATTTCCTTGAGGGCCTCCTCCTCGTTGCGGGTCGGGTCCTTCTTGAGTGCGCGGATGATGGCGCCCTCGTCGACGGTGGTGTCGATGACGCGCATCGACTTGATGTCGTGCTGCTCGAAGGTGCGGACGATCTGCGTGGTGAGGGGCTCGAAGGCGCGGGCGAGCACGACGCCCTTTTGGGCATCGATAACGTCCTCGACGAGCACGAGGGTCGACACGTTCTCCATGTCGAGGGCCTTCACGACCTTCAAATCCTGGATCTCATAGAAGAGGTTCAGGATGTCCAGGTCGTTGCTGAAACCGATAGAGCGGAGCAGCGTGGTGATGAGGAATTTGCGGCGGCGGCGGCGGCGGTCGAGATAGACGTAGAGTAGGTCGTTATTGTCGAACTGCACCTCGAGCCAGGTACCCCGGTCCGGGATG
>CAIMEE010000273.1 GCA_903839865.1 Enhydrobacter aerosaccus | reverse complement strand
TCCAGAACCACGCTTCCAAAAAACCGCTGGAAGCACTGTGGAAGCAAGAGGGCGCGTAGGAGTGCGTAAGTCATGACGGGCGCGCGCCTACACGCCGGGGCTGCCGGCTCGCTAGAGTCCTGTCCGTCTCTGGTCAAATAAGACATGTCACTCTCGGCGGTCCATATCCCCTTCCGCGCGCTGATTGACAGGTGCCGTTGTGGATGGAATAGTGACTGTTAGGATGGCTTAGAACAAGACAACGGAGACGTGATGATCAAACAATTCATACGGCAAATCACTGCCATCGTGTTGTCGATCGCCACGTTGACACTGCCGGTCGTGGCAGGAGCCCAAGACACCAAGCCGCTGCGGATCACCTTGATCGAGGCCACCCCTGCGTTTCACAGCCTTCCGGTATTCGCTCTCAAGCAGGTCGGCAAGGAATACGGCCTCGAGGTCGAGAACCTGCAGATCGAGGGCGGAGGCGAGGCCGGCGTGATCTTCGCCGGAGGCCAGGCCGACATCATGATGTCTGGCTTCGACAAGCCGGTCGCCTTCGCCGCCCAGGGTTTCGTCGATGCGAAAGTGTTCGGCGCCGTCCTGAAGTCGATGAACTGGTCCCTGGTGGCGCCGACGAAATCGGCAATCAGAACGATCGCCGATCTCAAGGGCAAATCCATCGGCATCTCCGGCGCCGGATCCTCGTCGGACATGCTGATGCGTTGGGCGCTGCGCAAGGCAGGGCTCGACCCCGATCGCGACGTCACCCTGATCGCGCTCGGATCGGTAGCGAATCTCGCATCCGGCGTCGAGAACGGCCGCGTCGAAGCGGCGATGCTAGTCCGCCCGTTCCTCACCAAGGCGATCGATTCGGGTGCCGTGCGGGTGGTCGGCGACTGGGAGGCGCTGCCATACCCCAACCTGGTCTCCATCGTCCGGACCAGGGACCTCAAGGTCAATCCAGAGAAATTCAACCGCTTCCAGGCGGCGATGCGCGACATCCTCAAGCGCTTCCAGAACGACCGCCCCTTTGCCCTGAGGATGGCCAAGCTGTCCTATCCCAACGAGACCGACGGCAATCTCGCGGCCCAGCTCGACTTCGCCCTGAAAGTGTACTGGAGCCCCCTCAACGGCGACCTCGACCGCGACCTCTACGACCGGGCGGTCGACGTCCTGGTCGGCTCCGGGATGGTCACCAAGGACAAGATGCCGAGTTTCGAAACCCTGATCGTGCGGCTGCCCGGCGGTTGAACCGCGTGCACTCGCCCGACATCGATATCGACAGCGTATCGCTGCGCTTTGCCCCGACAGGCGAAGCGGCCCGGTCCCATCTGGCCTTGGCCGATGTCGGCTTTCGAGTAAAGCCCGGGGAATTCGTCGCCTTGATCGGCCCGAGCGGGTGCGGCAAGAGCACGTTGCTGCGCATCGTCGCTGGCCTGCTTGGTCCGACCAGCGGCACGGTGCAGATCGGTGGCAAGACGGTCGACGGCGTGCCCGAGGGCATTGGGTTCCTCTTCCAATCCGATGCGCTGCTGCCCTGGAAGACCGCACAGGAGAACGTGGTATTGGGCGCCCTGCTTGCCGGGCGCAGCCGCACCGAGGCCACCGAACGGGCGAGCTTCCTGCTGGCGGAAGTCGGCCTCGGCAAGGCAACCGAGAAATTTCCCTCGGAGCTTTCAGGCGGTATGCGCAAACGCGTGGCCCTGGCCCGCACCATGGCCTACGAGCCAAGAATCTTCCTGCTCGACGAACCCTTCTCGGCACTCGACGCCCAGACGCGCATCCATGTCGGCAACCGCTTCCTTCAGATCCTCGAGACGCTCGGCCAGACGGTGATCGTGGTGACGCACGATATCGACGAGGCCATCGCCATGGCAGACCGCGTGCTCGTCATGACTGCCTCGCCCGGCCGCATCGCCAAGGAATTCATCATCGACCTGCCGCGCCCGCGTGACTACTACGGCTCGCGTTTCACCCCCGGGTTCCGCGACATGCAACAAGGCATCTGGGATATTCTGAAACGCGAGATGGACGGAGTGCTGGGCGGATGAGCGGTGACCGGGGGGAAGCCGATTTCGACCGGGCCCGCGCCCAGCGGCGGCGGCGGGCGCGGCAACGTTTTCTCACCGATCGCGCCATCGCGATCCTGTCGCCGCTGATCGCCTGGCAGCTGTTCTCCGATTACTGGTCCGGCGGTAAATGGATCAGCTCGCCGCTCGCGGTCATCGCCCGCATGGTGGCCATGGCCGGCGACGGCAGCCTGCAGATGCACACCTGGCAAACCTTGCAGGAGGCCCTGCTCGGTCTGGTCGCCGGGCTCGTCCTGGGCGTGGCCCTCGGCGTCGGGCTCGGCCTGTCCCGCCGGCTGTCGGACGCCGTCGATCCGATCGTCATGGGCTTCTACAGCCTGCCGCGGGT
>CAIMEE010000272.1 GCA_903839865.1 Enhydrobacter aerosaccus | reverse complement strand
CCTGGCCGACAGCCATTCTCGCTTCCTGTTCGTCGAGGACGACGAGCAGCTCGACAAGTTCCTCGACGTACGCGCGCGTTGCCCCGACGTGCGCAAGGCTTTCGTTTTCGACATGGAGGGCCTGAGCGACTTCAGCGACCCGCAGGTCATGCCGTTCGACGAATTGCTCGAACTGGGCCGCGCCCACGATGCCGCCAATCCGGGCCTGTGGGAGCAGCTCGTGGCGGCCTCGAAGGCCGAGGAGCTGGCGCTGCTGGTCTACACCTCCGGCACGACCGGCCCGCCCAAGGGCTCGATGCTGGCGCACCGAAACGTGATCTTCCAGATCATGAACGCCGACGCCTTTGTGCCGATGATGCCCAACGCCGAGCAGCTGGCCTTCCTGCCGCTCTGCCACATCGCCGAGCGCACCTTCACGACGTTCCTGCCGCTGCGCTCCGGCGCGGTCGCGAACTTCGCCGAGAGCATCGAGACGGTGTCCGACAACGTGCGCGAGGTGGCGCCCACCTTGTTCTTTGCCGTGCCGCGTATCTGGGAGCGCTTCTATTCCGGCATCGCCATCCGCATGAAGGAGGCGACCTGGATCGGCCGCACCGCCTACCGCTGGGCGCTGGGCACCGGCCTCAAGGTGGCCGAAGCCGAGATTGAGGGCCGCACGCCCTCGCCGCTGCTCCGGATCGCCTATCGCATCGCCGACTTCCTCGTGCTCGACAACATCAAGCGCGCCATCGGCATGCACCGTATCCGCTACGCCGGCACTGGCGCCGCGCCGATCGCGCCCGACCTGATCAAGTGGTACCGCGCGCTGGGCGTCGACATGCGCGAGGTCTATGGCCAGACCGAGAACTGCGGCATCGCCACCGGCATGCCCGACCGCATCAAGCTCGGCACCGTGGGCAAGGTGGCGCCCGCCACCGAGGTCAAGATCTCGGCCGAGGGAGAGATCCTGCTGAAGGGCCCGCACGTCTTCATGGGCTACCTCAACCAGCCGGACAAGACGGCCGAGACCGTGCGCGACGGCTGGCTGCACACCGGCGACGTGGGCTTCGTCGACAACGAGGGCTACCTCAAGATCACCGACCGCATGAAGGACATCATCATCACCGCGGGCGGCAAGAACATCACGCCCTCGGAGATCGAGAACCAGCTCAAGTTCTCGCCCTATATCTCCGACGCCGTCGTGATCGGCGACCGCCGCAAGTACCTCTCCTGCCTGGTGATGATCGACTACGACAACGTGGCGAAGTACGCGCAGGACGAGAACGTGCCCTTCACCGACTTCGCCTCGCTGTGCCGGGCCACGGAGATCAACGCGCTGATCCAGGCCGAGATCGAGAAGGTGAACCGCGAGGTCGCCCGCGTGGAGACCATCAAGCAGTTCCGCCTGATCGAGCAGCAGCTCACTGCCGAGGACGAGGAGCTGACGCCGACCATGAAGCTGCGCCGCAAGTTCGTGAACGAGAAGTACAAGACAATGATCGACGGCATGTACGCCTAAAAAACGGAGGAAACCATGAGACAGACGAGCAAGACGATCGGCCTGGCACTCGCCATCGCCGCAACCACTGCAACCGGCGCCTGGGCCCAGACCAACGGCGTCACCGCGACCGAAGTCACCTTCGGCACGCACACCGACCTGTCGGGCGTTGCCGCGACCTACGGCGTGTCGTCGACCAACGGCGCCAAGATGCGCATCGAAGAGGCGAACGCGGCTGGCATCAACGGCCGCAAGATCAAGTTCATCATCGAGGACGCGGGATACCAGGTCCCGAAGGCCGTGCAGGCCTGCAACAAGCTTATCCAGCGCGACAAGGTCTTCGCCTTCCTCGTCGCCCTCGGCACGCCGATGAACAACGCCTGCTTCAAGGACCAGCTCGCCGCCAACATCCCGAGCCTGTTCCCGATCACCGCCGCGCGCTCCATGTACGAGCCGTTCGAGCGGTTGAAGTTCTATGCCTCGGCGTCCTACGTCGACCAGGTCCGCTCGGGCATCAACTACCTGGTGAAGGAGAAGGGCAAGAAGGCGGTCTGCGTGATGTATCAGGACACCGACTTCGGCAAGGAGATCCTGGAGGGCGCCAAGGAGCAGACCGAGAAGCTCGGCATCAAGATCGTCGAGTCGGTGACGCACAAGCCAACCGACCAGGACTTCACCGCCTCGCTCACCAAGCTCAAGGCCGCGAACTGCGACCTGATCGTGATGGGCACGATCGTGCGCGACACGATCATCCCCTACACCGCCGCCCGCAAGTCGGGCTGGGACGTCACCTTCTTCGGCTCGTCGGCGACCTACGACGTCGTGGTCGGCGCGGCGCCGGGCATGGACGGCTTCTACGGCGCGGGCCTGGTCGAGATGCCCTATGCGGACAGCAAGAACCCGGCGATGGCCAAGTTCGTGGCCGACTACAAGGCCAAGTACTCGATCGATCCCAACGTGGGCGCGGTCTACGGCTACATCGCCGCCGACCTCACCGTGCAGGGCCTGCAGAACGCAGGCAAGGACCTGACGATCGACAGCTTCGTCAAGGGCATGGAGAGCATCAGCAAGTATCGAGACAAGCTGGGCGGCCCCGAAGTGACCTTCGGCCCGAAGATCCGGCAGGGCGCGAACACGTCGTTCCTGGCCGAGGTCAAGGGCGGCCGCTGGACGGCCGTCACCGGACCGCTGGGTTTCTAGACAAATAGGCTTGGCATCGGCGCCGGCCCCGTTAAGGTCGGCGCCGATATGGAACTCACCGATCAAGTCGCGATCGTCACCGGCGGCGCCTCTGGCATAGGCGCCGCCGCGGCGTCCCTGCTCGAGGCCGCCGGCGCCACCGTCATCGTGGCCGACATCCAGCCCGCCAACGACAGTGCCGGGCGCTTCGTCACCCTCGACGTTGCTTCGGAAGAAGCTTGGAAGTCCCTTCTCGCCGATGTGCTGGCGCAGGAAGGCCGCCTCGACATCCTGGTCAACAACGCCGGCATCAGCGGCGGCTCGGGCACGCTCGAGACAACGACCGTCGAGCAGTGGCGCAAGATCGAGGCAATCAACTCCGAGGGCGTCTTCCTGGGCTGCAAGTACGCGATCGAGGGCATGAAGAAGACCGGGCCGGCAAAGCCCGCGTCCCGGGGCTCGATCGTCAACATCTCGTCGATCGCGGCCCTGGTCGGCTCGGCCGGACCGATGGCCTACACCGCCAGCAAGGGCGCGGTGCGCTTGCTCACCAAGAGCGTGGCGCTGCATTGCGCCGAGCAGAAGTACGGCATCCGCTGCAACTCGGTCCATCCCGGCGGCGTCGACACGCCGATCTTCAATCCGCTGTGGCAGATGGTCGGCCGCGAACAGGGCAAGGCCTTCATCGGGCTCAGCCATCCGATCGGTCACATGGCCGAACCGGCCGAGCTCGGCGAGCTGATCCTGTGGCTCGCGTCCGAGCGCTCCTCTTTCGTCACCGGCGCGGAGTTCGTGGCCGATGGCGGTCTCACCAGTGGTTTGCGCAAGGGGCGGGTCTTTGGCGCGCCTTGAAGACAAAGTCGTCCTGATCAGCGGCGGCGCGTCGGGCATTGGCGCGGAGACCGCCCGACTCGTCCTGCGCGAGGGCGGCAAGGTGGTGCTGGCGGATCGCGACGCCGCCAAGGGCACGGCACTGGCCAAGGAACTGGGCCCGGCCGCCCTCTTCGTGCCGCTCGACGTGACGCAGGAGCCCGACTGGCAGAAGGCCGTCGCGACCACGGTCGACGCGTTCGGCGGCCTGCATGGCCTCGTGAACGCGGCTGGCATCGGCGTGCGCAACACGATCGAGGACTGCAGCCTCGAGGAGTTTCGCAGGGTCAACGACATCAACTCCATGGGCACGTTCCTCGGCTGCAAGGCCGCCTTCGCTGCCATGAGGAAAACCGGCGGCGGCTCGATCGTGAACATCTCCTCGGTGCTCGGCCTGCGCGGCGCGTCGGCCGCGCTCGCCTACTGCGCCAGCAAGGGTGCCGTGCGCTCGCTCACCAAGTACGTGGCGCTCTACGGAGCAAACGTGAAAGTGCGCTGCAACTCGGTGCATCCGGGCTACATCGACACGCCGATGATCGCGCCGCGGCTCGCGCAAACCACCGGAAACCGCAGCGGCCGCCAGGCCCTGGAGGACCTCCACCCGCTCGGCCGCCTCGGCGAACCGGTGGAAGTGGCCAACATGATTTTGTTCCTGCTGTCGGACGAATCGAGCTTCTCGACCGGCAGCGAGTTCGTCTGCGACGGCGGCCTCACCGCCTGAGCCGGAAGCCCGCTTCCATTAAACAAATGGAAAAATAATGGGACCGGGTGACCGGAAGCCTTCTCTTCCGGACCGCAAGCCTCCGGCGCGCTCGCGAGTCCGAGGCTCGCGGTCCAGAAGACTAGGAAAACCCAACATGGCGCATATCGCATATTATGTCAAGATAAACTTGCGATAATCGCTTCCTCCTTGCCTGCCCCGGCAAATGCGCCGACAGGTGGGGCATGGCTGAACCATCCTTCCTGGCCGGGCGGTTTCTGCCGCATCGTATCCTGAGGAACTGGCTGGGCGGGACCCAGGCGGCACGCCTGTTGGCCTACGGGCTGGCGGCGGAAGCGCGTTTCACACCGACCAGGCTCAACGACCACGGCACGGGCCGCCTCGATGCGGTGGTTCGACAGTCGTGCGTCCTGAAGGATCTCGGCGCCTTCGCCGGCCCTCTCCGCCGCAAGGCGCTGGCCTTGCAGGCCGGTCTCGAGACGGCGTTCGATATGCCGCACGCCCCGGCGAACAGCACCCAGATGGAAATGGTGGCTCATAGCGACGGCGCCTTCTACCGCCCGCACACCGACACCTATGCCGGAGACGAATACACGCCCCTCGGGCGCCGGCGCATGACGATGGTCTACTATCTCCACCGCGAGCCGCAGGCCTTCACGGGCGGACGATTGCGCCTGTTCGATCTCGGCGGCGACCAGTCGATCGAGATCGAGCCGACGCACGACAGCCTGCTCGTCTTCCCGTCATCGGCAACTCACGAGGTGGAGACCATCTCCTGCCCCGGCAACGCGTTCGCCGACGCCCGCTTCGCCGTGAACATCTGGCTGTGCGGCTGAAGCCTGCTTCCTAGGTCTTCATCCCCGTGATCGAGGTGCTGAGCGCGCGAGGGTCGCGCTTGGGCCAGCGGCCGCAATCGACCTGGACGATGAAGTCGCTGACGATCCTGTTGAACTGATCCGGATCCTCGATGTTCACCGTGTGGCCGCAGTTCGGCATCACCGACAGTGCCGCGGTCGGGATCTCGCGCTTCATCATCACTGAGGGCGCGAGGCACGGCCAATCTTCGTCGCCGGTGAGGATCAGCGTCGGGGTCGTCATGGCGCGCATCTGGTCGACCAGGTCGTAGACCGACGGGCGTTGGCCCTGGCAGCCGATCTGGGTGTTTGCGGAACCCAGCGCAGAATGCTCACCCAACTCCTTCTTGAACTGCGCGAAGCCGCGTGGATCCTTGTTCTCGAACTGCACGCGCGTCGGGCCATAGGCGTATTTTGCGGCGAAGGCTTCCATGCCTTCGCTCAGCAGCGACTTGGCCACCACCTCGACCTCGGCCTTGAACTTGGCGGCCTGCTCCCGCTCCGCGCCATAGCCGACGCCGGCCACGACCAGCGACAGCGCGCGCTTGGGGTGCCGAAACCCGAAATGCAGCGTGGCGAAGCCGCCCATCGACAGGCCCACGACATGGGCCTTGTCGATCTTCAGGTGATCGAGGACGGCAGCAATGTCGTCGGTCGCACGGTTCTGCGAATAGCTGGAGGGCTTCTCGGGAATGTCCGAGGGCGGATAGCCGCGCGCGCTGTAGGTGATGCAGCGATAGCGCATGCCGAAATGGCGCATCTGGGTTTCCCACGAGCGGTGGTCGGCCGCGAACTCGTGGACGAAGATGATCGGCGTGCCCGATCCTACCTCTTCATAGTAAAGCTTCACGCCGTCGTCGGTCGTTGCGTAGGGCATCGTTTCCTCCACCAAGTCTTGTCAGTCGATCTCGCGGTCCGCCCCGACCAGGCCGCGCAGCTCGCGCGCCAGGGCGGAAAAGTCCGCCGATTGTGACGTGCGCGGGCGGGGCAAATCCACCTTGATGTCAGCCGCGATGCGGCCCGGCCGCGGGCTGAACACCAGGATGCGGTCGGCCAGCAGCAGCGCCTCGTCGATCGAATGGGTCACGAACAGCACCGTGGTCTTCTGCTTCTCCCAGATATCGAGCAGCTCGTCCTGCAGCTTGCCGCGCGTCTGCGCGTCGAGCGCGCCGAACGGTTCGTCCATCAGCAGCGCCTTCGGACGGGTCGTCAGCGCCCGGGCAATGCCCACCCGCTGCCGCATGCCGCCCGACAGTTCGTGCGGATAGCGGTCGCCGAAGCCGGTCAGGCCGGTCATCTCGATGAACTGGCTGGCGATGGCGCGGCGCTCGGCGGCCGGCACGCCGCGCGCCTTCATGTTGAATTCGACGTTCCTCTGCACCGTCATCCACGGGAACAGGCCGTGATCCTGGAACACGATCGCGGTGTCGGACGACGGTCCCTTGATCTCGTGGCCGGCGACGGCGATCTGGCCGGAAGTCGCGGTCTCGAGGCCCGCCATCATCATCAGCAACGTGGACTTGCCGCAGCCCGAGCGGCCCAGCAGGCAGACGAACTCGCCTTCCTCGCCCACGAAGTTGATGCCGCGCAGCGCCTCGACCGACTCGTTCTTTCCGGGAAAGATCTTCCCGACACCGATGCATTCGATGAAGCGGTTCATTCGCCCCTGCTCATTCATTCGAGGCCGTGAGGCCCTCCTGCCAGCGGCAGACGCGGGCGCGCACCGCGCGCACGAGCTGGTCGGCCAGCAGACCGATGGCGCCGATCACGATGATGCCCGCGATGATCAGGTCGGAGCGGAAGGTGAGCTGGCCGTTCAGGATCATGTAGCCCAGGCCTGACTTCACCGCGATCATCTCGGCGGTGACGACGGTGAGCCAACCGGCGCCGACCGCCAGCCGCAGGCCGGTGAAGATCGACGGCAGCGCCGCCGGCAGGATGATGTCGCGCATCACCAGGAACTCGCCCGCACGCGCCGCGCGCGCGACCTTCATCAGGGTACGTTCGATGCCGCGCACGCCGAAGATCGTGTTGATCAGGAGCGGCCACAGGCCGGACAGGAAGATCAGCGAGACCGCGGGCTTGTCGCCGATGCCGAGCAGCAGGATTGCCATTGGGATCAGCGAAATCGGCGGCACCGAGCGGAAGATCTGGATCGACCAGTCGGTCAGCATGTCGAGGACACGGTAGCGGCCGATCAGGATGCCGAGCGGGACGGCCACGATGAACGAGAAGCCAATGCCCGTCACGACGCGCGCAAGGCTGGCCAGCGCGTTGTCGATCAACGTATCCCAGTCGTTCACGAACACTGCCGCGACCTTGGCCGGCGCCGGCAGAAGCACCTGCGGGTAGACCTTGAGCTCGACGGCGACTTCCCAGGCCACGAACAGAAGCGCGAGGGGCAGCAGCCCCAGCGCGCGACGAAGCTGCATCACACGTAGCCGAGATTGAGGAAGCTGCCCCAGTCGGGCTCCTTCTCCAGGAGCTTGTCGTCGATCATCATTTTGGCCAGCGCCTTCAGGCCGCTGACGAACGGCGCGCCTGAATCGGCGCTGAAGAACAGATTCTTCACCGACAGCTCGGCCACTTCCTTGGTCATCTTGAACTGCTTGATCGTGGTCTCGATGGCGATCGAGCTATTGGACGCCATCTCTTTGGTAGCCGCCACGTGCGCCTTCACCATCTTCTTGGTGAGCTCGGGATCGGCCTTCACGAACTTCTCGGAGGCGACAAAACCCAGGTTGGTCTTGCCCATGGGAGAATCGTAGGGCACCCACAGCTTCTTGCCCCAGCCGTTCAGCTCGGCCAGTGCAGCATAAGGCTCGAACACGCAGATCGCGCCCACGTCGCCGCGCATCAGCGGCACAGGCTGGTCCTGGTTGTCCATGAAGGCCATCTCGACCTTGCCGAACACGCCTTCCTGCTTGAGCTTCCAGTTGAGCGACACCAGGCCGATCGAGCCGTTCTGGACGGCGATCTTCTTGCCGACCAGGTCCTTGAAGCTGTTGATCGACGGCTGGCAGAGCACCATCCAGCCGCCATCGCAGCCATTGGCCAGGATCTGCATCGGGAAGCCCTTGGTCGCAAGCTGCATGGTGGCCGAGAGGCCGCCATTGCCGATGTCGACGTCGCCCGAGGCGACCGCCTGCATGCGCTGCACCAGCGAGGGGAACATGACCAGCTCGAGGTCGATGCCCTCTTCCTTCAGCATCTTCGGCATCAGGAAGGCGGCATTCGTCGTGGTGGTGAAGGCAGAACCCATCTTCACCTTGCGCAGATTTTGGCCCAGCGAGCTGCGCGAGACGATGGCGGGTGCGGCAAAAGAGGCGGCAGCGGTAGCGAGCAGGTGGCGGCGCAGCATCGGACGATTCTCCCCAGGAAGCTTGAGCCATTCTAAATGCAAACCGCGCGCCAAGCCCAAGAAACCTTCATGCGCACCGCCTGTCGGCTATGGCCTCGCGGTGATAGGGTTTCCGCCATGAGCGAGATCGGAACAGGACTGCAGAACGCAACGGGCATCCGCCAAGCGATTGCCCGCGCGGGCTATGCTTTCGTCGAAGCCTCGGAGATGCGGGCTGCCCTCGGCCGCTTCGGCACCCTTGCCGACTGGATCGCGTTCGCCGACAGCTGGAACGACCTGCACACCGACACCTACATGGCCGACGGCGGCCGCTATCGCCGCCGTCGCTTCGGCGTCTATGCCGCCGGCCGCCAGGGGGAGATCGAGCGCGCGCCGCATCAGCCGCACTATCAGACCGTCGACTACAATCACCTGAACGGCGGCATCGAGCGCTGGTTCGAGCCGATCAAGCCCGAGGTGAGCGAAGGCGCGAGCTTCCGGACCATCCTCGAATATTGCCGCTCGCTGTTCGGTCGCCTCGCGCCCGAGACGGACAGGTGGCACATCGAGGCGCATCAGTTCCGCATCGAGGCAAAGCCGGGCGCCCACGGCAAGCCCACGCCCGAAGGCATGCATCGCGATGGCGTCGACTATGTGCTGGTGCTGCTGATCAACCGCCGCAACATCGCCTCGGGCACGACGACAGTGCACGACCTCGACAAGCGCGCGCTCGGCAGCTTCACGCTGACCGATCCGCTCGATGCGGCGCTGGTCGACGATGCGCGCTGCTATCACGGCGTGACCCCCGTCGAGCCCGAGAACCCGGCACAGCCCGCGTATCGCGATGTGCTTGTGGTAACGTTCCGGAAGAAGACGGCCTAAGCCGCGATCTGCATTCGCGCGACGGTGCAGCTCACCGAAAAGATCGGAATGGGCTCGCAGAACTCGATCTTGCCTTTTGCGCCCTTGGCCGCGGCGGCGGCGGCAATGAACGTGCGGATTTCGAAGCCGCCCTGCCCGCCGTCGCGATAGATGTCGGCATCGGTATAGGAAAGTAGCGCGTCGCGGTCGTTGGCGGCCCAGCGCGCGAGGAATTCGCGATCCCACGCCTCGTTGATCTTTCCGGAATCCGGCGTCGCGGGCCAGTGCGAGATCCCGCCGGTCGCGACCAGCGCTATCCTCTCGGGAATCGCATCGGCTGCCGCGCGCAGCGCCTCACCGAAAGCCCAGGCGCGTTTCAGCGGCGTGAGCGGCGGTCCCTGGCAATTGATGTTGGCGGGGATCACCGGCAGGTCGTAGTTGGGCGTCAGAAAATGCAGCGGCACAGAGATGCCGTGATCGAACTTCCATTCTTCCGCGTAGGCCACGTCGACCGTCTGCATGACGCCTTCGATCAGCTTCTTCGACAGGGCCTTATTGCCAGGCACCCTGGTGCGCCTGATCTTGAGGAAGGCCTCATCCTCGATCGGTCCTTCGTAGCTGTCGGCCATGCCGATCGCGAAGGCTGGCATGTTGTTCATGAAGAAATTGGCGAAGTGTTCGGCCGCCACCACGACCAGCGCGTCAGGCTTTGTCGCGCGAATATCGTCGCCCATGCGCCGCAGCGCCGTATGAAGGGCGTCGCGCAACTTGGGATCGGCGCGGTCGGCGCGGCCGGTGATGCCTGGGCCGTGGCTGCAGGCGCCGCAATAGACCAGAGGCATCAGCGTTTCCCCTCAGCATCGACGCCGGCATAGCCCGTCATCGTATAGACGCCCTCGCGCACGGGGCCATGCACCTTCACGCC
The DNA here is from genome assembly GCA_903839865.1 of Enhydrobacter aerosaccus. Classification (GTDB taxonomy): domain Bacteria; phylum Pseudomonadota; class Alphaproteobacteria; order Reyranellales; family Reyranellaceae; genus Reyranella; species Reyranella aerosaccus_A. Next base: position 56,741 of record CAIMEE010000272.1, on the reverse strand, counting down.
CTGCCGCATGCGTTCGAGATAGTCGGTCCATTCGATCTTGTGCAGGGCCGCGAAGTGCATCAGCAGCTGGCCGTTGACGCCCAGTACATAGAGCAATCCGATGTCGGGCTTCACCAGGGCCGCGCGCTCCTCGGCCGTCAGATCGTACTCGTCCAACACCGCATCGCGCCCGCCTTCGTAGCGGGCCTGGGTGCGCGGGTCGCGGTTGAGTTCATAGATCAGCTTCTGGACCTGATAGAGGCTCATTCAGCCGCCTCCTCATCCACCCGTCGTGGTGCCGCCGTCGGCGACAAGGGTCTGGCCGGTGATGAAGGCGCCGGCCTTGCCCGCGAGCAGCACCGCCAGCCCCGCGATATCGTCCGGCACGCCGAGGCGTCGCAGCGGCGTGGCCGCCTCGCGCGCCGCGCGCTTCTGCGGATCCTCGTACAGGGCGCGCGCGAAGTCGGTCGTGACCAGACCTGGCGCGATGGTGTTCACGCGGATGTTGTCCGGACCGTATTCGGCCGCGAGGTTGCGCGCCATCTGCATGTCGGCTGCCTTCGAGATGCAGTAGGCGCCGATCACCGTGCTCGCCTTCAGGCCGCCGATCGACGAGACGATCATGATCGAGCCGTCCTTCTTGGCGCGCATGTCGGGCAGGCAGTTGTTGATCAGCCACATGTTCGACAGGATGTTGTTCTGCATCACCTTCATGAAGGTCTCGTCGGGCAGTTTCTCGTTCGGCCCGTAGTACGGGTTTGAGGCCGCGTTGCAGACCAGGATGTCGACCGGGCCGACTTGCTTCTTCGTGTCGGCGATCAGCTTCTCGCACTGCGCCTTGTCGGAGATGTTGCATGGAATGACGGTGGCGTTGCCGCCGGCCTTGCGGATCTCGGCGGCGGCCTCCTCGCAGACCGGAGCCTTGCGCGACGACACCACGACCTTGGCGCCCGAGAGCGCGAGGTGCATGGCGATCGCCTTGCCGATGCCCTTGCTCGAGCCGGTGATGACGGCGACCTTGCCCGTGAGGTCGAAAAGCGGCGATGCCATTGACTTGTTCCTCCAGATTTTTCGGCAGTCTACGCGCAATCGTAGCGGCGCAGGAAGGCGGGATCGGGATCGTAACCCAGCCCCGGCGCGGTCGGTACATCGACGAACGGCTGCCAGGCGGGCACGCCGATGCCGTAGATGTCCCGGCCGTCACCAGGCTCGATGGCGGCGAAGTAATTCTCGTCCTTCGCCGTGGCCAGCAGGTGCAACGAGGCAAGTGCTGCCGGCCCCACGAACGGCGTATGCGGCGCGGGAACCTTGCCCGCCGCTTCGACCATCGGCACCGCCTTGCTGGCTTCGCTCAGTCCGCCCAGCATGCAGACGTCGGGCTGCAGGACGGAGATCGCGGGCGCCTTGGCGTAGAGAGCCATCTGCTCGGTCGAGCCGAAGTCCGCACCCATTCCGATCGGCACGCCTGGCATCTTCTCCATCCCGAGCAGATCTTCCGGTGGCCAGAACGGATCTTCGAAGAACAACAGGTCGAGCGCGCGCCAGCGGGCCTCGTCGCGCCTGATGTCTGCCAGCGTGTGCGCGTTGTTGCTGTCGGCGACGAACGGAATGTTCTTGGGAACGACGCGGCGCGCCTCCTCGATGATATCGAGAGGGGCCTCGTGGACCTTGGCAGCCTTCACGCCGGTGGCGAGTGCCTGCTCGAGCCGCGCGCGCACCTTGGCCTTGTCGTTGTACTTGTCGAGGCTCGCCATCACCGGCAGGCGCGAGCGCCTGGCGCCGCCCAGCATCGCGGAGATCGACTGGTTCGCGGCCTTGCCCGCGATGTCCCAGAGCGCGGTGTCGATCGCGGCCAGCGCGTTCATCACGGTGCCGGCCCGCCCATGGCTTGCCGTGCCGCGACGCACGGCGAGGTTCAGCGCCTTCCGATCGTCGACCGATTTGCCGAGATAGAAGGGTGCAATCGCGTCGCGGATCATGGCGACCAGCACCTTCTGCATGGGAGGCCTGTTGCACAGGCATTCGCCGTAGCCGACGAGGCCGGATTTCGTCGTCACGCGGCACAGAACCAGGGAGAGCGTGCCGATCTGGAGCGCCAAGGGCTCGATTTTGTCGATAATCATGGCCTATAATAACCGTATGCCACAGGACATGTCCGTCACGATGACCATGGTCGGCGACCAGATTCCGCTGATCGATGTTGCCGACTATCTCGCCGGCAAACCCGGTGCTGCGGAAAAAGCGGCCGGGCAACTGCGCTATGCCTTCGAGAATGTCGGCTTCTACTATCTCAAGGGCCACGGTATCCCGCAGGCCCTGATTGACGCGCAGTACGAGGCGGCCGCCCGCTTCCATGCGCAGCCGATGGACGAGAAGCTCAAGGTCAAGGTGAACGAGCACACGATCGGCTACATGCCGATCCAGGAGAAGGCCGCGCCGAACGCCGCCGCGCAGGGCAAGAAGCCCAGCCAGAACGAAGCCTTCTTCCTGCGCCGCGAGCGCACCGCCGACGATCCCGACGTGATCGCCGGCCGCCGCTTCCACGTGCAGAACCAGTGGCCGCCCAATCTTCCGGGTTTCCGCGAGCAGACCCTCAAGTACGTGGACACGATGGAAGCGCTCTGCCGCAAACTCGTGCCGCTCTATGCGTTGGCGCTCGACCTGCCGGCCAACCACTTCGATTCCTATTTCGAGAAGCCGCACTACATCCTGCGCCAGTCGCGCTATCCGCTGCTCGATGCGTCGGACGACAAGATCGCGAGCATCGTGCCGCACACCGATTCCGGCTTCATGACGCTGCTGCCGCCCAACAAGGTGCAGGGCCTGTCGATCCTGCTGAACAGCGGCGAGTGGCTGGACGCGCCCTACGTCGAGGGCGCCTTCGTCGTGAATGGCGGCGACATCCTGCACCGCTGGACCAACGAGCGGTTCCTGTCTACGCCGCACAAGGTGCGCAACATCTCCGGCGTCATCCGCTACGCCATTCCGTTCTTCTTCGATCCCGACCACAACGCCACGATCGAGTGCCTGCCCTCCTGCCGGTCGGCCGCCCGGCCGGCGAAGTATCCGCCGATCACGATGGGCGACTATGCCGTCTGGTTTGCGGCGCAGCGCTACAACCACATGGCCAAGGTCGAGACTCCCTCCGCCGCCGTGATTGCCCCCGGCGCCCGCGCCACCGAAGCCTGGAAGAGCTGATCCAATGAAATTGCGTACTCTTGCGGCATCCGTCTTCGCCGCCTGCCTCGCCGCGTCTCCCGTCCTGGCGCAGACGAAGACCGTCAAGGCGGTAATGCATTCCGACCTCAAGGTCCTCGATCCGATCTGGACCACCGCCAACATCGTGCGCAACCACGGCTACATGGTGTGGGACACGCTGTTCGCCATGGATGCGAACCTGGTGCCGCAGCCGCAGATGATCGACAAATGGGAACTGAGCGCCGACCGCCTCACCTACACCTTTACGCTGCGCGACGGCCTCAAGTGGCATGACGGCAAGCCGGTCACGTCGGAGGACTGCATCGCCTCGCTGAAGCGCTGGGGCGCCAAGGATGCGACGGGCCTGAAGCTCATGAGCTTCGTCTCGGGCATGGAAGCCGTGAACGACAAGACCTTCAGGATGGTGCTGAAGGAGCCGTACGGCCTTGTGCTCGACTCGCTGGCAAAGCCCGGCGGGTCGACGCCGCTGATGATGCCCAAACGCATCGCCGACACCGACCCCAACAAGCAGATCTCCGAGTTCATCGGCTCCGGTCCTTTCATCTTCAAGACGGATGAATGGAAGCCCGGCGACAAGACCGTCTACGTGCGCAATCCCGACTATGTGCCGCGCAAGGAACCGGCGTCGGGCCTGGCCGGCGGCAAGGTAGCCAGGGTCGACAGGGTCGAGTGGCTGGCGATTCCCGACCACCAGACGGCGGTGAACGCGCTGCTGGCGGGCGAGATCGACTACATCGAGGCGCCGCCGCACGACCTGAAGCCGCTGCTGCTGGCAGACAAGACCGTCAAGCTCGAGGTCTACAACGTCATTGGCGCGCAATACGCCTTCCGCTGGAACACCGTCGTGCCGCCGTTCAACAACGAGAAGATCCGCCGCGCTGCGATGTATGCCTTCGACCAGAAGGCCTTCCTCGAGGGCGTGATCGGCGATGCGAAGTATTACCGGACGTGCGACGCGATGTTCGTCTGCGGCACGCCGCTGGAGAACAGCGCCGGCATGGACGGGCTGGTGCGCGGCAACTTCGCCAAGTCGAAGGAGCTGCTGAAGGAAGCGGGCTACGACGGCACGCCGATCGTGATGCTGCACACGACCGACATTGCCGTGCTCACCAATGCCGGCCCGATCGCCAAGGACCTGCTCGAGAAGGGCGGTTTCAAGGTCGAGATGGTACCGCTCGACTTCCAGGCCATCGTGGCGCGACGCCTGCGCAAGACGCCGGCGCAGGACGGCGGCTGGAACGGCTTCATGACGGCCTGGCTTTCGGTCGACATGATGAATCCGCTCACCAACAGCATGGTCGCGGCCTCCTGCGACAAGGCCAACTTTGGCTGGCCCTGCGACGCCGAGGTCGAGAAGCTGCGCGACGCCTTCGCGCGCGCACCCGACGCACCGAGCCAGAAGAAGATCGCGGCCCAGATCCAGGAACGCGCCGTGACCTACGGCACGCACATCCATCTCGGTCAGTACACTCTGCCGACCGCGACACGCGGCCTGTCGGGCATGGTGACGAGCCCGATTCCGGTGTTCTGGAACATCGAGAAAAAATAGCAGGACAAGCTTGCCGGAATGCCGCCGGCGTAGGCATTCTCCAGTCCACCTACCGGATTGGATGACATGACCTTGATGCGCCGGCCGCTTGCGGTTCTGACCTGCATTCTCGTACTCCTGATGGTCGGCGTCGGACCCGCCGCAGCGCAACAGGCCGCCGCGGCGGTCAACGAGTCGCCGTCCCAGCTGATCGCGAACGGCTTCTCCAACCTACGCCAGCACGTCCAGGCGATCGCTTTCGCCGTGCCGCAGATGCCGCGCTACTTCCTGGAAGCGGGCGAGGTTTTCCGCAGGGCTGCCGACAGCGCGGGCGGCATGGGTCGGGTCGCGCTCGATGCGCTGGCCTGCCTTCTCGGAGGCGCGCTTGCGGAGTGGCTGTTCCGGCGGGCCACTGCACGTCTCAATGCCCGCCTCGTCGACGGCGAAGTGCACAGCATCGTCGACAGGCTGATCCGATTCGGGATCGACGCCGTGCTTCGCTCCGCGGCGGTGTTGATCGCGGCGCTCGGCCAGTTCGCCGTGCTTCTCGTCGTCGAACTGCCGGGACCGATCCACGAGGCGGGAATCGCCCTGCTGGTCGCGCTGCTGTGGCTGCGCCTCGCGCTCGCCGCTCTCGAATCCCTCTTGCGCCCCTCCGAGACGTCGCGCCGGCAACTTGCGGCCTTCGATCTCGACGTGCCGACGGCGCAGTTCTGGCAGCGGCACCTGGCCTTCTTCATCGGCTGGTTCGCCTTCGGCTGGGCCACGACCGCAGCCCTGCATGCCTTCGGCATGCCGATCCCCGGCCTGCAATTTCTGGCCTACGTGCTGGGCATCGGCCTGGTCGTCATCGCCCTCACCCTGATCTGGCGCAAGCCCACCGACACCGAGGCCGTGAGCCGCCTGGGTCACGCGACGGGACGATGGATGGCCTCGATCGCCACGGTGGTCTTCTGGTTCGCCTGGACGATCAGCGCGATGTACTTCTTCTGGTTCCTCGTCGTGTCGATCTTCATGCCGATCGCCATCTCCGTGGTGCGCCGCGCCGGGCGTCACTTGATGCGCGCGACAGGCAAGGAGGGCGCCGATCAGGGCATCATGGCCGTGGTGCCGGTGTTCGTGGACCAGGGCCTGCGAGCGCTGGCGATCGTCGGCGGAATCCTGATCCTGTTGTGGGGCTGGAAGCTCGACGTGGGTTCGCTGGCGGCGCAGGAAAGCGCCCCGGCCCGCATGGTGCGCGGCGGACTGCACGCGCTGATCATCCTGCTCGCCGCCGACCTCGCCTGGAACCTGTTCAAGGCCCTGGCCGAGAACACATTGGAACGCTCGCAGCCGGAACCCAATCTCACGGCCGAAGAAGCACGGCGGCGCGCCCGCATCCGCACCTTGCTGCCGATTGGCCGTAACATGGCCGGCATCCTCCTGCTCGTGATGGCGGCACTCATGGCGCTGTCGGCGCTGGGCGTTGAGATCGCCCCCCTGATCGCAAGCGCCGGCGTCGTCGGCGTCGCTATCGGCTTCGGCAGCCAGACCATCGTGCGCGACATCATCAGTGGCATGTTCTACATGCTCGACGATGCTTTTCGCGTCGGCGAGTACATCCAGAGCGGAAGCTACAAGGGTACGGTCGAATCCTTCAGCCTGCGCTCGGTGAAGCTGCGCCACCAACGCGGCCCGCTCTTCACCATTCCCTTCGGCGTGCTGGGGGCCGTCCAGAATATGAGCCGGGACTGGGTGATGGTGAAGGATCAGATCGGGATTACCTACGATTCCGACGTCGATAAGGCCAAGAAGCTGATCAAGCAGATCGGCCTCGAACTCGCCAAGGATCCAGACCTCGGGCCAAGCATTCTGCAGCCGCTCAAGATGCAAGGCATCGAGCAGTTCGGTCAGTACTCGATCAACATCCGCATGAAGATGATGTGCAAGCCCGGCGAGCAGTTCATGGTGCGCCGCCGGGCCAATGCGATGATAAAGAAAGCCTTCGACGAGAACGGCATCAAGTTCGCTTTCCCGACGGTCCAGCTCGCAGGCGGAGGCGAAGGCACCAAGGCGGCGGCTGCCGCTGCAGCACAGCAAGTCCTGGAGCCGGCGGCCCCGGGTACCGAGCGCTAGATCGCGCCACCCTCGACGCCGCGGCCCTCGCCACGCCAACGCAGCATGCCGCCCGGCAGGTTGGCGACATCGGCGAAGCCCGCCTTCTGCAAGATCGCCGTGGCATGCGCCGATCGGCTGCCGGCACGGCACACGGCCACGATCGGCTTGTCCTTCGGCAGCTCCTTCGCGCGGCTCGCGAGATCTCCGAGCGGCAGCAGGGTGGCACCCTTGATGTGGCCCAGCGGCCCGGAGAATTCGTCGGGCTCGCGCACATCGAGCACGCGCACGGCGCCGAGATTTTCCTCAAGCCAGTGCGGCTCGACTTCCCAGACACCCGAGAAGGTGAAGCGCAGCGGCGCCCAGGCCGGCTCCGGCGGCAGCTCGGCGTCGTTGCCCGGGCGACCGCAGCGCAGGTTGGCCGGCACCGCCTCGTCGATCTTCTTGGGATGCGGCAGGTCGAGGTTCTTCATGTAGCCCGCATAGTCGGCTTCGCCGATCTCGCCGCCCAGCCGCGGATTGAACTTCTTCTCCTCGCAGACGCTGGTGACGGTGAGGCCGCGATAGTCGTGCGCCGGATAGAGCAGGCACGTCTCCGGCAGCGAGAAAATGCGCGAGCGCACCGAGCGGTAGAGCGCGCGGGCGTCGCCCTGCTGGAAGTCGGTGCGGCCCGAGCCGCGGATCAGCACGCAGTCGCCGGTGAAGGCCATGCTCTCGTCGTCGAGCACGTAGGTGACGCAGCCGTTGGTGTGGCCCGGCGTCGCGCGCACCTCGAGCGAGCGCTTGCCGAAGACGACGCGCTCTCCGTCTTGCAGGAGGCGGTCGGCGCCCGCCGCGCCGCTTGCCTCGGCCAGCGCGATCCCGCTGCCCAGGCGATTCTTGAGCAGCCACGCGCCGGTCACATGATCGGCATGGACGTGGGTCTCGAGCGTCCACAGCAGCTTCAGCCCCAGTTCCGAAACCAGGGCCGCGTCGCGGCGCCCCTGCTCGAACACCGGATCGATCATCACCGCCTCACCCGTGACCGAACAGCCCAGCAGGTAGGTATAGGTCGAGGATGTCGGATCGAAGAGTTGGCGGAAGACCAGCATCAGGGAGCGCTCGCCTTGTCGATGGCGGCGACGTCGGCGGCGTCGAGCTTGACGCCCGGCGATGCAATCAGGTCCTTGAGCTGCTGCAGGCTGGTGGCGCTCACGATCGGCGCGGTGATCGACTTGCGCTGCATCAGCCAGGCCAGCGCGATCTGCGTGTCGTTGGTGTTGTGCTTCCTGGCCGCGTCATCCAGCGCCTTCAGCACCGCCATGCCCTTGGGATTGATGTACTTCTTCACGCCGGCCCCGCGCTTGGCGTCGCCGACGTCGGCCTCCGAGCGGTACTTGCCCGACAGGAAGCCGCTCGCCAGCGAATAATACGGGATCACGCCGATCCCCTCCTTCAGGCACTCGTTCTCCAGCTCGCCCTCGAACAGGCCGCGCTCCATCAGATTATAGTGAGGCTGCAGGCTCTCGTAGCGCGGCAGGCCCTTGTCCTTGGAGATCTTCGCAGCCTCGGCCAGGCGCGGCGCATCGAAGTTGGAGGCGCCGATCGAGCGCAGTTTGCCCGCCTTGATCAGATCGCCGTAGGTCGAGAGCGTCTCCTCCTGCGGCGTGTCCTTGTCGTCCTTGTGGGACTGGAAGAGATCGATGCTGTCGGTGTTGAGCCGCTTCAGCGAGGCGTCGACCGACTCGGTGATGTGCTTGCGCGACAGCGCGCCAGACGGCAGGCCCATGCCGCACTTGGTGGCGAGCACGATCCTGGCGCGCTTGCTCTTGTCCTTCTTCAGCCAGCTGCCGATGATCGTCTCGGACTCGCCGCCTGTGTGGCCCGGTACCCAGCGCGAATAGACGTCGGCGGTGTCAACGAAGGAGAACCCGGCGTCGACGAAGGCGTCGAGCAGATTGTGAGAGGTGGCCTCGTCGGCGGTCCAGCCGAACACGTTTCCGCCAAAGGCAATCGGTGCGAATTCGAGGCCCGACTTGCCGAGTTTGCGTTTTTCCATGGTCTCACTCCTGATTCTTTCTCGCGTGGCGGCTCGGCAAGCCCAGCGCTGTCCCGGAGCATCACTTCACCTGCATCGTCTCCTGCCGGACGGTAGGCCAGAACGCCCCGAATCGCCAGTGGAGCGAAGCGCCCGGCTGGCGTATCGTTACTCTACAAGGAGTTCGCGTATGACCACCGAGACCATTCCCGTCATCGACCTTGGCCCCTATCTCGCCGGCGAACCGGGTGCGCTCGACCGCACCGCCGCCCAGCTCCGGGTCGCGCTTACCGAGATCGGCTTCTATTTCATCGTCAATCACGGCGTGTCGCGCGAGAAAATCCGCGACGTCTTCGAGCAGGTGAAGCGCTTCCATGCGCAACCAGTCGAGAAAAAGCTGGCGCTGAAGCTCAATCCCGATGGCACCGGCTACCTGCCGATGCGCGGCAACACGCTGCGCACCTCGACGGTGCAATCCAACACCAAGCCCAACCTCAACGAAGCCTTCTTCGTGAAGCGGGAACTGCCTCCCAACCATCCCGACCTGCTGTCCGGCCGGCGCTATCGCGGGCCTAACCGCTGGCCCGACGGCCTGCCCGGCTTCCGCGAGACGATCGTCGACTACTGCAACACGATGGAACATCTGGTGCAGAAGATGGTGCGCCTCTATGCGCGTGCGCTCGATCTGCCGGCGATCTATTTCGACGGGCCGTTCGAGGACCTGCAGTTCTCGCTGCGCATGACTCACTACCCGCACCAGGACGGCCCGATCGAAGACGAGTTCGGCCTGGCACCGCACACCGACACGAGCTTCCTCACCCTGCTGGCGCCGAACGACGTGCAGGGCCTCTCGATCCGCACGCAGAGCGGAAAGTGGATCGACGCGCCCGCCATCGACAATGCCTATGTGGTGAATGGCGGCCAGATGCTGCAGCGCTGGACCAACGACGTGTTTCTCGCTACCCCGCACCGCGCCATCAATCGCAGCGGCGGCGAGCGCTACGCGATCCCGTTCTTCTGCGACAGCAACATCGACTGGCCGATCGCAGCCGTGCCGACGACCGTGGGCCCGGACAAGCCGCCGAAATATCCGACCACCTACTACACCGACTACATGGCGTGGTATCAGAAGCGGAACTACGACGTGCTGAACGAGGCACAGGCTGCCGATTAAAGGCGCCGCGTGACTTCCGCGACCCTGGCGCGCGTCGAGGCGCATGTCTTCCGCACGCCCATCAAGGATCCCGTCCGTACCTCCTTCGGCACGATGACGGAGCGCGCCGCGGTGTTCGTTCGCGTCGAAGACTCCGACGGCGCACATGGCTGGGGCGAAGTCTGGTGCAACTTCCCCAATCCGTCGGCCGAGTATCGCGCCCGCCTCTTCACCGAGATCGTGGCGTCGCGTGCGCTCGGCAAGCCACTCGGGGATCCGGGGACGCTGTGGAACGAGATCGACCGCGCCCTGCATGTGCTGCGCATTCAGAGCGGCGACGCCGGCGGCTTTTCGTCGGCCGCGGCCGGGCTCGACATGGCGATCCACGACCTCCGCGCCCGCAAGCGCGGGCAGCCGCTGTGGCAGGCGCTCGGAGGCATCGACGGTTCGCCCGTGCCAGTCTATGCCTCGGGCATCAATCCCGGGGCCAATGCCGTCGACACCGTCGAGCGCATGCGCGGCGCCGGCTACCGCGCCTTCAAGATAAAGGTCGGCTTCGGCGAAGCGACGGACCTCGCCTCTCTCCGTCCCACCGCCGCAAACCTGAAGCACAGCGAACGGCTGATGGTCGATGCCAACCAGGCTTGGGACCTCGCCATGGCGAAGGCGATAATGCCCAAACTTGCCGGGTTCAACCTCAGCTGGATCGAAGAGCCGTTGATGGCCGATCGACCGGCGGCGGAATGGGCCGAACTCGCGGCCGTCGCCCCCACTCAGTTGGCCGCCGGCGAAAACATGCGCGGGGCCCGGCAGTTCCAGGAGGCGATCGACAGCGGCCTGTTCGGGATTTTGCAGCCCGATCTCGCTAAATGGGGCGGCCCCTCGGGCTGCCTGCCCGTGGCGAAGGCGGCACTCGCGGCAGGCCGGTCTTTTTGCCCGCACTATCTCGGCGGCGCGCTGGGATTGATGCATTCCCTGCATTTGCTGGCGGCCGTACGCGGGCCCGGAATGCTCGAGGTCGACGCCAACGCCAACCCGTTGCGCGAAGGCTTGCTGCAGAATCATTTCGCCGTGTCGGAGGGCGCGGTCTCCCTTCCCGCCGGGCCGGGACTCGGGCTAGAACCTGATCTCAAGGAACTCGCGTCGCTTCGGAGCCTGCATCTGGAGCGGCGCGAATAAAGCAAAGCGAGGGAACGAAATGCTTGGCCTGATGCAAGACCGTCCGCTGCTGATCTCCCAGATGATCGACTTCGCGGCGCGCTACTATCCCGACGTCGAGATCGTCACGCGCACGGTCGAGGGCCCGATCCATCGTTACGGCTACAGGGACGCGCAGAAGCGCTCGAAGAAGCTGGCCGAGGCGCTGCAGGGACTGGGAATCAAGCTCGGCGACCGGGTCGGCACCATCGCCTGGAACACCTATCGCCATTTCGAACTTTATTTCGGTATCTCGGGCATCGGCGCCGTTCTGCACACGCTCAACCCGCGCCTCTCGGCCGAGCATGTGGCCTACATCGCCAACCACGCCGAAGACCAGATCATCTTCGTCGACCTCAACCTGCTGCCGATCGTCGAAGGCGTGATCGGCCAGCTCAAGACCGTGAAGCATGTCGTGGTGATGACCGACCGCGCCCACATGCCGGCTCAGACCAAGATCCCGAACCTGCTGTGCTACGAGGAGCTGATCGCCGACAAGCCCGGCACGCTGAAGTGGCCGGACTTCGACGAGAAGACCGCCTCGTCCCTCTGCTACACCTCGGGCACGACGGGCAATCCCAAGGGCGTGCTCTACTCGCACCGCTCGACGGTGATTCACTCGATGATGATGTGCTCGGGTCCCGTGCTCGGCATGACGCCGGATGATGCGATCCTGCCGGTGGTGCCGATGTTCCACGCCAATGCCTGGGGCCTGGTCTATGCCGGCCCGATCTGCGGCACCAAGCTGGTCTTCCCCGGCGCCAAGCTCGACGGCGCCTCGATCTACGAATTGCTCGACAAGGAAAAGGTGACCTTGAGCGCCGGCGTACCGACCGTGTGGCTGGCCCTCCTCGACTACTGTGCCCAGAACAAGGTGAAGATGTCGTCGGTGCGCCGCACCCTGATCGGCGGCTCGGCCGTCCCCTACGCGATGATCTCGCGCTTCTGGAAGGAGCACGGAGTCGAAGTGGCGCAGGGCTGGGGCATGACGGAGATGAGCCCGCTCGGCACGCTGACCCGCTTCAACAAGGGTGAGCGCGACCTTCCCGAGGAAGAGCGCTTCGCCATCACCGCCAAGCAGGGCCGCCCGGTGTTCGGCTGCGAGATGAAGATCGTCGACGATGCCGGCCACGACCTGCCGGAGGACGGCAGCGTCTCTGGAAACATGGTGGTGCGCGGTCCGTGGATCGTGAAGGGCTACATGAAGGGCGACGGCAAGAGCCAGTTCATGGCCGACGACTGGTTCCAGACCGGCGACGTCTGCAAGATCGAGAGCGACGGCTCGGTGGTGATCACCGACCGCTCGAAGGACGTGATCAAGTCGGGCGGCGAGTGGATCTCCTCGATCGACCTCGAGAACGCGGCCATGAGCTGCCCGGGCGTGGCCGAGGCCGCCGTGATCGGCGTCGCTCACCCGAAGTGGGACGAGCGGCCGCTGCTCATCATCGTCAAGCGCCCCGAGGCCAGCGTCACCAAGGACGACCTGATCAAGTTCCTCGACGGCAAGGTCGCCAAGTGGTGGCTGCCCGACGACGTGCAGTTCATCGACGCGATCCCGCACGGCGCCACCGGCAAGATCCTGAAGACCGCGCTGCGCAAGCAGTTCGAGGGCTACAAGCTGCCGACGGCCTAGTCTGCGACCGAGCGCTTCGTCGCCCTCGCATGGAGGGCGATGTCGACCACGACGGCGGCGAGCACGATCGCGCCGCCGATCAGGGTTGCCGTAGCCGGCGTCTCGCTAAAGGCGAGCCAGACCCACAGCGTTCCCAGCGGCGTCTGCAGCACGCCGATCAACGCGCCGCGCGTCGCCGAAACCAGCGGCGTGCCGATGGCCAGCAGCAGCAGGCCCATGCCGAACTGGGAGATGCCGAACAGCGCCAGCAGGCCGACCTGCTCGGTGCTGACAGACAGCGGATGCGCAAACGGCCATACGATCAGCGCGCAGACGAACGCCGAGAGGGCGACGGCCGGCAGCATGTTCACGGCACGATTGCGACGGATCAGAACGAGCACCGTCGCCATCAGCACCGCCATGCAGAGCGCCAGCAGGTCGCCCAGCATCCTTCCCTCGGCCACGGCGGGTCCCGCCATCACGCCGACGCCCGCGACTGCAGCAAACGTCGCAACCAAAGTGGCCTTGTCCTCGCGCTCGCCAATCACGGCCCAGGCGATACCCGCGGTGAAGAACGGGATCATGGCGTCGATCACCATGACGTCGGCCACCGCCGACAGGCGCATCGCATTCAGGAAGCAGACTGTGGCCAGGGCTGAAAACAGCGCGATCACGAGGCCATCCCGGCCGATCGAGCGCCACGCTTCCATGGCCTTGCCCTTCTCCCGCCACGAGATCACGCCGGTGATGAACAGGCCCGCGAACACGCCCCGCCACAACAGCAAAGTCCACGCATCGACCGCGATCAGTCGCGTGAAGAAGCCGGCGGTGCTGTACGCCATCGCCGATGCCGAGAGCAGGATCGTGCCGAGCCAGACCTGAGAATGTGCGGCGGTTGAGGATGCCGCTATTTGAGACCGCTTCATGGCCCTCTGTCCGCCGTCGGGAACCACCCGCTGTCGCTCGCTTCCTTTGCCGAATACGGCGATGCAGAGAACGGATGTAACCTTTCAAAAAAGTCGCAGTGTGCTTCCAGGAGCGGATACGCGCCCGCCGAGAAAAGCGCAGATTGCTTCTCCTTGAGGAAGGTGAAGGCGACGGCAGTGGAAATGTCAGCCAGACTCAGTCGGTCGCCGCAAAAGAAAGGCAACGGCCTCTGCGCCTCAAGCCACGATGTAGCCGATTGAATTTGCCGCTTCAATCGCTCCGTCCAGACGGGATCCGCGCTTCCCCGCGCCTTGCGCACGAACTCAATTCCGCGCTCGTACAATTTCTCGGCAAGCCCAAGTGCAATAGCGTCCACGCGCAACACCTCTCGACGATGCGGTTCCGCTGACGGAACAAGACGCGCTTGTGGCCCAACCAAACCGTCCACATAGTCGAGGATCGCACGACTATCGAAGAGGCGCTCGCCACCATCCAGTTCAACCACGGGCACCTTGCCGAGCGGATTTATCTCCAGCATTTCGTCGAAGTCCGCAAACACCGATAAGACCCGGCGTTCGAAGACGATACCATGGTGGTTGAGTGCGATCGCGACGCGCCGGACGAACGGTGAGTCGTATTGTCCGATGAGGATCATGCCGCCAACGCCACGCAATCGATCTCCATGTCGAACGGACCGAACCATCCTGCCGTGCAGAGGAAGATGCGCGCCGGCTTGTGCGTCGTGAAGTACTCGGAATATACCTTGTTGATCTCGGCGAAGTAGCTGCCGTTGGAGCAGTAGACGTTGCACTTCACGACGCGATCAAGGGCGGATCCCGCCGCCTCGAGGCAGCTCTTGAGATGCTCCATCACCCGCCGGGCCTGCTGCTCGATCGTCAGGATGTCGTACTCGCCGGTCTCGGGATTCACCGGCGCCAAGCCCGAGACATAGACCCAGTCGCCCGCCCGCACGACGGGCGAAAAAGGGACGGAGATGCGCTGGGCGAACTTGGCGAAGGTCGGCACGGCGGGGGTCGTCATTTCGATGCGGGACACCCGGGTCTCCCTAGTGGGCGAGGAATGGAACAAACGGAATGCGTTCGCGCCGCTTGAGGCGCGGCAGCAAATCGGCGATCGCCACCTTGAAGTGCTCGTATTGTTGATGCTCCGCCCAACCCGACTCGTCGGTGTAGAGTTCGAAGACGAAGAACAGCGCCGGATTCGTGGGCGACTGGTACGGCAGGAACAGCTTCATCTTCGGCTCCGTCATCGCCAGCGGCGCCAGCGTGCGGGTGTTCTCGGCGACGGCGTCGGCTTCTCCGTCTTTTGCCTCCAGCATGATGGCGACGACGAAGCCCTCGTTCAGGGCGGCGAGCGCTTCCTTGGGTATCCAGTTTGTCTGCATTCCAGTCTCCATGGGTTTCGAGACCCTTATGGACACCTCCTCCTGACAACGTTATGTCAGTAGTGAAATGCGCCGTTCCGACAGGCTTTTCGACATCATCCAGCGGCTGCGCGCCGCCTCCCGGCCAACCACGGCGGCGGCCCTGGCAGACGAGCTCGAAGTGACGCCGCGCACGGTCTATCGCGATATCGCCACCCTGCAGGCGCGCCGCGTGCCGATCGAGGGCGCCGCCGGCGTGGGCTATGTCCTGCGCAAGAGCTTCGACTTGCCGCCGCTCAACTTCACCACCGACGAGATCGAGGCGATCGCCGTCGGCGCGCGCCTGGTCAATCGGCTCAAGGATCCCGCATTGCAGCAAGCGGCCGAATCGGTTCTCGCCAAGGTGACGACGGCGGTCCCCGAGCGGCTGCGCATGCATATCGCCGACGCCCCGATCTACGTCTCGCCCGGCATGACGCCCGAAGCCAGCGGCGCCGATCTCGCGGAAGTGCGGGCGGCGATCCGCGATTCCGCCAAGCTCTACATCGCCTACGCCGACGTGAGCGGGCGGCGCACCAACCGGGTCATCTGGCCGATCGCCATGGCCTACTATGTCGACGTCACGCTGGTCGGTGCCTGGTGCGAACTGCGAGCCGACTACCGGAATTTCCGGGTCGAGCGCATCGTCTCCTCCCGCGTGCTGGACGAGCATTTCGACCAGGACAACGGAAGGCTGTTTCGCGAGTGGTCGGCGCTCCCCAAGGAGAAGCCGGCGAGGTAGACTGGAAGCATGGATATCAAGCCCATCGACCCGGTCGGCCGGTCGTTCTTCGCGGGTGAAGTCTCCGGCATCGACCTCACGCGCCCTCTGTCGCCACAAGAAGTGGAGGCGGTGCACGCCGGCATGGACCGCTTCGGCGTGCTGGTGTTCCACGGCCAGAAGATCGACGACGAGCAGCAGCTCGTCTTCAGCAAATCGCTCGGTCCGCTCGAACAGGCGACGGGCGACATCGCCGCGCCCCAGGACCGGCGCGTCAGCATGGACCTGAACGACATCTCCAACCTCGACAAGAACAACAAGGTCCTGGCGCGCGACGACCGCCGCCGGCTGTTCGGCCTCGGCAACATGCTCTGGCACTCCGACAGCTCCTTCAAGGACGTGCCGGCCAAGTATTCGCTGCTGTCGGCGCGACAGATTCCCGACGCCGACGGCAACACCGAGTTCGCCGACATGCGCGCGGCCTACGACGCGCTCGACGACAAGACCAAGGCCGAGGTTCGCGACATGATCTGCTCGCACAGCCAGATCTTTTCGCGCGGCATCCTGGGGTTCACCGACTTCACCGACGACGAGCGCGTGAAGTGGGCGCCGGTGCGCCAGCGACTGGTCCGCAAACATCCGCGCACGGGACGTCTCTCGCTTTACCTGTCGAGCCACGCCGGCGGCATCGAAGGCTGGCCTGTCCCCGAGGCGCGCGCCTTCCTGCGCGACCTCACCGAGCACGCGACACAACGCCAGTTCGTGTACGCTCACCAGTGGAAGCCCGCCGATCTCGTGATGTGGGACAACCGCGTCACCATGCACCGCGCGCGCCGTTACGATCACACGCAAGTGCGCGACATGCGCCGCACGACTCTCACCAACGAAGTGTCGAGCCTCGAGCAGGCCCCTTAGCCGATGCGGCTCCGGTTCCTGGGCTCCGGCGACGCCTTCGGCAGCGGCGGCCGCTTCAACACCTGTTTCCATCTCGAACGCCAGGCGCACGGCCATGTGCTGATCGACTGCGGGGCGTCGTCGATGGTGGCGATCCGTAAATGGGAGGTCGATCCCAACGGCATCTCGACCGTGCTGATCAGCCACCTGCACGGCGATCACTTCGGCGGCCTGCCCTTCTTCCTGCTCGACGCGCAGCTCATCAGCCGCCGCACCACGCCGCTCACCATTGCCGGGCCTCCCGGTTTCAAGGAACGGCTGCAGATCGTGCGCGAGGCCCTGTTCGCGGGGTCGACCGCGATCGAGCCCAGGTACCCGTTCGAGATCCGCGAGCTGGCGCTGCACGAGCGAGTAGAGATCGAGAACCTTGCCGTCACGCCGTACCTGATGAAGCACTACAGCGGCGCGCCGTCCTATGCGCTCCGGATCGAGACCGAAGGCAAGGTGCTCACCTATTCCGGCGACACCGAATGGGTAGAGGAGCTGATCCCCGCCGCCTCCGGCGCCGATCTGTTCATCTGCGAGGCGTACTTCTTCGACAAGGTCATGAAGTATCACATCGACTACAGGACGCTGTCGGACCACCTGCCCGCGATTGGCGCCAAGCGCACCATCGTCACGCACATGAGTTCGGAACTGCTGGGCCGCCAGGGCGAACTCGCGCTCGAAGCCGCCTCCGACGGCCTCGTCGTCGACTTCTAGGGCGACGGTTTTCACCGTTTATATACGGTTGGCAGGCCGATCTACCGCCAAACCACTGATAAGATTGAAGTCTCGCAAGATCGAAACCGGCGAAAACGGTCGGTAAACCGTCGAATTCCGTCGTCCTGAGCGCAGCGAAGGACCTTGCGCTGACAATGGGAGGAATACTGGTGGTTGGCGCGAGATCCTTCGCTGCGCTCAGGATGACAAACTTCATTTCCATACGCGCCTACCTACGCGCGTTCGGCGAAATCACCTATTACGGTCGTTACTGACGACATATCGTTGGCCGGCTTTAAACGGATGCCTTCGGCACCCACTCCTCGACATACGTGTTGTTCGCCGCGTCGAGCGTACGCGTCTCGCGCAGGACGAGATCGTGCTTGGCCATGACGTGCGCGGCGGTCACGCCGTCCTTGCCGACACCGGGAAAGACCGGCCGGCCGCGCGGCACGTGGCCGTCGGTCCACGAGAGATAGAACGCGTCGTAGCCGATGCCGAGGAACAGGCCGAACACATCCGTCCCGCCCACGACGGCCAGCGTGCCGCCGTCGATCCGCAGATGCGCCCACGCCTCGTCGAACGGCGCGGTCGCCGGGTTCCAGAGCGTGACGTTGGCGTTCTTCGGGTCCGGCATCAGCCGCGTGACCTTGCGCGTGAGCCGCAGGCGCTTGCGATGCTTCTCGTCCGGACCGCCCTCCGCCGAATGCGCGCCGTTGGCGACCGCCGAGGCCGCCGCGACCGCGTCCATGTAGAACTTGTGGTCGGCGGGGTTCTTGATCTCCTCGGGGAAGAGCCCGTCGGAGGTCGCGATCATCCCTTCCTGCGAGATGACGGCGTAACCTTCGATGCGCGGTCGCTTCATCCAGCCTCCCCCTCCTCCACGTTCATAGGGCGCCGATAACGGCCCCCTGGATAACGAGGACGCCCAGCCAATGGATGCTGTCGATGATCGAGAGCATGCATTTGCGGCCGGGATAGGCGTTGTTGACGAACACGGTGGTGAGCACGAATCCCGCCCACAGGATCAGGCCGGAGATGATGCCGTTCTTGATCGTGACCTGCCCCGGCCCGAGATGCGCGATCGCGCCAGACAGAACGAAGGCCATCACCAGCAGGGCCACGAAGGACAGAATGAAAGGCGCCGGCGACTTGTTGGGCTCGGTCCGGCCGACCGCCGCCAGCCACTGCTTCGAGAGCGTCATGTAGTAGGCAGCCCCCCAGACGAAGGCCGCTATGGCGGCCAGGGGGATCGACCAGTAGTTGATGGCGGCGACGGTCACGGCGTTCTCCTCGGTTTGACGGGCAGCCTATCAAACAATCTCCGCACGGCGGAACAATAGCTCGCTGGGCGGCGCGCCTCCGGGTTGCTAAGACAGACGCCAAGCCAACGACGCTTTTGTAGGGGAAACGTCCAATGTCCGACGCAGTGCTGCGCTCCACCGAGGGGCGCATCGGCATCCTGACCATCAACAATCCGCCGGTGAACGCGCTGGCCGCGGCCGTGCGTACGGGTATCAAGGAGGGCATCGAGGCGTTCGGCGCCGACTCCAACATCGACGCGATCGTGCTGATCGGCGGCGGACGCACCTTCATCGCCGGCGCCGACATCCGCGAGTTCGGCAAGCCGCCGTCGGGCCCGAACCTGAACGACGTCATCGCGACGATGGAGAACTGCCCCAAAATCGTCGTGGCCGCGCTGCACGGCACGCCGCTGGGCGGCGGCCTCGAGACAGCGCTCGGCGCGCACTATCGCGTGTCGCTGCCGACCACGCGCCTGGGCCTGCCGGAAGTCCATCTCGGCCTGCTGCCGGGTGCCGGCGGCACGCAACGCCTGCCGCGCCTCACCGGCGCCAAGTACGCGCTCGACGCAATCCTGTCCGGCCGCCACATCCCCGCGCCGGAAGCCAAGTCCAAGGGCATCGTCGATGCCATCGTCGAGGGCGACGACCTGCTGAAGGGCGCCGTGACGCACGCACAGATGCTGGTCGCGCAGAAGGCGCCGCGCCGCAAGGTGCGCGACCTCACCGCGACCCTCGAGTCGCCCGACCTGTTCAAGGAGACCGAGAAGGCGATTGCGCGCAAGTCGCGCGGCTTCAAGGCGCCCTGGAACATCATCAAGTGCGTCCAGGCCGCCTGCGAGCTGCCGTTCGACGAGGGCATGGCGCGCGAGCGCGAGCTGTTCGTCGAGTTGCTGACCTCGTCTGAGTCGGCGGCGCAGCGCTACTACTTCTTCGCCGAGCGCGAGGCCGCCAAGGTCCTCGACGTTCCGGCCGACACGCCGCAGCGCCCGATTAAGAGCGCCGGCATCATCGGCGCCGGCACGATGGGCGGCGGCATCGCGATGAACTTCGCGAACGCGGGCATTCCGGTCACGCTTCTCGAAGTGAAGCAGGAAGCCCTCGACCGCGGCCTCAAGACCATCCGCACCAACTACGAGAACACCGCCAAGCGCGGCGGCATGAAGGCCGAGGATGTCGAGAAGCGCATGGCGCTGATCACGCCCACGCTCACCTACGACGGCCTCAAGGACGTCGACGTGGTGATCGAGGCCGTGTTCGAGACGATGGAAGTGAAGGAAGCGGTCTTCAAGCAGCTCGACGCCGTGGCCAAGCCCGGCGCGATCCTGGCCACCAACACCTCGGGCCTCGACGTCAACCAGATCGCGCAATACACCAAGCGGCCCGGCGACGTGATCGGCATGCACTTCTTCTCGCCGGCCAACGTCATGAAGCTGCTCGAGAACGTGCGCGGCAAGGCGACCGAGAAGGACGTCATCGCCACGGTCATGACGCTGTCCAAGAAGATTGGGAAGATCCCGGTCCTCGTTGGCGTCTGCGAGGGCTTCGTCGGCAACCGCATGCTGCGCTCGCGCGGCATCCAGTCGGCCTACATGATGGAGGAAGGCGCCCTTCCCCAGCAGATCGACAAGGTGATCTACGACTACGGCTTCCCGATGGGGCCCTTCGCGATGAGCGACCTCGCCGGCAACGACGTGGGCTGGCGCATCCGCCAGGGCAAGAAGGACAAGGAACAGCGCAACGTGCGCTACACCGGCTACGTCGCCGATGCGATCTGCGAGCTCGGCCGCTTCGGCCAGAAGACCGGCTCGGGCTACTACAAGTACAACCTCCCCGACCGCACGCCGATCCCCGACCCCGAGGTCGAGAAAATCATCGAGGAGACCTCCAAGAAGCTCGGCATCACGCGCCGCGCCATCTCCGACCAGGAAATCCTGGAGCGCTGCCTCTATCCGATGATCAACGAGGGCGCCAAGATCCTCGAGGAGAAGATGGCCCAGCGCTCGCTCGACATCGACGTCATCTGGGTCAACGGCTACGGCTGGCCGGTCTATCGCGGCGGCCCGATGTGGTGGGCCGACAACGTGGTGGGCCTCAAGACCATCCATGACGCCCTGATGAAGTACCGCGACGCCTCCGGCGACCCGTTCTGGGAGCCGGCCCCCCTGCTCAAGAAGCTGGTGCAGGACGGCAAGAAATTCTCTAGCGTTTGATCCAAGAAGTTCAGGAAGGAAATCCCAATGGCTGATGCAGTAATCGTCTCCACCGCCCGTACGCCGATCGGCAAGGCATTCCGCGGCATCTTCAACGACACGCACGCCGCCGACATGGGCGCGCACGTGATCAAGGCCGCTGCCGAGCGCGCCAAGCTCGACCTTGGCGACGTCGAGGACGTGATCCTGGGCTGCGCGGCGCCGGAAGGCACCACGGGCTCGAACGTGGCCCGCGTGGCTGCAATGCGCGCCGGCGCGCCGGTCAGCGTCTCGGGCGTGACCGTGAACCGCTTCTGCTCCTCCGGCCTGCAGACGATCTCGATGGCGGCGCAGCGCGTGCTGGTCGACAAGGTGCCGGTGATGATCGCGGGCGGCCTCGAGTCAGTCTCGCTGGTCCAGGGCCCGCCGGGCGGCAACAAGAATCGCCTCGTGAACCCATGGGTCCAGGAACACGTGCCGGGCATCTATCACTCGATGATCCAGACCGCCGACACGGTGGCGGCGCGCTACAAGATCAGCCGCGAGGCGCAGGACGAGTATTCGCTGCAGAGCCAGATGCGCACGGCGGCGGGCCAGCAGGCCGGCAAGTTCGACGACGAGATCGTGCCGATGGAGACCACGATGCTGGTCACCGACAAGAACACCAACGAGGTCTCGAAGAAGACCGTCAAGCTGACCAAGGACGAAGGCAACCGCCCCGACACCAACCTCGCAGGCCTGTCCAAGCTGCAGCCGGTGGCCGGTCCCGACAAGTGGATCACCGCGGGCAACGCCAGCCAGCTCTCCGACGGCGCCTCGGTCTCGGTGGTCATGAGCGACGCCGAAGCCGCCAAGCGCGGCCTGAAGCCGCTCGGCATCTACAAGGGCCTGGTCGTGGCCGGCTGCGAGCCCGACGAGATGGGCATCGGCCCGGTCTATGCGATCCCGAAGCTGCTGAAGCGCTTCGGCCTCAAGATGGACGACATCGACCTGTGGGAGCTGAACGAGGCCTTCGCGGTGCAGGTGCTCTACTGCCGCGACAAGCTCGGCATCCCCAACGAGAAGCTCAACGTCAACGGCGGCTCGATCTCGATCGGCCACCCGTTCGGCATGACCGGCGCGCGCTGCACCGGTCACGCGCTGATCGAAGGCCGCCGCCGCAAGGCCAAGAACGTCGTCGTGACCATGTGCATCGGCGGCGGCATGGGTGCCGCCGGCCTGTTCGAGGTTGTGCAGTAGGATCGCGGCACCGCAGGCGGTCCCATTAAATAAATGGAAATTTAATGGGAGCGGGCGGCTGGAGAAAACGGGGTGATTTCGCGAAACAGCGGTGGCGGCGCAGATAAAGGCCCGCCGCCGTTGCTTTTTGGGGCTTTCGCGCACGATCGTTCGCGAATTCGCGAAATGACTTCTTTTGCGGGCAACGGCGTATGAATTCATTGCGATATTTTTGCTTTTTCCGCACTATTTTTCAATGCGTAAATCGCCACTCTGCTTTTCGGGCCCGACTGGGGCACAATCGGGTTGGCCAGACGGCCGCAAAGGGCACTGCCAATGGCTGAACACCGGTCGCTCGTCTGCAAAGGATGCTGGCAAAATCTGCACATGCCTGTCGTGCTGCGGGGCGTGCTGTCGGCGCCGTATCGGATCGTCGGCATCAAGCCCAGCAGGATGAATCCGAACACATGCACTTTCTGCGAGCTGATGTTCTCCAAGGTGATGAAGGCGACCAAAATCACCATCGACGCCAC
Organism: Enhydrobacter aerosaccus; assembly: GCA_903839865.1. Lineage (GTDB taxonomy): Bacteria > Pseudomonadota > Alphaproteobacteria > Reyranellales > Reyranellaceae > Reyranella > Reyranella aerosaccus_A. Next base: position 33,971 of record CAIMEE010000272.1, on the reverse strand, counting down.
GATCCTGTTCGCGGATCTCAGGGCCTATACCAGCCTGTCGCAGTCGCTGTCCGCCAGCGAGATGGGCGGCGTGCTCGACATCTTCTACGACGAGTGCGCGGCCGCGATCTGGGAGCACGACGGATTGCTCAACAAGACGATCGGCGACGCCGTGATGGCGGTGTTCAATTTCCCGATAAAGCAGGACGACCATCCGACAAAGGCGGTGCTGGCGGCGCGCGACATTCAGCGGCGGTGCGCCGCCAAGCGTCCCGAGTTCGACGCGCTTCTCGGCGGGTCCGGCGGCGAAATCGGCGTCGGGATCGGCATCAGTTGCGGCGAGCTGAGCTTCGGCGAGTTCGGCCGCTCGCATCGCGACCTGACGGCCATCGGAACCGTAGTGAACACGGCCGCTCGCGCGCAGTCGGCGGCCACGCCCGGCGAGATCCTGGTGACGGAGGCGGTCTACGAGCGCGCCCGCGCCGAGTTGGCGGGCAGCACGTGTAAGCCGTACGAACTGAAGGGCTTCGCCCAGACCGTTTCGCTTTACGCCGCGTAGCGCGCCGCTTCAGCGCTGGTGTTTCTTCAGCGCCTCGCCGAACGCCTGGAACAGCGTGCGGTTGATCGGGTTGGTCTGCGGGTCGTATTCGGCGTGCCACTGGACGCCCAGCGCAAAGCCCGGCGCCTCGGCGATGCTGATCGCCTCGATCGTGCCGTCTTCGGCCACGCCCTCGACCACGACGCGCTTACCCGGCTCCTCGATCCCCTGCCCGTGCAGCGAGTTCACGCGGATCGACTCGCGTCCCAGGAGGGCTGCGAACTTGCCGTCCGGCTTCAGCGCCACCTCGTGGCGGTCGGCGAACACGACCTTCGGATCGGGATGCACTTCGCCATTCTCCAGGCGCGGCATGCGGTGGTTCATGCGGCCGGGGATGTCGCGGATCTCGGGGTGGAGCGTGCCGCCGAAAGCCACGTTCATTTCCTGCAGGCCGCGGCAGATGCCGAACAGCGGCACGCCGCGCGCGACGCAGGCGTCGATCAGCCCCAGCGCCATCGCATCGCGCTCCTGGTCGTAGGGCTCGTGCTTGGGATGGGGCTCAACGCCGAAGTGCGTCGGATGGACGTTGGCCCGCGCGCCGGTCAGCAGGATGCCGTCGACCGAGCCCAGCAGCGCCTCGATGTCGGTGATGTCGGGCGTGCCCGCGAACATCAGCGGCAGGGCGCCCGCCACGTCGGCGATCGCGCGCATGTTGCGCTGGCCCACGAGCTGGACGTTGTGCCGGTCGTTCACGACACCGGTATTGCCGATCACACCGACGACCGGCTTCCTCATTCTGGGTACTCGCTCACTACTTCCGCTCCTACGCTCGCCCCGGCCGCAGTTTACGGCGCAAATCCCCCGCGCCAACCTATGAATTAGGCTGGGTCTCGAAAATCTGACCGCCTTCGGGCAACGTGACCCAGGGTTGCTTGCTGCGCGTCCAGAAATGCAGGGTTGGCCGAAGCCAGGAGGTGTCGTCCAGGGTTCCCGCCCGCACCCGCCGCCCGTCCGGCCGGGCGGCCTTGCAGATCCCGGAGCCGCAGTCCGGGCACACCAGCCAGGTGACCGTGCGGCCGCGGTCGGCGGTGCGATGGATCAGCCTGGGCTCGAGCCCGACGAGCTTGAAAGCCGATTCCTCGACAAGCAGCGCCACATCGAGAACGCGCTGCCGGTGTGGTTCTGGCAGGCCGTGCAATGGCACATATAAGCCACGATCGGTGCAGCCGTGATCTCGGAGCGGCATTTGCCGCACTGGCAGCCGCCGATCAGGGGCAGCTTCACGGCCGCTGGTTGCGGCGCAGGTCCTCGATGTCCTTCCACATCAGGTACTGCGGGCCGAGGTCGGAGATCTTGGTGGCGCCGATCTGGGCCATCGAGATGTCGATCTCTTTGCGGAAGATGCCGAGTGCCATCTTGGCGCCCGGAATTCCGCCCGCGGTGACGCCGTAGAGTGTCGGCCGGCCCTGGAAGACGAACTTCGCGCCCATGCAGAGCGCGACGATGGCGTCGAGGCCGCGGCGGATGCCGCCATCGAACATCACCGTCATCTTGTCGCCCACCGCCTCGTTGATCGCGGGCAGCACGTGCAGCGGCGACGGCGCATTGTCGAGCTGCCGCGCGCCGTGGTTGGAGACCATGATGCCGTCGACGCCCAAAGAGTGCGCGCGGATCGCATCGTCGGGATGCATGATGCCCTTCAGCACGAAGTTGCCCTTGAAGATCGAGCGGAAGCGCTCGACGTGCTTCCAGGTCATCGGCGCGCGGTTCTGGTAGGCCACGAGATCGGCCACCTTCTCGGCGGACGCTCCCGGGCCCGCATACTTCGCCCAGTTGCTGAAATAGGGCGTGCCGTGGCGCAGCCACTCCAGCATCCAGGCGGGATGCTCCAGCGCCTCGAGCTTGGTGGCGAGGCTGAGCTTCAGGGGGCGTCCCCAGCCATTGCGCTGGTTGCGCTCGCGGTTGGAGCCTTCCGGCACGTCGACGGTGAACACCAGCGTCTTGAGGCCTGCATCGGCGGTGCGCTTGATCAGGTCCTCGGAGATCGCCTCGTCCTTCGACGAGTAGAGCTGGTACCAGCCGTGATCGGGCGCGAGCTTGCCCAGATCCTCGATCGAACCGGTCGACGAGCCCGACATGATGAACGGCACGTTGGCGTCACGCGCGGCCTCGGCCAGCATCAGGTCGGCGCCGCGGCGGAACAGGCCGGCGAGGCCGGTCGGCGCGATGCCGATCGGGCTGGAATAGGTGCGGCCGAAGAGCGTCGTCGACTGGTCGCGGACCGAGACGTCCACCAGGTAGCGCGGCACGATGCGCGCTTGGCGGAAGGCACTCTCGTTGGTCACGAGGCCCGTCTCGTCGTCGGTGCCTCCCTCGATGAAATCGTAGGCGATCTTGGGCAGCCGCTTCTTCGCGAGCTTGCGGAGATCCTCGATGTTGACGACACCCTTCATGTCTTACACTCCCGTTACCGGGAGTTTGCCGCTGTTTCCTTCCCACGGCCAGCGATGTTAGACGAACCGCTATGCAAATCAGGACCTTACGCCCCGGCGATGAAGCCCAGCTCGCCCTCCTGCTGGAGGACCATGAGCGTCATTACGGATTTCCCGTGCGCGAAGGTTCCGGAGCCGAGGGTGCGGCTTTTCTGGTCAAAGGCGGTACGCTTTGCCTGGTCGCCGACGATGCCTGCACACTCCTGGCCTTCGCGATCCTGAATCCCTATTTCCCCGGCCCGCGCCTCAGCCACGGGCTGTTCCTGAAGGAACTGTACGTTGCCCAATCGGCCCGCTCGGCCGGCCTCGGCGAAAGACTGATCGAGGCGATCCGGGCGCTGGCGAAGGAGCGCGGCGACACCCGCGTGATTTGGACCACCGGCGTCGGCAACAAGGGCTCGCAACGCTTCTACGATCGCCTCGGCATCCGCCGGGAGGACAAGGTGTATTACGTGATGGACATATGAGCGGGTTGATCCTCCACCACTACGACTTCTCGAACTTCGCCGAGAAGGCACGGCTGATGCTGGGCTTCAAGGGACTGGCGTGGCGCGGCGTCGAGATCCCGCCGATCGCACCCAAGCCTGACCTCGCGCCGCTGACCGGCGGCTATCGCCGCACGCCGGTGCTGCAGGACGGCGCCGACGTCTGGTGCGACACCAACCTGATCGCACGCGAGCTGGAGCGACGCGTGCCCTCGCCGTCGCTGTTTCCTTCCGGCACCGTCGGCGCGGCGGAAATCATCGTGCGCTGGGCCGAGCAGCAATTCATGCGGCCGATGGCGCTCTTCGTCTCCGGCATCAACGCCGACCACATGCCGCCCGGCCTGCACGAGGATCGCGCGAAGCTGCACGGCCTGCCGGTCCCGTCGGTCGATGCCGTGCGCGCAGCGGGCCTGCGCAATCGCCTGCTCGTGCGCCCGCAGATCGCCTGGCTGGCCGACATGCTGAGCGACGGACGGCGATATCTGCTTGGCGCCCAGCCCTGCATCGCCGACTTCGCGGCCTATCACGTCGTCTGGTTCCTGCGTGGCCGCAAGATCGACTGCTCGTCCGAGCTCGATCCCTACCCGAAGCTGATCGCCTGGCGCGACCGCATGGCCACGATCGGACATGGCATGCGCACCGACATCGCCGCCGACGTTGCGTTGGCCGAGGCGCGCGCTGCCTCGCCCGCGAAGCCGCGCGCATCGGATCCGCAGGAAAGCGATCCGCGTCCCGGCGACTTTGCCCGTGTGCGGGCGTCCGACAATGCGAAGGACTGGATCGAGGGCGAAGTGTCGTTCATCGACACGAACGAGATCGCGCTGCTGCGCAGCGATCCCGCTGTCGGCGAGATGGCCGTCCACTTCCCGCGGCTGGGCTACGACTGGAGACGGGTCAGCGCTTCTTCCTGAAGCGTTCGATCTCGAGGCCGTCGATCGGCACGTTGGTCGAGCCTGTGGCGACCAGCTCCGCCATCATCGCGCCCGTGCCCGGCCCGAGCTGGAAGCCGTGCGTCGAGAAACCGAACTGGTGGAACACGCCCTCCGAGGTCGAGCTCTTGCCGACAACCGGAATGCCGTCGGGCATGTAGGCTTCGATACCGGCCCAGGCGCGCACGATGGTGGCCTGGCGCATGATCGGGAATAGCTCCCACACCGTGCGCGCGCTGATCGCGAGCTTCTCCCAGTCGATCACCGTCACGTTGCGGTCGCGATGGGGCGTGGCGAGATGGCCGCCGCCGATCACGACGGTGCCGTTTCCGAGCTGCTTGAAGGATAATTTGCGGCCGCGCAGGATCACGACCGGCTGGATGAACGGGGCGACGCGGCTGGTCACCATCAGCATCGGCGCCACGACGGTGAGCGGCACCGGCTCACCCAGCATCGCCGCGATCCGGTCGGCCCAGGCGCCGGCGGCATTCACAACCTTGGGCGCCTCGATCGCGCCGTCGCTGGTCTCCACCCGCCACACATCGCCCACACGCGACAGGCCGGTCACCGTGACGCCTTCGATCACCTCGGCGCCCTTCTCGATCGCGCGCTTGCGAAACGCCTGCGTCGAGCGGAACGGGTCGGCTGCCCCGTCGCGCCGCGAGACGACGCCGCCCGGGCAATGTTCGGATACCGCCGGCACCAGCCGTCGCAGCTCGGCCTGGTCGATCATCTCCTCATGCGTGAAGCCGTGCAGGCGCAGATCGTCGACCCGTTCCTTGAAGCTCGCCAGCTCGGCGTCGTTCTCCGCGACCAGCACGGTGCCATGGCTTTCGAAGCCGCAATCGTCGCCGACCAGTTCCTGGATATGCTCCCAAAGATCCATCGATGAAATGGAGAGCGGAATCTCGGCGAGGTCGCGCGCCAGCTGGCGCACGCCGCCCGCGTTCACGCCCGAGGCGTGGCGGCCGGCATAGTCCTTCTCGACCAGGATGGGCTTCAGGCCACGCAATGCGAGATGAAGCGCCGTCGAGCAGCCGTGGATGCCGCCGCCGATCACCACGACGTCGGCGGTGCGGGTCACCTCAGCGCTCCACGGCCTTGCGCTCGGCCTCGCTGATCGGCAGCGACGCGAGTTCTCCCAGCGTGATCGGCTTCACCGGCGGACGCAGCCGGTAATAGCCCACCTCGTCCGGTGTCGTGCCGCGCTCCTCGGCGATCAGCTCCGTCACCGTGAGGCCGCACAGCCTGCCCTGGCACGGACCCATGCCGCAGCGCAGGAACGCCTTCATCTGGTTGGGGCCCTCGCAGCCCATGCGCGCGGTCTCGCGGATTTGCCCGGCGGTCACTTCCTCGCAGCGGCAGGCGATCGTGTCGCCCTTTGGTTGGCGCAGCGCTGTTACCGGACGATAGAGTTCGTCGAGGAAAGCGCGGCCCATTTCCTCGCGCTGCAGCCTTTGCCGCGCGGTCTGCGGATCGGCGATCTTCGCCTCGGGCATCAACGCGCGCACGGCGGCGATGGCAGCGATACGTCCACGCTCGGCGGCAGCGGTGCCACCGGCGATGCCCGCACCGTCGCCCGCCACGGCAATGCCGGGCACGGAGCTCTGGAAATCCGCGTCAAGCACGGGCGCGAAGCAGAGCTGGCGATTGTTCCAGCGATGCGCCACGCCCGCCGCGATGGCCAGGTTCACGTTCGGCACCACACCCTGATGCAGCAGCAGAAGATCGGCCGGGATACGATAGCCGTCGGCCACGACTTCCTTCAGCTTGTCGGTGCCTACTGCCGCCAGAGTGCCGACGGAAATGACATCGACCTTCGCCTTGACCTCGCGCAGCAGCGCCAGGCCCTTCCTGAAATACGGCGACAGCAGGAAATCCGGCAGGAACATCGCCGCGCGTATCCAGTTGAGGCGACTGCTCGTATCGAGGATGGCTTCGATCTTCCCGCCCGCGCGCAGGATCTGCGCCGCCAGCAGCCACAGGAGCGGACCGTTGCCCGCCATCACGGTACGGCCCGTTGGCACCAGCCCCTGCGCCTTCAGAAGCGTCTGTGCGCCACCCGCCGTCATCACGCCGGGCAAGGTCCAGCCCGGAATCGGGAATGGCCGCTCGAGCGAGCCGGTGGCGATGATCACGCGTTTGGCCGTCAGCATGCGTGCCTGGCCCGCGATCGAGACGCCGACCGTGAGCGTGCGATCGAGGCTCCAGACCGTGGCGCCGTTCACGATCAGCGCGCCGCTCGCCTTGGCGTCGGCTGCGAGTGCGGAGCCCGCCCAATATTCCTCGCCCAGGATGGCGCGGTTGCGCACCGGATTAGCGGTGATGCCGCGATAGATCTGCCCGCCGACGCCCGGGTTCTCGTCGAACAGCACGGTGGCTAGGCCCGCGCGCGCCGCGGTCGCCGCGGCGGCGAGGCCCGCCGGACCGCCGCCGATCACGACGAGGTCGTAACTGGCTGAAAGGTCTGACGCGTTCATCGCCCGGCCTCCCGCTTGCCGAGCTGAGTCTCGACCTTCATGCCTTCGGCGACCGGCACGAGGCAGCCCTGGCGGCTGCCGACGCCGTCTACCGTCACGAGGCACTCGAAGCAGACGCCCATCAGGCAATAGGGAGCCCGCGGCGCGCCCGTGACCGGCGTGGTGCGGCAATGGTCGATGCCCGCCGCGAGCATGGCGGACGCCACGGTGTCGCCGATGCGCGCACGGATGGGCTTGCCGTCGATCGTCACCGTCAGCGTGGCACCGGTATCACCCAGCCTCTTGAACATGAAACCTCCGCGCGCTGAAAGGAGCGACCAGCGACGTATCGAGTTTGCCGCGCGCGATCATCGGCGCGACGCTGAGAGCGTGGTTGGCGGCGAGCGTGACGCCGGAATGGCAGCACACGGTGAAGGCGCCGGGATGCGTCTCCGACTCGTCGTAGATCGGGAAGCCGTCCTGGGTCATGACGCGGATCGCGCTCCAGGTGCGCACGACGTTGGCGTTCTTCAGCAGCGGGAACATCCGGACCGCGCGCGAGGCTTCCGTCGCGCTGACGCCGAGCGTGAGGCCCGACGGATCGATGCTTTCTTCCTTGGAGTCGCCGATCATGACGGTGCCCTCGTCGGTCTGGCGCAGGGTCACCACCGGATGATTCAGGAACGGCCGCAGCCGCTCTGTCACGACGATCTGGCCGCGCTCGGGCCGCATCGGGCATTCGAGCCCGACCATCGGCGCCAGCCGCATGTTCGCGTTGCCGGCCGCCAGCGCCACCTTGCCCGCAGTGATCGTGCCGCTTTGCGTATGGAGCTGGAACTCCCCGCCCTCGCGCGTGATGGTCTCGACCTTGTGGCTCGGAAGGTAAGTCACGCCGCGCTCGCCGATCGCCTTGTGCAGGGTGTGGAACAGACGCAGCGAATTCACGTGTCCATCGAGCTCGCAGAAGCTGCCGCCCACGACGTCGGGGCCGATGTCCGGCAACATCTGCCGGACGCGCTCGCGATCCATGATCTCGATCTTGTAGTCGACCATGCCGGGCTGGTCGCGCAGGCGCTTCAGCGTGGCAGCGCGGTTCTCCAGTTCCTTCTCCGAAAGTGCGAGCGTGAAGCCGCCCGGCCGCTGGAAGCAGACATCGAGGCCGGTCTCCTGCTTCAGGAGATCGGAGAAGCCGCCCCACGCGTTGGAAGATCGAATTGTCCAGCCGGCGTAGGGCGCCAAGCCGAGACCTTTGCTCTGCACCCAGACCAGCGCGAAGTTGCCGCGCGAGGCGCGCACGTCGCGGTCGCCCTCGTCGAGCACGACGACCTTCAGGCCTTCGCGCGACAGGCCCCAGGCCGTGGCAACGCCAACCAGCCCGCCGCCGACGACGGCAACGTCGTAGGAATCAGCGGCCATCATGCCCCCGTCCGACCAGCAGCCGCTCGAGCCCATAGGCGCGATCGAGCGCGATCAGGCCGCCTACGGTGATGGCGATGACGCAGGCCGACACGGAGGTCACCAGCGGATCGATATTGTCCTGGATATAAAGAAACATACGGACCGGCAGAGTAGCCGTTCCCGGCCCTGCAATGAACACCGTCATCGTCACTTCATCGAAGGAGTTGATGAAGGCCAGCGCCCAGCCGCTCGCGAGGCCGGGCACGACCAGCGGCAGGGTCACGCGCTTCAGCACTGTCCATTCCGAGGCGCCCAGCGAAACGGCAGCGTGTTCGATCGAACGGTCGAGGCCGGCGGCCGACGCCAATGTCAGTCGAAGGGCGAACGGCATCACCACGACAATGTGCGCCAACACCAGACCTGTGAAGCTGCCGCTCAGCCCAATCTCCGTGAAGAAGCGCAGGAAGGCGATGCCCAGCACGATGTAGGGAATCATCAATGGCGACATGAAGAGCGCGGTGAACGCCTCGCGGCCCTTGAAGCGATGTCGCGCGATCGCCAGTGCTGCCGGAACGGAGAAGCCGACCGCCAGCGCCGAGGAGAGCGCGCCGAGGCCGAGGCTCTGCCAGAACGCAGAGATGAACTCGGGATAGCGCGCGATGGCCCGGAACCAGCGCAGCGACCAGTTGGTCGTCGGGAAAGATAAAAATCCTTCCGGTGTGAAGGCGACCCAGCAGACGACAACGATCGGCGCCAGCATGAAGATCACGAACAGCGTGTGATAGGCGAGCGCGATCGGTCCATTCCTGCTCATCCGAACACCTGCGCGTAGCGGCGTTCGACCAGCCGGTTGGCGACGATCACCGCCGTCGCCAACACGACCAGCAGGATCACCGCCACCGTGGCGCCGAGCGGCCAGTTGAGGGTGTTCAGGAACTCGTCGTAGGCCAGGGTCGAGGCGACCTTGAGGCGGCGGCCGCCGATGATCGCGGGCGTGGCGAAGGCCGAAGCCGCGAGCGAAAAGACGATGATCGCGCCCGACAGGATGCCGGGCATCGCCTGCGGCAGCACGATCCGCCGCAGAGTCGTGAGCGGCCCCGCGCCCAGCGCCACGGCCGCGTTCTCGATCTGCGGTTCGAGCCGCTGAAGGGCGGCCCACACCGCAAGCACCATGTAGGGCATCAGCACATGGGTCAGCGCCACGACCATGCCGGTCTCGGTGAACATGAAGGGGATCGGCGCCGAGATCAGTCCCGCCGCCATCAGCCCCTTGTTCACAAGGCCGGAGTTGCCGCCGAACAGCAGCGCCCAACCCAGCGTGCGCGCCACGACGGAGATCAGCAGCGGCCCCAGGATCACCAGCAGGAAGAGACCGCGCCACGGGCTCTTCATGCGGTTCAGGATATAGGCCTCGGGCGCGCCGAACACCGCGGACAGCACGGTGACGAGCGCTGCGATCCGGAAGGTGCGGCCGAAGACTTCCCAGTAGTAGGAGTCCTCCAGCACCTCGCGCCAGTTCTTCAGGATGAACACCGGCTCGATGCCCTTGTATTGGCCCCAGTCGTGGAACGACAAGGCCACCGTCATCACCAGCGGCACGATCACGATCGCCGCGAACAGCACCAGTGCCGGCAGGACGAGGAGATAGGGCGTCGCCTTCACGGTGCGGCCCACGCGAGATGCACGGTCGCGCCCTCTTCCGGCATCGCGCCGCCCACGTTCTGGCGGATCACGGTGAGCAGACCGTTCGCGGTCTCGACTTGGTAGAGCCAGTGATTGCCCTGGAAGATACGCGTGCGCACCGTGCCCGCGAGCCCCGACGCCGCGAACTCAATGCGCTCCGGTCGAATGGCCTTGCCGTCGACGAGATTGGTCTTGCCCAGGAAATTCGCGACGAACGGCGTCGCCGGCCGTTCGTAGGCCTCGTGCGGCGCAGCCACCTGCTCGGCGCGGCCCTTGTTCATCACGACGATACGATCGGAGAGCGCCATCGCCTCGGCCTGGTCGTGCGTCACCAGAATCGTCGTCGTGCCGACCGTGCGCTGGATCTGGCGCAGCTCGATCTGCATTTCCTCGCGCAGCTTGGCGTCGAGGTTCGACAGCGGCTCGTCGAGCAGCAGGATCTGCGGCTTGATCACCAGCGCGCGCGCCAAGGCGACGCGTTGTTGCTGGCCACCTGACATCTGGCGCGGGTAACGCCCGGCGAAAGCCCCGAGCCCAACCAGTTCGAGCGTCTCGCCCACACGCTTCGTGCGCTCGGCCTTGGCGACGCCCTGCATCTCGAGCCCGAAGGCTACGTTCTCCGCGACGCTCATGTGCGGGAAAAGTGCGTAGCTCTGGAACACGATGCCGAGGCCGCGCTTGGCCGGCTTCACGGCCAGCAGGTCGCGGCCCTCGATCCGGATAGCGCCGCCGCTCGGCTCGACAAAGCCCGCGATCATCTGGAGCGTCGTGGTCTTGCCGCAGCCCGACGGGCCCAGCAGCGAAACGAACTCGCCCTTCTCGACTTCGAGCGACTGGCCGTCGACGGCGGCGTGGCTGCCGAAATGCTTGGTCAGGCGGTCGAGAGTGAGGAAAGCCATGCTTAGCTGAGGCGCTCGATGGCGCCGCCGTGCAGACGGAAGAACGCGTCTTGCGGCTGGTCCATATCCAATATCTCGTCCTGCGGCGCGCGGACGAACAGGCCACGCAGCACGCGTCCGATCCCGCCATGCGCGAACACCGCGACCGGCCTGTCCGCCGCCACCGCCACGATGTCGTCGAGCGCCGTCTGGGCCCGCTCGACCGCCATGATGTAGTTCTCGCCGTTGGGCGGAAGGTAGTGCCATTTTGCCTGCCGGCGCACAGCCATCTCGCCCGGCCAGCGCGCCTCGATCTCTTGCCCGTTCAGCCCGTCCCAGTCGCCCCAGCTCATCTCGCGCAGGCGATGATCGAAGTCCGCCGTCTCGTGCGCCAGACCCGCCGCCTGTGCCGCGATGACCAGCGTCTCGCGCACTCGGCCAAGCGGGCTCGAACGTACGATGACCTCGGACGGCGCGTAGCCAAGCCGCTTCAACTCACGCGCCAGCCCCTCGCCCATGATCCGCGCTTGCTCGCGACCCGTTGCCGTCAACGGCGAGTCGAGATGGCCCTGCGCGCGCTTCTCGGCATTCCAGACCGTCTCGCCGTGCCGGAAGAGAAAGATCGGATGATGCGCCCCCACGATCCTAGCGTTCGACCTCGCGGTTCCAGCGCTTGGTCCAGTCCTCGCGCGCGGCGTTGATCGCGTCCCAGTCGGGCGCAATCACGAGCTTGGCGCGCTCGCCGACCGGCGCCATCTTGAGCTCCGGCATGTTGACGTCGACCTTGGTATTGACCGGGCCGTTGCCCATCTCCTTGGCCATGCCGGTCTGCACCGACGCCGACAGCAGCGTCTTGACCATCTCGTGGGCGAGCGGATTGACCGATGCCTTCGCAACCGGGCAAGCCGAGGCGAGCAGGATCGGCGCGCCTTCCTTCGGGTAGATGAAGTCGACCGGGAAGCCGGTATTGGCGAAAGCCTGCACGCGGCCGGTACCCCATACCGCGATGGTGGCCTGTCCCGACTGGAAGAGTTCCGTCATCTTGCCCGGCGACGGCTCGTAGACCAGCACGTTGGGATTGATGTCGTTCTTCATTACCTTGAAGCCCGGATCGATGCTCTTCTCGCCGCCGCCGTTCATGCGCGCGTACATCATCAGCGCGTAGAGGCCGTAGGTGTTGTTGATCGGCGGGATCACCAGCTGCTTCTTGAACTTGGGATCCTTGAGGTCGTTCCACGACGTGGGCGTGGCCCAGCCCTTCTCCTTGAAGACCTTGGTGTTGATCATGAAGCCGGTGCCGGTCTGGCCGACCGCCACCGCCTTGTCGTCCTTGAACAGCGCGGCGGGATAGAGCTCGCTCTTGTCCATGCCCTGGATCGGCGTACAGAAGCCCAGCTGGATCGCCTGGTACATGACGCCGTCGTCCATGATCGCGACGTCGATCACCTGGTTGCCCTTCTGGGCCTGCAGCTTGGCCAAAGTATCCGTCGAGTTGCCGGCGACGTAGTCGATCTTGACGTTGTGCTTCTTCTCGAAATCGGGAAACACTTTCTCCCGCAGGTGCGAGTCCCAGACGCCGCCATAGGCCGCGACGGTGAGCTTGGATTGCGCGAACGCTGGCGTGGCCAACACAAAAAGTGCCGCTGCCAGGCGAATGGATTTCAACATACCGGTCTCCCTTCAGGTCCCCGCTTCAGAGGTTAGCATGAAAGTCAGCTCATGCTTGTTGTAGTGCAGATGCAAGACCTGCGCCCCCGGAAGGGCTGAGAAAGCCCGGGCGGACTCATGGTCGGTCTCGCCCTGGAATTTGAGCGTGCAGACGAAGTTCTTGACCAGCCCGGAGCCGCGCCAGCGCTCGACCAGCCGCAGGAGCCGCGCGGGATAGCAGATGATGTCCGAGAACAGCCAGTCGACCGGCCCGACGCTCGCGGGGTCGAGCGCGAACGCACTCTCGCCGCGCCATGACACGCCCGGCAGCGCCGCGACCGCGGGGTCGAGCGGTGCCTTGTCGACGGCGATCACCTCGGCGCCGAGCTTGCCCAGCACATAGGTCCAGCCGCCGGGCGACGCGCCGAGATCGAGACAACGCTCGCCGGGTCCCGGAAAGCGGCGCAGCCGGATCAGCGCTTCCCAGAGCTTGAGGTAGGCACGATTGGGCGGGCCGGTCTTGTCCTCCACCAGCGTCACCTCGCCGTTGGGAAAGGGGGCGCTGCAGTCGGCCGCCGCGAGCATGCGATCGGGCGCCAGCAGGGTCCACGATCCCAGCGCCGCCGTGGGAGCGGCCGTTGGAAAGACGATCGGCTTGGCCGAGACATGCGGCAGCTTCTCCTGGATCAGCGCGGCGCGGCGATGATACACGGGCGCATACATCGCCCAATTTCGCTGCAGGCCGCGCAATGCCTTCGCCGCGTTGCCGATCGATTCGACCGGCCACTCGATGCAGTCGCGCCAGATGTTGGCTGCCCACGCCGAGGAGATTGCAGGCGCCTCGGTGATCAGCAGGCGGCCGTGCTCCGCCGACACGTCGATATCGGCGCGCCGCAGTTCCTCGCGCAGCTGTGCCCCTAGTCCTTCCGCCGCCAGATACGCCGTGGTCATGAACCGTCCTAGCCCCGCCTGTAGCGGTCCACTACCATGGACGCATGAGCCCCGACATCGAAAGCCGCCTCGCCGCCCACCGGGCGTATTTCCAATCCGGCAAAACGCGCCCGGCCGAATGGCGCGAACAGCAGCTCGCCGCGATCAAGGCGATGGTCACCGAGCGCGCCGATGTCTTCTACGACGCGCTCTGGAAGGACCTGAGGCGCAACCGTGTCGATGCCGCGGTGGCCGACCTGAACGCCGTCGCAGACGAGGCGGACTATGTGCGCCGCCGCGTCCGGCGCTGGATGAAGCCCCAGAGCGAGCGCACGCCCTTCTTCCTGCAGCCGGGCCGCACCACCGTGAGCTTCGATCCGCTGGGCGTCGGCCTGATCATTGGCGCCTGGAACTATCCGATCCAGCTCGTGCTCTCGCCCTTGATCGCGGCGATCTCGGGCGGCAATTGCGCGGTGCTCAAGCCGTCCGAAGTCTCCCCGCACAGCGCGCAAGCATTGGCGGAACTTGTGCCGCAGTATCTCGATCGCGAGGCCGTGTCGGTCGCGACCGGTGGCGTGCCCGAAACGACCGCGCTGCTCGAACAACGCTGGGACCATATTTTCTTCACCGGCGGCACGTCGATCGGCCGGATCGTGATGACGGCGGCGGCGAAGAACCTCACGCCGGTCGTCCTCGAACTGGGTGGCAAGAGTCCGGCGATCGTCGACGCCTCGGCCGATCTGAAAGTCGCAGCCCGGCGCATCGCACACGGCCGCTGGCTGAACGCCGGCCAGACCTGCACGGCGCCCGACTACGTACTGGTGGCAAAACAGGTCGCGACGGATTTCCTCGGCCATCTCAAGGCGGCCGTCGTCGACTTCTACGGTCCCGATCCGCAACAGAGCCCCGACTTCGGCCGTGTCGTCAGCTCCCGGCACTTCGACCGGATCAAGGGACTGCTCTCGGAAGGCACCGTCTATCACGGCGGCCAGAATGACCGCGCCGACCTCTACATCGCGCCCACCATCCTGACCGGCGTACCCGCCAGCGCGCCGGTCCTGCAGGAGGAAATCTTCGGGCCGATCCTGCCGGTCCTCGAAGTCGAGAGCATCGACCAGGCGATCGCCCATGTGAATGCGCGGCCGCATCCGCTCGGCCTCTACATCTTCGCGGGCGACGCTGCGGTTGCCAACCGCGTGCTTGCGGCCACGGCGTCGGGGGATGCCGCGGTCAACGATTGCGCGGTGCAGCCCATCATCCGCGAACTGCCGTTCGGCGGCGTCGGCAATTCGGGCATGGGCAAGTACCACGGCGAATGGGGCTTCCGTGCCTACACAAACGCGCGCGGCGTGCTGCGCCGCGGCACAGCGATCGATCCGCCATTGCGCTATCCGCCCTATAGCCGTGGCGCGAAGCTGCGGAACTGGTTGATGGGCGTCCGATAGGACGCCATCAACTGGGTGATGGGGATACGGTGAGCCAAGAGGCGTTGTCCCGATCCGGAGCAACGTCTAACCTCCGCTCAACACGGAGGAAACAATGGCCAAATTTGGCATCGGCGATTCGGTACGCAGGGTCGAGGATCCGCGTCTTCTGACGGGTAACGGCCGCTACACCGACGACACCAAACTCTCGACGCCGGCCGCGCGCCTTTATGTGCTGCGCAGCCCACATGCCCACGCCGACATCAAGCGTATCGACACCACGGCCGCCAAGAAGGCGCCGGGCGTGCTGCTGATCTTCACCGGCGAGGACGTGAAGAAGGCGGGCTTCGGCGACGTGCCCTGCCTGGTGCCGCTCGCCAACCGCGACGGCAGCCCGCGCGGCGAGACCCCGCGGCCGGTACTGGCGCTCGACCGTGTGCGCCATGTCGGCGACGCTGTGGCCCTCGTCGTGGCCGAGACGCTCGAGCAGGCCAAGGATGCCGCCGAGCTGATCGAGGTCGACTATGCGCCGCGCCCGCATGTCGTGGGCACCTATGAGGCGGCCCAGCCCGGCGCGCCGCTGGTCCATGACGGCATCAAGGACAACATCGTCTTCGACTGGGAGATGGGCGACCGCGCCCGCACCGACGACGCCTTTGCCAAGGCCCACAAGGTCGTGACGCTGAAGCTGGTCAACCAGCGGCTGGTCGTGAACTCGATGGAGCCGCGCGGCGCGATCTGCGAATACGATGCCAAGGACGACCGCTCGACCCTGTGGCTCTCCTCGCAGGGCGTGCACATGATCCGCCCCGTCGTGGCCGACATGATCCTGAAGATCGGCTCGGCCAAGCTGCGCGTGCGCACCGGCGACGTGGGCGGCGGCTTCGGCATGAAGATCTTCGTGCATCCGGAATATCCGATGGTGGTGTGGGCGAGCCGCACGCTCAAGCGCACGGTGAAGTGGATTCCCGACCGCCAGGAGGCGTTCCAGAGCGACGTGCAGGGCCGCGACCATGTCTCGATCGCCGAGATGGCGCTCGACAAGGACGGCCGCTTCATCGGCGAGCGCATCACGACCTACGCAGCGCTCGGCGCCTATCTCAGCCACTTCAGCGCCTTCATTCCGACGCTGGCCGGCAGCTCGATGCTGAACGGCCTCTACACCACGCCCGCGATCTACGTAAACGTGAAGGGCGTGATGACCAACACCGTGCCGACCGACGCCTATCGCGGCGCCGGCCGTCCCGAGGCCTCCTACCTGATGGAACGCTTCGTCGATCACATCGCGCGCGAGACCGGCAAGACGCCGGACGAGATCCGCGCCATCAACTTCATCAAGCCGACGCAGCTGCCGTACAAGACCGCGCTGGGCGACAGCTACGACTCGGGCGACTTCGAGACGGTGATGCGCAAGGGCATGGAGAAGGCCGACTGGAAGGGCTTCCCCGCCCGCCGCGCGCAATCGGCGGCCAGGGGCAAGTGGCGCGGCATCGGCATGGCGACCTATGTCGAGAAATGCTCCGGCGGCTCGCCCGAGACGACCATCGCCAAGTTCACCGACGACGGCATGCTGACGCTCTATGTCGGCAATCAGTCGAACGGCCAGGGCCATGAGACCGCCATCGCGCACGTGGCCTCGGCCAAGTTCGGCATCGACATCGAGCGCATCCGCCTCGTGCAGGGCGACAGCGACGTAGTACCCGAGGGCATGACCGGCGGCAGCCGCACGATCGCAGTCAATGGCGCGGCAACGGCGGGTGTGGCGGAAAAGATCATCGCCAAGGGCAAGCCGCTGGCCTCGACCATGCTCGAGGCGAGCGCCGCCGACATCGAGTACAAGGACGGCGCCTACAAGATCGTCGGCACCGACCGCTCGGTCAGCCTGTTCGACGTCGCGAAGACCAACAAGGGCGCCCTCGACGACCAGTTCACGCGCACGCCGGAGGCCGACACCTTCCCCAACGGCTGCCACATCTGCGAGCTCGAGATCGATCCCGACACCGGCACGCTCCAGATCCTGAACTACAGCGTGATGGACGATTTCGGCGTGGCGCTGAACCCGCTGCTCCTGCAGGGCCAGATCCACGGCGGCGTCGGCCAGGGCGTGGGCCAGGCGCTCACCGAGAAGACGATCTACGACGCCGACTCAGGCCAACTCCTGAGCGGCAGCTTCATGGACTACGCCATGCCGCGCGCCGACGTGGTGCCGCACGTGCAGTTCGCCCTGCACAACAGCCCGTGCAAGACCAACCCGCTCGGCGTCAAAGGCGCTGGCGAGGCCGGCGCGATTGGCGCGCCACCGTCGGTGGTCAATGCGATCGTCGATGCGATCCATGCGCATACCGGCGTGAAGCATGTCGACATGCCGGTGACGGCGGCGAGCCTTTGGGCGATAATTGACGCGAACCGAAAGAAGAAGGCCGCCTGACCATGTCCCACGATCTCGCAGCCCTCTGGGAAGCGCACTGCCGCTACGAGTTCGAGACCCGCGACGTCGACGCCACCATGGCGACGATGGTCGCGGCACCGTACCTCAATCACGTGCCGACGATGACGGGCGGCGTCGGCCACGATCAGGTCAAGCGCTTCTACAAATACCACTTCATCGGAGGCAATCCGGCCGACACGGCGCTGACGCCGGTCAGCCGCACCGTCGGCGCCGACCAGATCGTCGACGAGATGCTGTTCTCCTTCACTCACACCAGCGAAGTCGACTGGATGCTGCCCGGCGTCGCGCCAACCGGCCGCAAGGTCGAGGTGCCGCTGGTCGCGATCGTGAAGTTCGTGGACGGCAAGGTCGCCCACGAGCACATCTACTGGGACCAGGCCTCGGTGCTGGTACAGGTCGGGCTGCTCGACCCGAAGGGCCTGCCCGTGGCGGGCGTCGAGACGGCGCGCAAGGTGGTCGACACGTCCCGGCCCAGCAACGCCCTCATGGCCCGCTGGGCTGCCAGCGCCGGCAAGCCGATCTGATCTCCCCGCGCCGTAATTTCAGTGCCGAGGGGGAGTGGCAGGACAGGGGACGAACCCTGTCACTTCCGGAAAATCTCCGACATCGCGATCGACGCGGCCACCGCGGCGTTCAGGCTCTCGACGCCCTGGCGGCCGCCCGGGATGCGCACCAGGAAATCGCAGGCCTCGCGGGTGAGGCGGCGCAGGCCCTCGCCCTCGGCGCCGATCACGAAGGCCACCTTCCCGTCGAACTTCGTCTCGGCCAGCGTCTTGGGGCCGCGCTCGTCCATGCCGTAGATCCAGAATTCCTTGGCCTTCAGCGCCTCGAGGCAGCGCACGAGGTTGGTGACCTTGAAAATCTTCACGAACTCCGCGCCGCCCACGGCCGTGCGCACGACGGTGGGCGTGACGTCGACCGAGCGGTTCTTCAGCAGCACCACGGCATCGACGCCGAAGAAGGCGGCGCCGCGCAGGATGGTGGCGAGGTTCTGCGGATCGGAGACCTGGTCGAGGATCAGCACGACGCGCGATTCGACCAGCAGGTCGAGGTCCTTGTCGCCCAGCTGCGGACGCGGGTCGGCGAAGAGGCAGACGCCCTGGGGCTTCTCGTCCTCGCTGAATTTTCCGATACGTTGGAAGTCGGGCCAGCTCACGAGCTCGGGCTTGATGCCGGCCTGCTTCGCGAGCGCCAGGATGTCCTCGAAATATTCTTCCTTGCCTGCAAGGACGAGCCGTCGCACCGCCTCGGGGCGAGACAGCAATACGGCCTTGGCCGGGTGCTTGCCGAATATCTTTTCCATGCCTCCCCTCTACGCCAGTTCTTGGCGGGAGGCGAGCTAGGCGAAGGCGGCTTCTCTCAGGCCCCGGGAGGCAAGCTTGCTCAGGCGGTCGCGGTCGGCGACGATCGCGTGCACCGCGGCGGCAGGCGAACGGATCGGTCCGATGTCGAGCGCGGTGTAGACGTCGTCCGTGAACCAGGCATAGGCGCGGTTCGTCATCCGGCACCCATCGAGCTCGTAGACGTGGACGACGACATCCAGCGACTGGTCTTCGCCGATGCGCGCCTGAACCGGCACGGTCTGTACGAGGCGCGCGGCGCACGAGCCGCGCTGTTCGACCGCGAGCAGGAGATCGGGGATCTCCCTCTGGGCATTGGCCAGGATCATCGTCAGTTTCCGCTCTTCAGGGGCATGGCCGTGCCGAACAACGGATTGCCCGACATCGGTCCGAACCCGTGCAGCGTCGGAGCCGCCGCGAGCGTGGGGGTGTCACCGGGCGTACCCGACAGCTGGGATCCCCCGTCCGCCGGCCTGGGGTTGAGCCGCTGACGGCCCGCGGGCGCGTCCTTCTTGGCAAGCTCGTCCCCTTCGGCGTACGCGAAGGCCGGCACCAGGACCAGGGCAACGGCCGTGGCCAGTATTCGTGTTCCGATCTGAAGGCGCGTCATGACGACCTCTCTCTCAGTGAAGCACGCTGGAAATGGTGACATTCGAAAAGGTGCCGGACAGTTTGGCATCCAGAAGGCGGGCATCCGCCAGCTGCAGCCCCTCGACCGCGCGCAGGATCGCCTCGAAATTGTACGCGGTCGCCGGCGGATAGGTCCGCATCAGTCGAATGCGCTTGTCGGGATCGATGACATGGACGCGGCGCACGATCTCCGATGGATCGTTGTCGGGCGGCACCATGTCGTACAGCGCCGACACGGTCCGGTCGGTGTCGGCGATGACGGGAAAATTGAGCGCAAGGCCTTCGGTCTCCGCGATCGCCTTCTCCCAGCGCGCATGCCCGTCCGGCGAGTCGACCGACAGGGCCACGACCTTCACGCCGCAACGCACCCACTGCGGCCGCAGGCGGGGCGGCGGCGCTGAGCTCCATCGTCGAGGTCGAGGTGAAATCCATCGGCTGGCTGAACAGGATACACCACGACCGGCTCATCCATTCGTGAAAACGAATGCTGCCATTGGTCGTATCCTGCTCGAAGTCGGGAGCGACCTCGCCAATCCGAACTGCCACGCCGATCTCCATCTGCCAGGCTCCCCGCCTGTTTGCCGAGGAAATCCTGCGCCGATCGCGGCCAATCTGCGACGAGAACGATGCTAATTGTTGCTAATGGATGGCGGACAGACCGCCAGACATGCGCCCCAGATATGCGCCAGATATGCGCCCATGGGAGGCTGTCAGCCCAGCGCCTCGCGCGCCCGAGCCGCGGCGTCGGCGGCGGGCCACCGGCCCCCCTCGGCCAATCCCAGTTCCAGCCGTTCCGGCGACAATTGCGCCGAAAGACTGTCATAAAGTCGCTCGACCAGGACCCGGAGAGACCCCGCACGGGTGCCGATCGAGGGATGCACCGTCCGGGCGTAGCCCGCCAGCCGGGCGGCCAGGTCGGCCTTGCCTTCGCTCGCCGCTAACAGGGCGACGGTTTCGATCGTCCAGGCGACCGCCGATGTAAGACCGATCGCGCTGCCCTGGTTGATCACCTCGCTCGCCGCCAGACGCATCGCCTCCGTGTCTCCCGCCACCATCAGATGCGCCGCCAGGGTCGACATCAGCGGCGTCCGCCGGCTGGGCGGCAGCTCGTCGCGCAGGCCCTCGAGCTGGCGCAGCGCACGATCGGTCTGGCCGGTCTCGAACATCAGCTCGGCCATGTTGCTGCCGCCGTTGACCAGCCCGATCCAGAAATCGGCCGAGCGGCTCAGCGTGAAGCCCTCCTGGTAACTGGCGAGCGCAGGATCGAGGCGCCCCTGCCGGAACCGAACGTCGCCCAGCCGGATCAGGGTCAGCGCCAGCCATTTGCCGGGAGGAAGCGCGCGCAGCACCCGCTCCGCCTCGAGCAGATGAGCCTCGGCCTGGTCGATCGTCTCGCGCGTCAGCGACGCGCTGCCCGCGCGCCACAACGCGGCACCCAGCCCCGAGGCATCGCCCGCTTTCCGGAAAAGCGCCGCCGCCTCGCGGGCCGCCGGCAGGTTCTCGACATCGCTGAAGCGGAAGTCGCGCCAGCTCTGGCCAAAGCGGACCCAGCCACGCGACACGTCGGCCGTCTGTGCGCTCAAGTGCGCGGAAGCGATCGCCATCCAGCGCTGGCCTTCGGCCACCGGGGTTTCCGTCAACTCCCACCACAGCGGCACGGTGCTGGCCACGAGGCGAACGCCCGTCTCGGGATCGCCGCTCAGGCCGAATGCCCAGGTCAATGCCGCGCGGACATTTTCAGCGTCGGGCGCGTAGGTGGCGAGCCATTCACGGCCGGGTGTCGTCGGCCACAGAAGCGCCGCCTCCGCGAAGCGATCGGCAAAGTGCGCGGCATGCCGTGCGGGCAGCGCCCCCTCGCCCGCCTCAACAGCCTTGCGCACAGCATACTGACGGACCGA
The DNA here is from genome assembly GCA_903839865.1 of Enhydrobacter aerosaccus. Taxonomy (GTDB): domain Bacteria; phylum Pseudomonadota; class Alphaproteobacteria; order Reyranellales; family Reyranellaceae; genus Reyranella; species Reyranella aerosaccus_A. Next base: position 12,812 of record CAIMEE010000272.1, on the reverse strand, counting down.
CTCGAGCAGCCGGAAGCGTGGCGGCGTTGCCGAGTCGACGGTCAGCATCGACTTGTCGGCCAGCGCCGTCAGGCGGTCGAGCAGATCCACGTCGTCGGCCTCGGCGCCGCCAGACAGCGCCTGGATCGCCGCCAGGCTGGCGCCGCCCGAAAAGCACGACAAGCAGTGCAACAGCGACCGCTCTCCGGGGGACAGCAAGTCGTAGCTCCAGTCGATCATCGCCTGCAGGGTGCGATGACGCGGCGTCGTTCCGCGCCCCGATGCGCCCAGCAGATTGAACCGCTCGACCAGCCGCTCCGCCAATTGCGCCGGCGACAGAACCTTGAGGCGCGATGCCGCCATCTCGAGCGCGAGTGGAATGCCGTCGAGGCGCGCGCAGATCGCCGCCACGATCGGCGCATTGGCGTTGTCGAGCACGAAATTGCTGACCGCCTCGGCACGTTCCACGAACATGCCGACCGCTCCGTACTGCAGCGCCGTCTGTGCGTTCACGGAATGCGGATCCTCGGGGACCGGCAGAGGCTGCAGGCGGAAGATCTGCTCGCCCGGGACAAACAGGCCCTCGCGGCTCGTCACCAGGATGACGACCCGGGGGCAGCTCGCGACGATGGCATTCACCAGCTGCGCCACCGGCTCGACCATGTGCTCGCAATTGTCGAGCAAGAGGAGCGACTTGTGATCGCGCAGCAGCGCCGTCAGAAAATCGGTCGCGGTATTGGTGCCGGCACCGCCACTGCCGAAGGCGGCGGCGACGGCTTCGGCGACACGGGCCGGATCGCTGACCGTCGACAGGTCGGCGAAGCCCGTGCCGTCGGGAAAGTCGGCCTTGAGCGTTTCGGCGAGATGAAGGGCCAGTGCGGTCTTGCCGACGCCGCCCGGGCCCACGACGGAGACCACACGGCGCGTACCCACCAGAGTTTGCAGCTCGGTCAACGCGGCTTCGCGGCCGATCAGGCGCGTGGTGAGTTGGGGAATCGCGGGCAGCGACGGTCCCTGCGCTGGCACCGCCCCGGCCTGAGGCTCGTCCGCCAGGATCGTGCCGACGAAGGCATAGCCCCGCCCGGTCACGGTCTGGATCACCGGCTGACCTTCCGTTGAATCGCCCAGCGCCCGGCGAAGGGCGGTCATGTTCACGGTGAGGTTGTTTTCCTCGACGATGCGGCCGGACCACACGGCCGTCATCAGGGCCTGCTTGGTGACCACGGTGCCGGGGTTTGCGGTCAGATGGAGAAGCAGATCCATCGCCCGCGCGCCAAGATGCACGGGCACTCCGTCGCGCAGAAGCTGACGCTGCGCCGGAACCAAGCAAAAGGCCCCGAACCGGATCACCGCACTATCGTTTGGCACCGCTGTCTCGCACCGATTTCCCCCACCCTGAACGTGACGCGGACGTTGGGGGAAATCAACTCACGCCGCAGTTACAAGAGTGTCGGATTCAATACCAATGCAGGCGCTGCTAGAGCCTTGCGGACGCAGCCCCGGTCTCACGCTCGCGCTCGGCGAGATTGTGCGCGATGAGCCTGCGCAAACGGTCGAGGTCGCTCCCGCGCAACTGCGGCCGCTTCAGCGCGGAATAAACCATCGGATTGACCGGCCGCCCCTTGAAGCGGACCTCGAAATGCACGTGCGGCCCCGTGGTGCGACCGGTGAGGCCGATATGGCCGATCAGCTCGCCCTGGGAAACCGGCGAGCCGACCCCAATGCCCGGCGCGAAGGATGAGAGATGGCCATAGACCGTGGCGAGATCGCCCGGATGTTCGATCTCGATCCAGTTACCGTAGCGGCCCTTGGGCTCGGCGCCTTTCACGATCCCGTCGCCCGCGGCAAAGATCGGCGCACCGTAGGGTGCCACGAGATCGACGCCCTCGTGCAGCGCCATCACGCCGCGAGCCGCGGGCGTGAACGTGGGAGACGGCGTCGCGGTCGTGAACGACAATCCGCCGCCACCCGGCCGGGATACCAGTCCCGGCGGCAAGGCCGCGCGCGCCGGCCCCTTGCCGAGCAGCAGGCCGCCCGGCGGCCCTATGCCGAGGGCGACCAGCGGCGGCTGATCGAGCGGATCGACCCGCAAGCCGAAGCCCGAGGACAGGACAAAACCCGAGAGAGGAAGACGCAGCGTAGGCGTAATCGCGGCCTGCCCGTCGGCGAACCACAGCGAATCGCGGGAAGCACTGGGCGGGCGAAAGCGGTGCAGCGCGATCGCGCTTTTTTTGCCGGCAAGCTGAAGCTCGGCCCAGAGCACACGCCCACCATCGACCGGCGTATTGTCGAGGCTGAAAGTTCGTTCATAGCGTACGTAAAAACGATCGCCGTCATGGATGTCGCGATCGATATCGATCGCCTCGGCGAGCGCGAGCAGCAACTCGGCCACCGTCATCACCGGAACGCCCGCCGCTCGCGCCGACTCTTCGAGCGACCCCGACACGATGCCCTTCACGCCAAGGCTTCTCTTGAACGGAAGATCGCCTGCTGCATCGGCGGACGCCGTCACCCCCTGGGCCGTGGCTGTGCCGGACGCGATCATGACCAGGACGATGGCGGCGAACGCAGAACTGATTCCGCGAGATAAAAACATGTCGTCCTACTGTTTGGGCTTCCACGCCTTGATCGCGGCCTCGGCCTCGGCGAGCTGATCCTTGCTCATGCGCGACGCCAGGGTGGCGCGATCCTTGATCGCCTGTTCGCGCCGACCCTCGTTCTTGACGGTAAATCGTTCGATGGCAAGGCTGATCCACTTGTAAGCCTGACCGTCATCCTGCGGCGGAATGCCCTCGCCGAAGCCGTACATGAAGCCGATGTCGTACTGCGCGCGCGCATAGCCCTGCTCGGCGGCAAGCAGATACAAACGCGCTGCCTCCTTGTGGTCACGTGGCACGCCTTCGCCCTGCCAGTACATCGCACCCAAAAGCGTCTGCGCTTCGGCGTTGCCCTGCTCGGCCAGCGGCTTCCACAGCGATATCGCCAACGCGAAATCCCTTTGTTCGTAGGCTCCCGCCGCACGGCGCATGCTGACTTCCAGGGATTGCGCGTAGGCATGCGGAGCGACGGCCATCACGGCAGTTGCGGCAACCGCCAACACCGACGAAAATAGCGTCCATAGGTATTTTTTCATACGGCCATCGTATTGTGGGCGGCTGCCGGAGTCACCGGCAGTCCGGCTAAAGGCGCGGCGGAGCAGAGTGGCGGAATGAGCGGACTTTCCCTTGGGCGGCGGACGTTTCTGCGATCCGGTATCGCAGCGCCCGCGTTGGCTCCCGGTCTCGGCCGCGCACAGTCGCTCGAGAACGTCGACTTGCTGCTCGATTGGAAAGCAGCGCCAACCTACGCCGGCTTCTACATCGCGCGCGAGATCGGCGCTTTCCGCAAACGCGGCGTCGACGTTCGCCTTGTCGAAGGGCATGGCGCGACGGCCGCCGCAGAACTGATCGGCAAGGGCAACAACTACTGGATCGGCTCTTCGAGTGGCGCCGCGACCGCGATCGGCCGCGCAAAGGGCCAGGCCGTCCGCAGTCTCGCGGTCTACTATCGCCGCACGCCGACCGTGATCTACGCCCGCGTCGAGGACCATATCGACGCTCCGCGCGATCTCTACGGCAAGAAGATTGGACTGGTGCCGGGCAGCGTAACGATCGACGAATATCGCGCGCTGCTCGTCGCGAACCGGCTCGACCGCGCACGTATCACGGAGGTCGATGTCGACTGGAGCGCCAAGGCGTTGCTCGAGCGCAAGGTCGACGCCCTGATCGACTACGAGGAAATCACCCCGGCGGAAACAATCGCCAGCGGCCAGAAGATATCGATCATGAGACTCGCGGACTTCGGCGTCCGCCTTTACAGCCTCAACCTGATCGTGAACGACGACGCCTGGGCGGCGCCCGGCCGCAAGGCCGTCGCGCGCAAGATCGTCGAAGCCCTGCAGGAAGGCTTCGGCGTGGTCCGGGACAAGCCGCGCGAGGCGGCGACGATCTTCAAGCGGCTGTTCCCCGATGTCGCGCCCCGCTACGTCGATCAGAGCCTGCTCACCGTCGGCCGACAGCTCGGCAGCCTGCAGATCGGCCTCCAGACTCGTGTTGGGTGGGAAGATACGCTCAAGATCCTGACGACCCTCGGGCTGCTCGCGCGCCCCGTCGGCTTCGAGGAAGTGGCCATCGTCGACTAACGCGGCGGCGCTACCTCGTGGCCCTGCACCAGGCGGGCGCCGTACCCTGCGGCGACGAGACGGCCGAGCGCATCGATCACCTCCGGCGGCACGTCCTGCGCGATCTGGAAGCCAAGACGCGGATAGACGATGATGCGATGCAGGTCGCCCACCAGTGCCAGCATCGTGCGCTCGGGATCTGGCTCACGCGCAAAGTAGCCGGCGACGTCCGTCCGTTCACACTGCATCAACAACTCGACTTCGGGCTTGAGCTTGCGCCCCGTCGCGAAGCCGCGTCGTGTCATGTACGGCTTGGCGACGACCAGCAGCCTGTTGGGCTGGATGTTCGCCTGTTCCGCGATCGCCACGCCGAAGACGAAATTGTCGCCGGTATTCTGGGCGCGCTCTTCGAGCAGGATCGCTTCCTGCGGCACACCTTCGCCGATGGCGACATCGGCAAAGACCCTCGCCTCGCTGCGATCCCAGCCCGTGTCGAGCACGCCGCCGCGATGGGCGATGCCGCCCGACATGATGATGACGGGAGCGAGGCCCGCCTTCCAGAGCGACGCGGCGTGGACCGCGGCGTGCGGATCGAAGCTGCCCAGGACAAGGATCGCGTCGGCCGGCTGCGGCGGATGAACCAGCCGCATGTAGTCCCACGCGACCCGGAGGGACGCTGCGATGCCGGCGTCGTTCCACGCCATGGAGCTGTCAGGCGAGCGTGCGCAAGCGCACCGGCTCCCGGCCGCTGCCGAGGCGATTGGCGAGCGCAAGCACGATCGCCGTGATCACGACGATCGTCAGGCTGAGTACCGCGATGGCGCCGACATCCCCGCTCTCCTTGAGATCGAAGATCAGCACGGCCACGACCTTGGTCTCGGACGTAAACAGAATGACCGCGGCGGAGAGCTCCCGGATCACGCCCACGAACACGAAGCACCAGGTCGCGACGATGGATGCGCGCAACAACGGCCCCGTGATGTTCCACAGGGTCCGCACCCGCGTCGCGCCCAGCATGCGGCCCGCCTCCTCGAGTTCGGGATGAACGGCATGGAAGGCCGAGCGGAACTGTTGATATGCCGCCGGCAGCTCGATCGTCACGAAGGCGATCAGCAGGATCCAGATCGTCCCGTAAAGCGTGAGCGGCGGCCGCGTATAGGCGAGGAACAGGCCCACACCGAGAACGATGCCGGGAATGGCCAGTGGCGCGGTCGCCAGAAAATTCAGCACCGGCCAGCCCCGCACAGCCCGGCGCGCGACGATGTAGGAGACCAGCAGCGCGAGAAGGCCGCAGACGGTCGCCGACAGGGTTGCGAGTTCGAGCGTATTCACCAGCGCCGGCATCGTCGAGGAAAGTTGGCCGAAGGTGAAGAACACATTGCGCAGCGTGAATGTCGCCGGCGTCACGAACTCCGACGAAATCGGCGAGAAGGCTGTATTGAAGAGCGCCGCGTACGGCAGGAACAGCGGCAGGGACAGAAGCGCCATCGCCAGCAGCGCTGCCGGAATGCGCAACGCACCGAGGCGGATGAGCCGCGGTGCGCCGTACTTGCCGCCGAGCACGGCATAGCTGCGGCGCCCCAGCACCAGGGACTGTGCGCGCAGCAGAGCGACCGTGAGCACAAGCAGCGGCAGAGCCGTGGCGGCGGCGAGTTCGGGTTTCGGGGGAAACTCGAACAGGCTCCAGATCTTGGTGGTGAGCGTATGAAAGCCCGCGGGAATCGCCAGGATCGCGGGCGAGCCGAAGATGTTCAGGGCCTGCAGGAAGGCGATCAATGCGCCAGCCAGCAAGGTCGGCAGCGCGAGGGGAATCGTGATCCGGCGCGCGGTTGCCCAGGTTCCGGCGCCCAACATGGAAGAAGCATCCTCCAGCTCACCCGGCATGCGGTCGAGCGCATTGGCGACGAGAATGAAGACGTAAGGAAAGGTGTAGCAGACGATAGTGAAGATCAGCCCGGTCAGCGTGTAGATGTCGAACAGCGCCTCGTCGGCCGGCGCGCCGGTGATCGTGCGCCAGATCTGGTTCAGTAGGCCCGAGTTGGGTGCGGCCAGCATCTCCCAGGCGATCGCGCCCACGAAGGGCGGCGTCACCAGCGATGCCATCACCAGCACACGGAACGTGCGCGCCAGCGGCATGTCGGTGCGCGCCACGAGCCAGCCGAGCGGCGCGGCCACCGCGCAGCAGATCGCACTCGTGGAAAAGGCGATGATCAGCGTCGTGATCAGCGGGTCTTCGAAGCTGGGATCGGTGAACAGCGTGACGAAGTTCGCGAACGTCGGATTACCGGCCTTGTCGGAGAAGGCATAGACGACCAGCCATCCCACGGGCAGCACGATCATCACCGCGAGGATCGCCACGACTGCCACGATCATCGGCCGCGAGAGGTCGATGCGAGGCAGCGTCATACCTTGAAGTACTTCGCGTACTGCGCCTTGATCTGGTCTGCCGTCTCGGCGACCACGGCGGGCTCCTCGCGGAAGAGCTTGATGGAAGAAAGCGTGGGCCTACCCTGTTTCTGCTTCACCTGCTTATTCGCCGGATATTGTCCGCTGAGGTCGACAATGAACTGCTGTCCCTCGGGCGACATGATCCAGCTCACGAGCAGCTTGGCCGCGTTGGGGTTTTGCGTGCTCTTGAAGATGCCCATCGGATTACTGACCTGCGGCGTGCCCTCGACCGGCAGCACGACCTCGATCGGCTGGCCACGTTCCTTCGCCATCCAGAAAAGGTAGTCGCTGCCCTCGACAGCGATGGCGCGCTCTCCGGCCTCGATGCGCTTTGGCGGTTCGGTCGCGGACTGGACCTGCAGCACCTTCTGCTTCGACAGCTTCTCGAAGTACGACCAGCCCAGTTCGCGCGAGATCTGCTGCGTGGCCGTCATGATGGTGCCCGAATAGCCGGGATGTGCCTTCACCATCTTGCCGCTGTACTTCGGATCCAGCAGGTCCATGTAGCCCTTTGGCGCGTCGGCCGGCGCCAGGAGCTTGGTGTTGTAGGCCATCGCGCTGAGATGAATGCGCTGCGTGCAGTACAGGCCATCGGGATCGACCATGTTGGACGGCACATCCTTGGCCACGTCCTCCGACACGAACGGTGCCAGCCACCCTTCCTTCTTCCACGCAATGAAGTGCGCCGCGTCGGAGCTGTTCACCACGTCGGCGCGGTAGATCTTGCTGGCCATCTCCTGCGCGATGCGGCTGAACACGCGCTCCGCACCCGACCGTTCGACGGCAACCTTGATGCCGGGAAACTTCGTCTCGAAGGCCTTGGCCATCGGCTCGACGACCGAGAGATCCATTGCGTTGTAGTAGCTGACCTTGCCTTCCTTCTTCGCCGCCTCGACGAGAGCCGGGGTGATCGGCTCGGCCGCCGGCATCGCGGTCACGACGTGCGCGCCGAGAGGAAGGAGCACTGCGGCCTGGACGAAGGTTCTACGGCGCATGGCTAGACCTTGAAGTACTTGACGTACTGCGCCTTGATTTCGTCTGCCCTGTCGGCGACGACGCTTGCTTCTTCCTTCATCATCTTGATGTCCGCGAACTTGCGGACGCCCGGCTTGTCGACGGTCTTCGAATGGGCGGAACGAAGTCCGGCGACGTCGATGTTGAGCTGCTGCGCTTCGGCCGTCATCGACCATGCGTAGAACAGCCGGGCCGCATTGGGATTAGGGGCGCTCGCCATGATGGCCGAGGGTCCGGTGATCAATGGCGTACCCTCAGTGGGATAGATCACCTCGATCGGCTCGCCACGCGACTTGGCTTCGAGCACCACGTACTCGCCACCGTCCACCATGACCTGGCGTTCGCCCAGGATGACTTTCTTCGGCGGCTCGGTCGCCGACTGGACCTGCATGACCTTCTGCTTCGAGAGTTTCTCGAAGAACGGCCAGCCGAGATCCCGGCTACACTGCTGCGTCGAGGTCATGATCGTGCCGCTGTAGCCCGGATGCGCCTTCACGAGCTTGCCGACCCACTTCGGATCGAGCAGGTCCGCATAGGACTTCGGGGCATCTTCGGCCTTCACCAGCTTGGTGTTGTAGCCCATCGGACAGAGGGTGACCCGCCAGGAGGCGAACATGCCGTCCGGATCCTTTTCGCCGTCGGGAAAATCCCGCGCCACGTCTTCCGGCACATAGGGGGCGAGGATTTTCTGCCGCTTCCAGACGATGAGATGGGCGGCATCGGAGCTGTTCACGACATCGCAATTGTAGATCTTCGACGCATACTCCTGGCCGATGCGCTGGAAGTTGCGCTCCGCCCCGGATCTCTCGAGCTTCATCGACACTCCGGGGAATTTCGCCTCGAACGCCTTGCCGACCTTCTCGCCGAGCACGAGGTCGATCGAGGTGTACCAGGTGACCTTGCCTTCCTTCTTGGCGGCGGCGATCAGCTCCGGCGTGATTTTCTCCGCCGGGGGCGCAGCCTGGGCCGAGGTAAAGAAGGGACCGGTCGTCGCCAGCGTCGTCGCAGCGGTTGTCGCCAGCACGCGCCGCCGCGTGATCTTAATGGTCATGGTGTGTTTCCCTCCATCAGAGCCCGGCACTTTGCGGCCGGCAGGCTGAGCCACACGTCCCGGCCCGGGGGGATGTCGTTGTCGGCCGAAACCGTTGCCCGCATTTCCGTCTTGTCGTCGAGCACGACGGTATAGTCGCGATAGCCGCCCAGGAAGACCTGACGGGCGACGGTCGCATGAAGCACATTGTCGCTGCCGGCCGGTGCCGCGGTGTGCAGACCGACATCGTGTTGGCGGACTGAAACCGCAACCGTCTCCCCCGGCTTGAGTGGCCGTCCCGTCGTACGCAGCGCCGTACCGCCGATCGAGACCCGCTCAGCATCCAGGGCCTTGCCCTCGAGGATATTGCTGCCGCCGATGAATCGCGCGACGAAGGCCGAGACGGGATGCTCGTAGATCTCCTTCGGCGTGCCGAGCTGCTCGATCCGGCCCTTGTTCATGACCGCGATCAGATCGGCGGTGGTCATTGCCTCGGACTGATCGTGAGTCACATAGACCGTCGTGTATCGATACCGATCGTGCAGGCGGCGGATTTCGAACCGCATTTCCTCGCGCAGGTTGGCATCGAGATTCGAGAGCGGCTCGTCGAGCAGCAAGGTCTCCGGCTCGACCACCAGGGCACGGGCGAGCGACACACGCTGTTGCTGGCCGCCCGACAATTCCCCGGGATAGCGCCCGGCCAGCGGCTCGAGACGGGTCGTCGACAGGATGGCCTTGAGCTTGGCCGCGATCGTGGCGGCATCCATGCGCCGGATCCTGAGGCCATAGGCCACGTTCTCGGCCACGGTCATGTGCGGCCAAAGCGCATAGCTCTGGAAGATCATCGACATGTTGCGGCCTTCGGGCGGCACCGTCCGCGCGGGCGAGGACAGGACCCTGTCGCCAACCACGATTTCGCCAGCCGAGGGCTCGATGAAACCCGCGATCAACCGCAGCGTCGTGGTCTTGCCGCAACCCGACGGGCCCAACAAACAGACCAACTGGCCATGTTCGATGCGCAAGGACACTCCATCGACCGCTGTGGCCGCGCCGAACCGCTTGCCCAGGGCCTTCAATTCAACAGAGGCCAAATCCACTCCCTTGCTTACACCTTATTCAAAATAGCGGCCGCGCGCTATATTCCCGGCCAATTGGAGGTACCGGGTGATGCAAGAGCAGAAAATCTACGGCAGGCGCGAGGGTGCCGTCGGTCACATTGTGTTCAACAACCCCACCAAGCTGAACGCCGTGTCGCTCGACATGTGGGACGGTTTCGTGGGCCTCCTGAAGGACTATGAGGCCGATCCTGAGGTGCGCTGCGTCGTGGTAAGCGGCGCCGGCGGCAAGGCTTTCGTATCCGGCGCCGACATCTCCAAGTTCGAGAGCGAACGGGCCAACGCCGAGGCCCAGGTCCGCTACGATGCGATCTCCAAGGAAGGCTACGAAGGCCTGTATAACTTCTCGAAGCCCACCATCGCCAAGATCACCGGCTACTGCATCGGCGGTGGCATGAACCTCGCCGCGTGCTGCGACATGCGCTTTTGCAACGAGGGCGCGCGCTTTGGCGTGCCGGCGGCCAAGCTCGGCCTCGGCTACGGCTTCCTGCGCATCGAGCGCTTCTCGCGCATCGTGGGCCTGCCGCGCGCGATGGAGTTCCTCTTCACCGCCAAGCAGTTCTCCTCGAAGGAGGCCTACGAGATGGGCCTCGTGAATGCCGTGGCGCCGGACGCCGAGCTCGACGCATTCGTGGCCAAGACGACCGACGCGATCTCGCAGAACGCGCCGCTCACCATCGCGCTCGCGAAAGCGGCCGCACGCGAGATCGCCAAGCCCGAGTCGCAGCGCGACCTCAAGAAGCTCGACGCCATGACGGTGGCCTGCTTCGACAGCGAAGACTTCAAGGAAGGCCGCCGCGCCTTCATGGAAAAGAGAAAGCCCGTGTTCAAGGGCAAGTAGGCGCTGGGGGGCGCGCCACTCTAGTGGCGCGTCATCTGCCAGCATCAAGAATTATCGCGCCACTGGAGTGGCGCGCCCCCAGCAAAGAGGAAACGACACCATGGCCAAGCTTCCCCTCTCCCACATCAAGGTTCTCGACCTCACCGCGCATCGCGCGGGCCCGACCGCCGTGCGCCAGCTCGCCGATTGGGGCGCGCAGGTCATCAAGATAGAGCAGCCGCCCGAGCCCGGCTCGACCACCGACTCGATGGGCGGTGCGCGTCACGGCTTCGACTTCCAGAACCTGCATCGGAACAAGCAGGCGATCACGCTCAACCTCAAGAGCAAGGAAGGCCACGCCATCTTCATGAAGCTCGCGAAGAAGGCCGACGTCATCGTTGAGAACTACCGCTCCGACGTGAAGTACCGCCTCAAGGTCGACTACAAGTCGGTCAAGAAGGTGAATCCGAAGATCATCTACGGCTCGATCGCGGGCTTCGGCCAGGACGGACCCGATGCGGCGCGCCCCGGCGTCGACCAGATCGCCCAGGGCATGGGCGGTCTCATGTCCATCACGGGCGAGCCTGGCCGCGGCCCGATGAGGGTCGGCATTCCCATTTGCGACCTGACGGCGGGCCTTCTGCTCGCCCAGGCGATCACGCTCGCCCTCTACAATCGCGAGCGCACCAAGAAGGGCCAGTGGGTCCACACTTCGCTGATCGAGGCGCAGATCTTCATGCTCGACTTCCAGGCCGCGCGCTGGCTGATGAAGGGCGAGGTGCCCAAGCAGGCGGGCAACGATCACCCGACCTCGATCCCGACCGGCGTGTTCCAGACCAGCGACGGCTACATCAACATCGCGGCCGCCGGCCAGAGCATGTGGACGCGCTTCGCGAAGGCAATGGGCGGCGGCGAGTTGCTCGACCATCCCGATCACGCGACGCCCGCGTTGCGCTCGCAGCACCGCAAGGAGCTGAACGAGCGCATCAGCGCCGTCACCCGGACCAACACCTCCGCGCACTGGATCGCCGCGCTCAACAAGGCGGGCGTGCCGTGCGGGCCGATCAACTCGATCGACATGACCTTCGCCGAGCCGCAGGTGAAGCATCTCGGCATCGCGCGTAGCGTGAAGCATCCCAAGCTCGGCGAGATCAAGGTGGTCGGCAATCCGATCAACATGACGGGCGCGCCGCAGCCCAAGAAACTCAAGCCCACGCCCGATCTCGGCCAGCACACCAACGCGGTGCTGAAGAGCCTCGGCATGAGCTCAAAGAAGATCAAGGAACTGCGTGCGGGAGGTGTCGTCTGATGGCCGCAAATGGAAAGACCGCGCTGATCACCGGCGGCGGCAAGAACATCGGGCGCGCCTGCGCGCTGGGCCTGGCCGAGGACGGCTTCAACGTCGTCATAAACGGCTCCAGCGACAAGGCAGCCTGCGACGGCGTTGCAAAGGAAGCGGCGAAGTTCGGCGTGAAGACGCTCGTGATCATGGGCGACGTCGGCGAGGCCTCCGAATGCAAGCGCATCGCCGACGAGGCGATCAAGGCGTTCGGCGCCGTCGATGCGTTGCTTAACAACGCAGCGCTTCGCCCCAACAAGCCATTCCTCGAGATGAGCGACGCCGACTGGGACCGCGTCATCAATGTCGACATGAACGCCGCGATCTGGCTTTCCCGCGCCTGCCTGCCCGGCATGGTGAAGAAGGGCTGGGGCCGCATCGTCAACTTCGCGGGCATGAATGCGATCCACGGCCACGCCGGCCGCGCGCCGGTGTCCGTTGCGAAGCACGGCATCTGGGGCCTGTCCAAGGCGCTGGCCATGGAATTCGGTCCCAAGGGCATCACGACCAACACGATCTCGCCCGGCCCGATCGCTCCCGACGTCGAGGAGAAAAATGCCTCGGCCGAAGCCCGCGCCGCAACGCTCGCGCGCGTGCCGCTCGGCCGCTTCGGCAAGCCGGTCGAAGTCGCAGCCGCCGCACGCCTGCTCGTCTCCGAAGCCGGCGCCTACATTAACGGCCAGATGATCGCCGTGAACGGCGGCGGCGCCACTTAGCGCCGCCCGTTTAAATAACGGGAAAACGGGAGGACCGAGGGGGTAGCGGGGTAGCGCTAATTGCGCCAACTCCCCCTCCTCGGCGCCCCGCTCGATCTGCCACTCTTGATCTGGGGGGGGGGGGGGGGGGGGGGGGGGGGGGGGGGGGGGGGGGGGGGGGGGGGGGGGGGGGGGGGGGGGGGGGGGGGGGGG
>CAIMEE010000271.1 GCA_903839865.1 Enhydrobacter aerosaccus | reverse complement strand
GCGTCCTGCAGGCCCGAGAGATAGGCCGCGCCGCGCATCGAATTCGTGGCGCCGGAGGCGAAGCTGTAGACCGGCAGGCGACGCGCCTGGCTTGCTTCGGCAACCGTGCCGTCGTTCTGGGTGATGAACAGGGGTGCGGCGATGCCCGAATCGCGGATCGATTTCTCGAAGGCCGCAATCGTCTCGCGCGACAGGTCCGCCAGGGCCGCGTTCAGCAGGCCGGCATTCTCGCGCTCCAGCAGGCCGATGCGGCCCAGGTCGGACGAGCAGGTGATGACGGCGTCGGGGATCACCTTGGTGATCAATTCGGCCGCGCGCCGCTCGTGCGTATTGTCGAGCGGCGAGAAGATCGCCGAGATGGCGACCGACTTCAGCCCGAGCTTCTTCATCTCCTCGGCGGCCTTGGTGACGGCGGCCTCGTCGAGCGGCATGAAGAGACGGCCGTCGTATTCATGGCCACCCTCGACCATCCACACGCCGCCGCGCACCAGGGTCGCGAGATCCTCCGGCCAGTCGCAGAACGGCGGCAGGGTCGAGGTCGCGGGCATGCCGAGACGGAGCGCGCCGACCTTGGTGAGATGCCGGCGCTGGACCACCGCATTGATGAAGTGCGTGGTGCCGATCATCACGCCGTCGACCTTCTTGTCCTTCAGCGCGCCGGTCGCGCCCAGGCTCTTCAGCGAGTCGAGGATGCCCGTGGTCACGTCCTCGCTGGTGGGCGCCTTGACCGCGCGGATGACCTTGCCGTCCTCGATCAGGACGGCGTCCGTGTTGGTGCCGCCGACGTCGATGCCGATGCGTCTCATGATGCAAACACGCTCCTGTAATCCAAGTCATAGCCGAACGCGCGCGGGCCCACATGCTCCATGCCCTTGGGCGTCAGAAAAACCGGGTACGGCGGCAGGGCGATCACGGTCACCCGCTGGCCGTAGCGGATCGTCTCGCTGCCCACCGCTTCGCCCGTATCCGCGTCGAGGACGCAGATCAGGTCGGGCGACATGGCGAGCGGCTCGCCGTCAGGTTTGCCCGCAAACAGGCGCGCGACGATCCACTCGTTCTGGAAATTGATCTCGAGCCGCGAACCGCGATAGTCGTCCATACCCTCGAAACGCGCGATGCCGCGCAGGTAGCCCTCGGTGACGCGGCGTTCGACGTCCATCACCTTGCCGCGATAGAGGACCTTGCCGGGCTCGATCGCAAGGATCGCCTCGATCGGATCGCTGTGCGTGCGCTGCGCCTCGCGTACGGCCTTGCCGATGGCAATCGCCTTGGTGGTCGTGCCGTGGATGCCCCACTTCTTCACTTCCGCGCCGGTGCGTGGCGGCTGGCAGGTCGACGAGGTCGAGCCGTACTCGACCACGATCTTGCGGGCCACGCGCTCGGCCCATTTCCACGTCGGCACCTTGTCGACGATCGACTCGAGGCCGCGCACGTCCACAACCGTCAACGGATAGGGCGTGAGCCCTCCGACCGCGACCGACGTCATCTGTGCCTCAGGGTAAGCGCGCCCCATCGTGTCGGTGTCGATCACCGGCAGGTTGGTATGCGCGGCGGCCATCAGGGGGCGCACGCCGTTTCCGCCGCCGATCTCCATGCCCATGATGCCGTCGAACTTGCGCCGGGTGTGCTCTTCCATCAGCCGCACCGCGCGTGCGATCGTGCGGCTGTCGTTCAGCCGCTCCATGCCGACCAGCGGCGCCCCCATGCCGGCCACGGTCGCGATCCAGGCATCGTCGGCGAGGTCCGACGCAGGCATCAGCTTGACGCGATAGCCCTCCTTGTAGAGGGCGCGCATGTTCAGCAGCGCCAGATAGGGATTGCCGCCACCGCCCGTGCCAAGCACCCAGGCGCCGACGGCCAGCGACTCGATGTCGTCGGCAGTGATCTCACGCAAACTCATGCAAACACGCTCTTGAACTCGAGGTCATAGCCGAAGGCGCGCGGCCCGACATGCTGCAGGCCCTTCGGCGTCAGGAACACCGGCGGCGACGGCAGCGCGATCACCGTGACGCGCTGGCCGTAACGCATCGTCTCGCTGCCGATCGCCTCGCCCGATTCGGTGTCGAGGACGCAGATCAGGTCCGGCGACGTGGCGATCAGTTCGCCGTCCAAGCGCGCCACGATCCATTCGTTCTGGAAGTTGAGCTCGAGCCTCGCGCCGCGATAGTCGTCCATGCCGTCGAAACGCGCGAGGCCGCGCAGATAGCCTTCCGTGATGCGGCGCTCCACGTCCACGACCTTGCCGCGATAGAGCAGCTTGCCCGGTTCGGTCGCCAAGATGGCCTCGACGGGATCGACATGCGTGCGCTGGGCTTCGCGCACGGCGTGACCGATCCGGATCGCCTTGCTGGTGGTGCCGTGGATGCCCCACTCCTTCACCTCGGCGCCGGTGCGCGGCTTGCAGGTCGACGCCGCCGCGCCGAACTCGACGCAGATCTTGCGCGCGACCCGTTCGGCCCATTTCCAGCTCGGCACCTTCTCGATGATCGATTCGATGCCGCGAACATCGACCGCCGTCAGCGGATAGGGCTTGAGCTCGCCCACCGCGACCGAGCTCATCTGCGCCTCGGGATAGGCCCGACCCATCGTATCGGAATCGACCACCGGCACGCCGATGTGCGCCGCGACCATCAACGGCCGCACGCCATTGCCGCCGCCGATCTCCACGCTCATGACGGCATCGAACTTCCGGCCGCTGTGCTTCTCCATGAGGAGCGCGGCACGCGTGATGGTGTGACTATCGGTCAGGCGCTCCTGGCCGACCAAGGGCGTCCCCATGCTGGCCACGATGCCGACCCAGGCGTCGTCGTCGAGGTCGGACGCCGGCATGAGCTGCACGCGCTTACCCTCCTTATAGAGGGCGCGCATGTTGAGCAGCGTCAGGTACGGGCTGCCGCCACCGCCCGTGCCCAGCACCCAGGCGCCGACGGCCAGAGACTCGATGTCGTCGGCGGAGAGCTCCCGCAAGCTCATGCGAAGACGCTCTTGAACTCGATGTCGTAGCCGAAGGCGCGCGGGCCCACGTGCTGCAGGCCCTTCGGCGTCAGGAACACCGGTGGCGGCGGCAGCGCGATCACGGTCACCCTCTGGCCGTAGCGGATGGTCTCCGTGCCGACCGCCTCGCCCGCCACCGAGTCGAGGACGCAGATCAGGTCGGGCGACATGGCGATCGGCTGGCCGTCGAGCCAGGCCACGATCCACTCGTTCTGGAAGTTGAGTTCGAGCTTCGCGCCGCGATATTCGTCCATGCCGTCGAAGCGGCAGCGTCCGCGCAGGAAACCCTCCGTGGCGCGCCGCTCGACGTCCATCACCTTGCCCTTGAACAGGACCTTGCCCGGCTCGACGCTCAGGATCGCCGCGACCGGATCTTCATGATTGCGCTGGGCCTCGCGCACGGCACTGCCGATGGCAATTGCCTTGGTGGTCGTGCCGTGGATGCCCCACTTCTTGATCTCGGCGCCGGTGCGCGGCGCCTTGCAGGTCGACGCGGTCGAACCGTACTCGACGCAGATCTTGCGGCTCACCCGCTCCATCCACTTCCACGTCGGCACTTTCTCGACAACCGACTCGAGGCCGCGCACGTCGACGGTGGTCAGCGGGCACGGCATCAGGTCGGCGACCGCGACCGACGTCATCTGCGCTTCCGGATAGGCGCGGCCCATCATGTCGCTGTCGATGACCGGTCGCTTGAGATGCGCCGCCGCCATCAACGGCTGAAGCGAATTGCCGCCACCGATCTCGAGCGACATGATTCCGCGGAACTTGTAGCCGGTGTGACGCTCCATCAGGCTGACGGCGCGCGCGGCGGTACGGTGATCGCTGAGACGCTCCTGTCCCACCAGCGGTGCACCCATGTTGGAGACCGGGGCCACCCAGTCGTCGTCGGCCAGCTCCGAGGCCGGCATGAGCTGCAGTCTGTGGCCCTCCTTGTAGAGGGCGCGCAGGTTCAGAAGCCCGAGATAGGGGCTGCCGCCACCGCCGGTGCCCAGCACCCAGGCGCCCACGGCGAGCGATTCGATATCGTCCAGCGTAATGTCGCGTAGCGGCATGCGTTGCCAATCTCCTCGAGGGCTTCTATCTAGCCGTCTGCCCGTCATCTCGCAAAGGAGCTTACGCAATGTCTGAGCCAATCAAACTGGTCGCTTTCTGCGGCAGCCTGCGCAAGGGCTCCTTCAATCGCATGGCGCTGAACCTCTTTGCCGATAAGCTGCCCGCGGGCTGCACGATGCAGACCATCGAGATCGGCGAGTGGCCGCTGTATGACGCCGATGTCCAGGCGAAGGGCTTTCCCGCACCGGTAACTGCCGCGCAGCAGGCGATGCTGGCGGCCGACGGCGTCGTATTCGCGACGCCGGAATACAATTACTCGGTCCCGGGCGTGCTGAAGAACGCCATCGACTGGTTGTCACGCACGACACCGCAGCCGTTTGCCGCCAAGCCCGTCGCGATCCTCGGTGCCGCCGGCGGACCGCTCGGCACGGCGCGTGCGCAATATCACCTGCGGCAGATGATGGTCTTCCTCGACGGTCGGCCGGTGAACAAGCCGGAAGTCATGATCGGACAGGCGCACACGAAATTCGTCGACGGAAAGTTCAACGACGAGGTCGGCGCCAAGCTGTTGGCCGACCTTGGAGCGTCGCTCGCGCTGGCGGTCCGTCAGGCCAAGGCGGCCTCCGCCGTCAAGTAACCGCCTTCATCTGCACGTGTTCCGGCCGCACGCCCGTGCCCACGAGGCGCGCGGGAAGGCGGCGCAAGATCGGAAACCACTGCATCAGGGTCACGGGGAACGGCACCTTCACCTCGCCGGTGCCCGCGAGCGCCGGCGCGATGATGTTGTTCTGAACGGCGACCTGCATCGCCTGGGTGGCGCGCGCCGGAAACATTCGGCGCCCCTGTACGGCGGCGAGGTCGGAGTCCTTCAGCCGTTTCTCGCGTAGAGGCGCCGCCAGGATGTTGGAGGCGGCAACCGCATCCTGAATGGCGATGTTCACGCCGACACCGCCGATCGGCGACATGGTGTGCGCGGCATCGCCGATGCAGAGCACGCCCGGCTTCCACCAAGTCTCCAGCCGCTCGACCGCGACGGTGAGCAGCTTGAGATCGTCCATGCTCGTGAGTTCGGAGAGGCGCCGCTCGAATCCCGGCATCATGCCGGCCAGCGTCTCGCGCACCTTGTCGATGCCCTGGGCGCGCACGCGATCGGCCGCGCCCTTGGGAATGACGTAGGCGCATTGCCAATAGTCGCCGCGGTCGAGCATCACGATCAGGCCGCCGGCGTTGAAGCGGCCCATCACCTCGTTGGCATCGCCGTCCTTGTGGGTGACGCGGAACCACATAACGTCCATCGGCGCGCCCAGCACGTCGAGCTTCAGCCCGGTCTGCTCGCGCACCATCGAATGGCGGCCGTCGCAGCCCACCACCAGATCGGCGCGGATTTCCTCGTCGCGGCCATCGACCGTCGCGCGCACGCCCACGACCTTGCCGCCCTCGGAAATCAGCGCCTTCGCTTCCGCATGCATCAGGAGCTTGAAGCGCGGCAAGGCCTTGCCGTGCGCGGCGATGAAATCGAGGAAGTCCCACTGCGGCATCATGGCGATGAACGGCGCGGGCACCGGCAGGTGCGAGAGATCGATCATCTGCACCCGCTTGGTGCCGAAATAGCCCGCGAACTTGTCGATCTTGTGGTGCGGCAGCTTGAGGAAATCGTCGAGGAAGCCCAGCTCATGCATCACCGTCATCGTCGAGGGATGCACGGTGTCGCCGCGAAAATCGCGCAGGAAGTCGCCGTGCTTCTCCAGCACGATCACCTCGACACCGGTGCGGGCCAGCAGGAAGCCCAGCATCATCCCGGCCGGGCCGCCGCCCACGATGCAGCATTGCGCCTTCATGGAGATCCCTCCGATTGTTCGGTCCACGCCGAAGGACAGCGCGCACGGACCATGCTAGCAGGATCGCCATGGCGTCGAAATTGCCGTTGCTTGCGCTGCTGATCGCCGTCACCTGCCTCAGCCAGTTCTATCGTGTGT
>CAIMEE010000270.1 GCA_903839865.1 Enhydrobacter aerosaccus | reverse complement strand
GCAATCGTGTCCATCAAGGTTAGCGGACACGGTCATCGTGCCCACGTACCCGCAATCTTCACGACCAGATCATCAGCGTACAGGCGGCCCACGCCGGAGGAATACGGACATTCTCACGTTGCGTTGACATGCACCTCAATATGTCTTGTTCAGACGTTCCCTAAAGTGTAGCGAGGGTTGTTCTGCTGCAGCCGTTGCCCATCAACGATCGCCAGCGACGGCCCGAGATCTGCAGGTTGTCCCGAAGAGGAAAAGCGCCATGACTGCGTCGGAAACTTCGACCAAACTCCATCTTGAGCCACCGGGGCCCGGAACGTGGGAGCAGGATCCCGTGCACTTCCCGCGCCCGATGACGCGCTACTTCCAGGCAATCCATCCGCCCGCCTTCAAAGCGGGCACCAACGAATTCGCCCGCTTCTACGGGATGCTCATCGACGGACTGCAGATCGGCTACGTCAAGGGCTTCGGCTACAATCAGGTGCTGCCGGCGCCGGAAGCCGATATGCCCCAGCGCTTTCAGCGCGCCGAACAGGTCTTTGTGCAGAAGCTGTGGCGCGAGCAGCTGCGCGACTGGGACGAGAACCGCAAACCGGCGGCCATTGCCATGCACCGCGAGCTGCAGGCGGTCGATCCCGACGCCCTCTCCGATGCCCAACTGGTTGCCTATCTGACGCGCTGCCGCGACCACCATGCGGCCATGATCGCCCAGCACATGCGCTTCACCGCCGGTGCCGTGCTCCCGACCGGAGACTTCCTGGCCCATGTCGGCGACTGGACGGGCCTGCCGCCGTCCGACCTGTTGGCATTGATGCGTGGCTCGGCGACGGTGTCGGCGGGTGGGTCTGACGAGATGGAGCGCCTGAAGAAAGCGTTCACCGGTGATGCCTCCGCCCGCAAACTCCTCGAATCCGGCGGCGACCCGGCCGAGGTGTTGGCTAGCCTGCGTTCCCTCGGCGGCGAGGCAGGTGCTGCCGTCTCCGGCTATCTCGATCTGGTCGGCAACCGCCTGATCGACGGCTTCGACATCGCCGAGCCGACGGCACTCGAACTGCCCGACGCGCTGCTCCGGGCGATCCGCATCGCCGTCTCCGGCGAAGCCGAGGCGGCGTCGGACGTTGATGCCCGCATTGCCGAGGTACGCGCCAATGTACCCGCGGCGCACCGCGAGGAGTTCGACGAATTGCTCGGCGAAGCCCGCCTCACCTACCGCCTGCGCGACGAGCGCGGCGTTTACAGCGACATCTGGGCGTCGGGTCTCATGCGCCGCGCCGCCCTGGCAGCTGGCCGGCGGGTGACGGTTCGTGGCCGCCTCGCCGCTGCCCCTCAGATGCTGGACGCCAGCTTCGAAGAGATGTGCGCGCTGACTGCCGGCACCGGCGGCCCGTCGGCGGAGGAACTTGCCAGCCGCGCCGTCTACCGCGCGACCTACACCGCCAAGGACGTCCCGCCCCACCTCGGTCCGCCGGCACCGCCACCGCCCGACCTCGCGGCCCTGCCGCCAGCGGCCGGCCGCGTCATGCGCGCCATCTTCATTGCGCTGGGCCACCTCTTCGGCAGTTCCCAGGCGCAGAACGAGGAAAAGATCCTCTTCGGACTTGCCGCGAGCAAGGGCGTCTACGAAGGGCCCGCCCGTCGCGTCTCCGGGCCATCCGAGTTTGGCCGGATCGCCCGGGGCGACGTGCTCGTCACCGAGTCGACGACCGAGGCCTTCAATATCCTCCTGCCGCTGCTGGGCGGGATCGTCACCGACAATGGTGGGCTGCTGTCGCATGCTGCGATCGTATCGCGCGAATACGGCATCCCCGGCGTCGTCGGAACTCGCGAAGCGACCGAACGCATCGCCGATGGCATCCGTGTTCGGGTCGATGGCGATGCCGGCGAGGTCACGGTAATCGGATGAAGAAGGTCGTCCCCTTCGCCAGGGCGCGCGAGACGGCGCTCTACGGATCGAAGGCCGTCGGGCTGGGCGACGCCGTGCGCCAGGGCTTGCCGGTCCCGCCCGGCGTAGCGCTCTCGGGCGACCTGGTCGAGGCCGTCGCCTCGGGCAACGCCAAGGCGATCGAGAAGTTAGCGAAGGCCGTCGCAGGCCTGTCGGCGCCGTTCGCCGTGCGCTCTTCCGCCGTCGACGAAGACGGCGCGGCGGCAAGCTTCGCAGGCCAGCACCTCACTGTGCTCAACGTCCATTCGACGGCCGATGTCCCCGGCGCTGTCCGCGACGTCTGGTGGTCCGCCAATTCTGACTCGGCGATCACCTATCGCCAGCGCGTCGGTCTGTTCACTCGGCCGAGCGTCGGCGTCGTCGTCCAGACGCTGCTCGATCCCGCCGTCGCGGGAGTCATGTTCACCGAGCACCCGGTCACCGGCGCCGACGAGCGCCTGATCGAAGCGAGCTGGGGCCTGGGCGAAGCCGTGGTCGCCGGCCTCGTGGTTCCTGACCATTTCCGCCTCGACCG
>CAIMEE010000269.1 GCA_903839865.1 Enhydrobacter aerosaccus | reverse complement strand
TTCTGCGGCGCCAGGCCGCGATGGTACAGGCGCTTGCCATGAGCATGACCAAGCGCCTCGGCCAACTGACGGAGAAGCCCCAGACGCGCCTCCGCCGTCAGGTCCGATAGCTTTTCTCGTAGGAAGCGGTCGAGACTGATCGAATTAGGGTCATGCTCGAATACAAGTGCAGGGCCAAGTTCCGTTTCACGGAAGTCGAGTACCCTGAGGATCCCGGGGTGATCGATCCCCTCAAGAACGCGGAACTCGCGCATGGCCATGCGGCCCAGGCGTTCGCGCTCATCAGGGGACGCGGCACGCGCGTACGGATAGACCCTAACGCGGCGCGCCACTCCGAGGCTCGCGTGTTTCGCCACAAAATCCTGCCAGCCATCACCCTCGCCGAGTAGAGCGCCGAGGAGGTAGTCACCAACCCGCCGATCGCGGCCGGCCGGTCGAATACCTGCTTGCTCGATCGATCGCGCAGTTGCGCGCGCAATATTCGAGTCCACTGATCCGGGTCGACCGAGCTCGGTATCCAGCGTGCCCGTCAGCGCGGCGATGATGCCGGTGTCGGAGGCTCCGCGCGGGTTTCCTCTCAGGAACACTCTGCGTGCTGTCCCAGGATCGATACGCGGCGGTTGTAGAACCTTTGAGAGGAAGATGACCTCCGTCACCCAAGGCACTCGATTGGCGCCGCGGCCAAACGCATCCTGTCGCTTCAGCAGAGACGCAAGACGCTTTGCCTTCCGGTTGGCCAGCAGAAGCGGGTTATCGACGGTGTGCCTGCGGCCATCCGTCGTCCAAACCCAGCTATGGGCGTCGCCATCGATCGTGCCCGGCCGGCTCTTGATTTCGACCAGCAGGAGGCCCGCGGGTGTCAGGACGAGCAAGTCGACCTCGTTGACGCGCCCCTCGTCGTCCACGAACTCGAAGTTCGACCATGCCCGCCACGGGTCGTGGTCGGGCAAATGCTCGCGGAGGAACTCCAGAGCCTCGCGTTCCCACTCGTATGCAGAGGGGCTAACAACTGTCCAACGAGGTGGCTTCATGGGCGTCTGGTCCTCATGAGACCGAGCCGCCCGAGCGGTATTAACCGTGAGACGTCCGTCGTAAGTGAAATGGCGCTCGTCATCTCTCTGCCGCGGGATGGGGGCCCATGAACCCGGACCACCCCGTGAGGGGCTCTTTTCAAGCGATTAGAATTTTGACGACCTCGCCGATTCAGGGCGTCTGTGCCCTCGGCAAGAATCAGAAGCGATAATGCTGGCGAAACCTCGCCAACACCGATCCTCCGCGTTAACTGTTTGCGTGTCCGATCCACGCCCCAACCTGTTGTGCTGTTCCGGTGAACACTCATCGACCATCGCCCGCCTGGCTAATTGGCGGCAGCGCCGGTGAATCGATTGGCTTCGGCGATGCGTCGATAAACTGCCGGATGGCTTGGCGGATGACCCACGAGACTGAGGCGTCTCGCGCCAACGCGATCTCATTTAGGGTCCGATAGTCCTGCTCTTCGAGGCTTACCGTCAGCCGCGTTGCCTTGCGAGGGCGCTCGTTCATGCAACTCTCCCCGGCATTCTGGGGTGACCTTATCCCTTGTCACATCAGACTTCAAGGAAGTGATGCACTTTTCACCAGCGGTATCCGATCAGAGTTTTGGGCCTTGCCAACAAACCCCGGACCGACGGTTGCAGGCCGGCGTCTCGCTGAGCCGGTGAGGACATTTGCGGCCCGTTTGGCGGCACCCGACCGGCGCCAATCACCACGATCTATCTTTG
>CAIMEE010000268.1 GCA_903839865.1 Enhydrobacter aerosaccus | reverse complement strand
TGGTCGAGGGCGCGCGCGACGGCCGGTCGGTGGCCGAGCTGATGCGCGACGGCGGCACCGTCATCAAGCGCGAGCAGGTGATGGAAGGCGTGGCCGACATGATCCACGACATTCAGGTCGAGGCGACCTTCCCCGACGGCACCAAGCTCGTCACCGTCCACAATCCGATCCGCTGAGGCCGCCCGCCATGAAGCCAGGTGAAATCTTCCCCGCCAAGGGCGAGCTCGAACTCAACAAGGGCAGCAACCCGATCCACATCGAGGTCTCCAACACCGGCGACCGGCCGATCCAGGTGGGCAGCCACTATCATTTCTTCGAGACCAACGACGCGCTCAAGTTCGACAGGAAACGTGCAAAGGGCATGCGGCTCGATATCGCCGCCGGCACCGCCGTGCGCTTCGAGCCCGGCCAGTCGCGCACCGTGCGCCTCACGCCCTATCTCGGCGCCCGCGAATCCCACGGCTTCCAGGCCAAGGTCTCGGGCAAGCTGGGACCCATTGCAAAGGTCGGCCCGTCGAACGAGGGCCCGACGCGTATCTCGCGCGCGGCCTACGCGGGCATGTTCGGGCCAACGACCGGCGACAAGGTTCGGCTGGCCGATACCGATCTCTTCATCGAGGTCGAGAAGGACCACACGACCTACGGCGAAGAGGTGAAGTTCGGCGGCGGCAAGGTCATCCGCGACGGCATGGGCCAGAGCCAGCGGACGCGCGCCCAGGGTGCCGTCGACACCGTCATCACCAACGCGCTGATTGTAGATCACTGGGGCATCGTGAAGGCCGATATCGGCCTCAAGAACGGGCTGATCGTGGCCATCGGCAAGGCGGGCAACCCCGACGTCCAGCCCGGGGTCGACATCGTGATCGGCCCCGGTACCGAGGCGATCGCGGCCGAAGGCAAGATCATCACGGCGGGCGGCATCGACTGCCACATTCACTTCATCGCGCCGCAACAGATCGACGATGCGCTCTACAGCGGCGTGACCACGATGCTGGGTGGCGGCACGGGGCCCGCGCACGGCACGCTTGCGACGACGGTGACGCCCGGCCCGTGGCACATGGGCCGCATGCTGCAGGCCGCCCAGGGCCTGCCGATGAACCTGGGCTTCTTCGGCAAGGGCAACACCAGCAAGCCCGCCGGCATCAAGGAACAGATCGAGGGCGGCGCCTGCGGCCTCAAGCTGCATGAGGACTGGGGCACGACGCCCGCCGCGATCGACAACTGTCTCACCGTCGCCGACCGCATGGACGTGCAGGTCGCGATCCACACCGATACCTTGAACGAGTCGGGCTTCGTCGAGACGACGCGGGCCGCCTTCAAGGGCCGCGCGATTGCGACGTTCCACACCGAAGGCGCGGGCGGCGGTCATGCGCCGGATATCATTCGTCTCTGCGGCGAGAAGAACGTACTGCCGTCGTCGACCAATCCCACCATGCCCTACACGGTGAACACCGTGGACGAGCACCTCGACATGCTGATGGTCTGCCATCACCTCGACGCGCGTATTCCCGAGGACGTGGCCTTCGCCGAGAGCCGGATCCGGCGCGAGACGATCGCGGCGGAAGACATCCTCCACGACCTGGGTGCCTTCTCGATGATGTCTTCGGACAGCCAGGCGATGGGTCGCGTCGGCGAGGTCGTGATCCGGACGTGGCAGACCGCCGACAAGATGAAGAAGCAGCGCGGGCGGCTGAAGGAAGAGACCGGCGACAACGACAACGTGCGCGCCAAGCGCTACATCGCCAAGTACACGATCAATCCCGCGATCACGCACGGCATCTCCAAGCACGTGGGCTCGGTCGAGGTCGGCAAGCGCGCCGACCTGGTGATGTGGTCGCCGGCGTTCTTCGGCGTGAAGCCCGACATGATCCTGATCGGCGGCTCGATCGCGGCCGCGCCGATGGGCGATCCCAACGCCTCGATCCCGACGCCGCAGCCGGTGCACTACCGGCCGATGTTCGGCGCCTTCGGGCGCAGTCTTATCGTGAGCCCGGCGCTGTTCGTCTCGCAGGCCGGCCTCGACAAGAATATCGGCAAGAAGTGGGGCATCGAGCGGCCGATGCTGGCCGTGAAGGGCACCCGCAAGATCGGCAAGAAGGACATGATCCACAATTCGCTTTGCCCCAAGATCGAGGTCGATTCGGAGACCTACGAGGTGCGGGCCGACGGCGAGTTGCTGACCTGCGAGCCGGCCAAGACGCTGCCGATGGCACAACGCTACTTCCTGTTCTGACATGAAGCGCGCCACCGACGTGATCCGCGCCGGCCGCTGGCCCGCGGCGGAGAAGACCGACAGCGTCACCCTGCTGTTCGACGACCGCTATCGCCGGCGGCTGCGGATGCTGGGCGACAACGGCCTCGACTTCCTGCTCGACCTGGTCGAGCCGGTGGTGCTGCACTCCGGCGACGGACTGAAGCTGGAAGAGGGCGGCTTCGTCGAGGTGAAGGCGGCCGACGAGGATCTGGTCGAGATCCGCGGCCGCGACGCCGCCGCCTTCGCGCGGCTCGCCTGGCATCTCGGCAACCGCCACCTTCCGGCGCAGATCGACGCCGACCGCATCCTGATCCGCGACGATCACGTGATCATCGACATGCTGAAGGGCCTGGGCGCCGAAGTGAAGAAAGTGCGCGTGCCATTCGATCCCGAGGGCGGCGCCTACGGTCAGCACAATCACGATCCCGACCATCGCCATGGCGCGCTGCATGCCGAACGCCATGCCTGAACCGGTTACGGATCCGCTGTACCGGTTGCTCGCCTGGCTCTCGCCCGCCTATCCGATCGGCGCCTTCAGCTACAGCCACGGTATCGAGACGGCGGTCGAGGAAGGCTTCATCAAGGATCGCGTCTCATTGGTGATGTGGCTCGAGTCCGTGCTGACCGACGGCACGGGGCGCGTGGATGGCGCCTTGTTTGCCGCCGCCTGGCGTGCGGCAGATGCCGGAGATTGGACGACGTTCGATGCGATCGCCGAGCGCGCGGCGGCCTGGCGCGGCACGTCGGAGATGGCGCTGGAATCCCGTCAGCAGGGCGGCTCGTTCCTCTCGATCACGCGCAACGCGTGGAAGCACCCAGACCTCGACGCGGCACATGAGCGGCTCGAGGGCGCGATCTCGCTGCCGGTCGCGGTGGCGCTGGCCGCCGCGGTGCACGGCATCGCGCTGGAACAGGCGCTCGGCGGCTATCTCCACGCCTTCACCGCCAACCTGATCTCGGCGGCCGTGCGCAGCGTGCCGCTCGGGCAGAGCGACGGGCAGCTGGCGCTCGCGGCGCTCGAAGCGGCCGTGCGCCGCACCGTGCTCGCGGCACTGGCCGTCACCGATCTCGACGACGTCGGCACCGCGACGCCGCTGCTCGACTGGTGCTCGCTGAAGCACGAGACGCAGTACACGAGGCTGTTCCGCTCATGAGGGAGCTGGGCGCCGTCCTTCTGTCCGCCGTCGTGTTCGCCATCTCTTTCCTCCACTTTCAGTGGGGCCGCGGCAGTACCTGGCCGGAGGCGAACGAGGAGGCGCTCGCCCGCGCCGTCGTGGGCGATGGGCGCCGGCATATGCCGCCGCCGATCGCCTGCATCGCGGTGTCCGCCGTGCTGGCTGCGGTGGCGCTCTGGCCGCTGTGCGTCGCGGTGGGCGTGACCGATCTGCCGGTCCCCCAGACCTCGGTGGCGATCGGTGGCGTGTTCGTGGGGCGGGGCTTTGCGGGCTATGTGCCGCGGTGGCGCGCGTACTTCTGCGACGAGCCCTTCGCGACCCGCGACAAGCGCATCTACTCGCCGCTCTGCATCGTTCTCGGTCTGGGCTACGCGGCACTGGGCTCGGCCGATTTCGCCGCATGACGTTGAAGGCGAACGGGTATACGAGTCCGGACCGGTCATGATCCTTCCGCTCTCCCTCACGATCATCCTCGCGCTCCTGGCGGCGGCGCATGCATGGTGGGCGCTGGGCGGAATCTGGCCGGCCGCCAGCGAACGCGACCTGGCGCACGCGGTGATCGGCGATGGCCGTGTGCGCATGCCCCCGCCCTGGCAGTGCGCCGCGGTAGCCGTGGCCCTCACCTGTATTGCGGCCTGGCCGTGGGCGATCATGACGTGGCCGGACAGCCCGTTGGTCCTGATCGGCTCGATCGTGATCGGCGCGATCTTCTTCATCCGGGGCAGTGCCGGCTACGGTCCGCGCTGGCGCGGCAAGTTCACCGCCGAGCCGTTCCGGACCCGCGATTTCTATTTCTATTCGCCGCTCTGCCTGGCGCTGGGCGTGGCGTTCATCAAGCTTCTGACCCGGGAGATGCAGTAATGGAGTTGCGCGGTCCCTTGCGGGTGGGCGTGGGCGGTCCGGTCGGATCGGGCAAGACGGCGCTGGTCGAGCGCCTGTGCAAGAAGATGCGCGATGGCTACGACATCGCCGTCGTCACCAACGACATCTACACCAAGGAAGATGCCGAGTTCCTGACGCGCGCCGGCGCGCTCGAGCCCGACCGCATCGTGGGCGTCGAGACCGGCGGCTGCCCGCACACGGCGATCCGCGAGGACGCCTCGATCAACCTGGCGGCCGTGTCCGACATCGTACGCAAGTGGCCCAAGCTCGAGATCGTGTTCGTCGAGTCCGGCGGCGACAATCTCGCCGCGACCTTCTCGCCCGAGCTGGCTGACCTCACCATCTACGTGATCGACGTGGCGGCCGGCGAGAAGATCCCGCGCAAGGGCGGCCCGGGCATCACGCGGTCGGATCTGCTCATCATCAACAAGATCGACCTCGCGCCGATGGTTGGCGCGAATCTTGAAGTGATGGATCGCGACGCGCGCAAGATGAGGGGTACGCGGCCGTTCCTGTTCTCGAACCTCAAGGAGAACAAGGGCGTCGACGAGGTCGTTTCCTTCATCGTCCGGCAGGGTGGCTTGCCCGCGCGCTGAAATTTTGGGATGAGGAATATCGTGACGCTGCGCACCCTTCCGCTCTCGACCTCGCTGGCACTCTCGACCCTGCTGGCCTTTGCCGCGCTGCCGGCGCTGGCGCACCCGGGGCACGTCGATGAAGGCTTCCTCCATCCGCTGACGGGGCTCGACCATGTCCTGGCCATGGTCGGTGTCGGCCTGTGGGCGGCGCTGCTGGCCTCGCGCAAGCCGTCGGCGATTTTCCTGCTGCCGGTGGCCTTCGTCGTGATGATGGCCTTCGGGGCAGCTGCCGGGTTCGCGGGCATGAAACTGCCTATTGCCGAGGCGGGTATCCTAGCCTCTGTGTTTTTGCTGGGCGGCCTTGTTCTCGTTGCAGTCCGAGTGGCAGCCCCTACAGCCATGGGTGTCGTGGCGATGTTCGCCATCTTCCATGGCTACGTGCACGCACTCGAGGCACCGACTGCAGATACTGGCGAGTATATGCTGGGTTTTTTGGGGGCCACGGCCTTTCTGCTGGGGATTGGCGCGGGACTCGGTTGGGTTGTACGCCGCCTGGTCGGCGACGTGGGCTTGCGCGCCCTGGGAGGCCTCATTTTGGCCGGTGGCGCTTATATCCTCGTAACCCAGTAGGGTAAATTCACAGCCGAGTCGTGTAATTGGCACGACTTTCGCTTTCCCACTCTTCGACGGCACTTCCGTCGAAAAGAACAAGGAGAGCGGGATGAAGTTGGGTTCAATGATTCGGACGGGCCTGGTGGCCGCTGGCCTGATGGCCGGCGCTGCGACCAGCGCGTTCGCACAGAGCGATACGATCAAGGTCGGTATCCTCCATTCACTGTCGGGCACGATGGCGATCAGCGAGACGACCCTGAAGGACGTCATGCTGATGTTGATCGAGCAGCAGAACAAGAAGGGCGGTCTCCTGGGCAAGAAGCTCGAGGCGGTTGTCGTCGATCCGGCGTCGAACTGGCCGCTGTTCGCCGAAAAGGCGCGCGAGCTGCTGCAGAAGGACAAGGTCGCCGCGGTGTTCGGCTGCTGGACCTCGGTGAGCCGCAAGTCGGTGCGGCCGGTGTTCGAAGAGTTGAACGGCATCCTGTTCTACCCGGTGCAGTACGATGGCCAGGAGAGCCAGCGTAACGTGTTCTACACGGGCGCCGCTCCGAACCAGCAGGCCATTCCGGCCGTCGACTACCTGATGAGCAAGGATGGCGGCGAAGTGAAGCGTTGGGTCCTCGCGGGCACCGACTACGTCTATCCGCGCACGACCAACAAGATCCTCGAGGCCT
>CAIMEE010000267.1 GCA_903839865.1 Enhydrobacter aerosaccus | reverse complement strand
TTCATTCGCGCGGCCGCCCCGGCAAGCTCGCCGTCGTCGCCACCAAGCCGATGGCGACGCAGCGCGACCTCTCGCTCGCCTATTCGCCCGGCGTCGCCGCGCCCTGCCTCGAGATCGAGAAGGATCCCTCGACCGCCTACGATTACACGATCCGCGGCAACCTCGTGGCCGTGATCTCCAACGGCACCGCCGTGCTGGGCCTGGGCGACATCGGCGCGCTCGCGAGCAAGCCGGTGATGGAGGGCAAGGCCGTCCTCTTCAAGCGCTTCGCCGACGTCGACTGCATCGACCTCGAGGTCGACACCAAGGACGTCGAGCAGTTCGTGAACTGCGTGCGCTATCTCGGGCCCACCTTCGGCGGCATCAACCTCGAGGACATCAAGGCGCCGGAGTGCTTCATCATCGAGCAGCGCCTGCGCGAGCTGATGGACATTCCGATCTTCCACGACGACCAGCACGGCACCGCGATCGTGTCGGCGGCCGGCCTGATCAACGCGCTGCATCTCACCGGCCGCGACATCAAGGACATCAAGATGGTGGTGAACGGCGCGGGTGCCGCGTCGATCGCCTGCATCGAGCTGGTGAAGGCGATGGGCATGCCGCACGAGAACGCCATCCTGGTCGACACCAAGGGCGTGATCTGGCAGGGCCGCACCGAGGGCATGAACCAGTGGAAGAGCGCCCACGCCGTGCGCACCAAGGCGCGCACGCTCAAGGAAGCGATGGTGGGCGCCGACGTGTTCTTCGGCCTTTCGGTCAAGGGCGCCGTCACCAAGGAGATGGTGAAGTCGATGGCCGACAAGCCGATCATCTTCGCCATGGCCAATCCCGATCCCGAGATCACGCCGGAAGACGTGAAGTCGGTGCGCTCCGACGCGATCGTGGCCACCGGCCGCAGCGACTACGCCAACCAGATCAACAACGTGCTGGGGTTCCCCTACATCTTCCGCGGCGCACTGGACGTGCGCGCCACGACGATCAACGAGCCGATGAAGGTCGCCGCCGCCCAGGCGCTGGCGGCGCTCGCGCGCGAGGACGTGCCGGATGAGGTCGACCGCGCCTATTCTGGCCGCCGCCTGCGCTACGGGCCCGAGTATGTCGTGCCGGTGCCGTTCGACCCGCGCCTGATCGTCGAGGTCTCGGCCGCCGTCGCCAAGGCCGCGATGGATTCGGGCGTCGCCAAGAAGACGCTCGACATCGCCGAGTACAAGCGCAGCCTGTCGGGCCGCCTCGATCCGACCAGCCACTGGCTGCAGAGCCTGTTCGAGCAGGTAAAGGCCAACCCGCAGCGCATCGTCTTCGCCGAGGGCGAGGAAGAGCGCACCATCCGCGCCGCCGTCGTCTATCGCGACAACGGCTACGGCACGCCGATCCTGATCGGCCGCGAGGAGCAGGTGCGCGAAACCATGAAGAGCCTGGGCATCGCCAACACCGAGGGCATGGAGATCCACAACGCGCGGCTCTCGACCAAGAACGCGCCCTACACCGACATGGTCTACAAGCGCCTGCAGCGCGACGGCTACCTGCGCCGCGACGTGCAGCGCATGGTCAACCAGGGCCGCAACGTCTTCGGCGCCTGCATGGTGGCCGCGGGCGACGCCGACGGAATGGTGACCGGCATCACGCGCCGCTTCCCTGAGTGCTACACCGACGTGAAGCGCGTGATCAACGTCGACACGAACAAGGTCGCGATGGGCTACTCGATCGTGGTCGCCCGTCACGGCACGGTGTTCCTCGCCGACACCGCGATCAACGAGACGCCGACACCGGAGCAGCTCGCGACCATCGCCAAGCAGATGGCCAAGAACGCGCGCACCATGGGCCACGAGCCCCGGATCGCCTTCACCTCGTTCTCGAACTTCGGCAGCCGCGAGATCGAGCGCATCGACCGCATCCGCAAGGCAATCCGCATACTCGACGCCGAGGAAGTGGACTTCGAATACGACGGCGAGATGCAGGCCGACATGGCGCTCGACTTCAATCTCCTGAAGTCGACCTATCCGTTCACGCGCCTCACCGGTTCCGCCAACATCCTGATCATGCCCGGCCTGCACTCGGCGCACATTTCCTCGCGGCTGATGCAGAGCCTGGGCGGCGTCACCGTGATCGGTCCGGTGATCGACGGCCTCTCCAAGCCGGTGCAGATCGTGCAGATGGGCGCCACCGTCAGCGATCTCGTCAATCACGCGGCGCTTGCCGCTTACGGCGCGCTGGCACGGAGGTCCTGATGGTCGATCTGGTCATACGCGGCGCGACCGTCGTCGACGGTCTCGGTCACGACCCCAAGCGCGCCGACGTCGCGGTCACGGACGGCAAGATCGTCGCCATCGGCGAAGTGAAGGACTCAGGTGCCGAGACGATCGACGCCGGCGGCCTCACGCTGACGCCCGGCATCGTCGACGTGCACACGCACTACGACGCCCAGGTGACGTGGGACTCGACACTGTCGCCCTCGCCTTCGCTCGGGGTCACGACGGCGATCATGGGCAACTGCGGCTTCGGCATCGTGCCGGCACTCTCGAAAGAGGGCCGCGACCTGGTGATCCGCAATCTTTCGGTCGTCGAGGGCATGGACCTCGACGCGCTGCGCACCGGCATCAACTGGGACTTCGAGAGCTTCGGCGAGTACATGGCAATGCTGCGCCGCCGCGCGCCCTACGCCAACGTGGCCGTGCTGGCGGGCCACTCGACGATCCGCACCGCCGTGATGGGCGAAGCCGCCTCGCAGCGCGCCGATGCGACGCCGGAAGAACTCGCGAAGATGAAGGCCATGGTGGCCGACGCCATGAACAACGGCGCGATCGGGCTCGGCGCTTCCTATTCGCTCAACCATTCCGGCTACGGTGGCGTGCCGATGCCGTCGACCATCGCGCCGATGAGCGAGCTCGACGCGCTGGTGGGCGCCATGGGCCCGCGCGGCAAGGGAGTGGTCGCCATCGCCTCGGGTGTGAAGACACCGCAGGAGCTGGAGCCGATGGCCGCCAAATACGGCCGCCCGTTTTTCCAGGGCACCGGCATGGCGATGTACAACGAGCAGGAGCCCGGACGCGCGCTCAAGATTTTCGACGATTGCGCCGCCGCGATCCGGCGCGGCAACGGGCTCTACGTCCAGATCCCGTGCCAGCCGCTCAGCTTCGACTTCACGATGGGCAACGCCTATCCGTTCTACAGCCACTCGGCGTTCGATCCGATCAAGGCCTATAGCCCCGAGCAGCTGAAGGCCGTCTATCGCGACACCTCCTGGCGCGCCAAGTTCCGCGAGAACGCCAAGAACCCGCGTCCGGGCATGATCTTCCAGGGCAACTGGGACCGCGTGATGGTGGCGGTGGCGCAGAAGCCCGCCAACGCCAAGTACGTCAACCGCTACCTCCACGAGATCGCCGCGGCCGAGCAGCGCGATCCGCTCGACATCATGCTCGACCTCTCGCTCGATGAGAATCTCGAGACGGCGTTCCTCGGCCGCTTCCTCAATGTCGGCGACGACGGCGTGGCGAAGTTGCTGAAGCACGAGGCCGGCGTCGTGGCGCTCTCCGACGCGGGCGCGCATCTCATCTATATGTGCGACGCGGGCTTTGGCCTGCACTTCCTGGCGCGCTGGGTGCGCGAGCGCGGCGACTTCGACATGGTCGAGGGCATCCGTCGCCTCACCTCGCACCCCGCCGATCTCTACGGCCTCCAGAACCGCGGCCGCCTCGCGGTGGGCGCGCAGGCCGACATGCTGCTGTTCGATGCCGCGACGGTGGGCGTCTCGCCCGCCGAACGCGTGGCTGACCTGCCCGGTGGCGGCCGCCGCACTATCCGCCGCCCAACCGGTGTGCATGGCGTCTTCTGCAACGGTGTGAAGACCTTCGACGGCAAGGACTACGTCAAGCACGCCAAGGGGCCCGGCCACGTGCTCGACCGCTTCAACACCTCCATGGGTCAGCACAACAGTGCCGTCGCGGCGCAGTGACCAGCGACCTCACCCTGAGGAGGCGCGTAGCGCCGTCTCGAAGGGTGGGCCACGAGACGTGCTGTAGCCCACCCTTCGAGACGCAGCCTACGGCCGCTCCTCAGGGTGAGGTTGTGCGGGTACACTCGACTTCATGACCCTCGCCACTTTCTGGCTCTATCTCGGCGCGGTCGTGCTGATTTCGTGCACGCCCGGTCCGAACGTGCTGTACGTCACGACGCGCAGCATCCGCTTCGGCTTCGGCGCCTCGATGATCGGCATGGCAGGCTGCCTGTCCGCGCTGGCCGTCATGCTCACCGCCTCGGTCGCGGGCGTGAGCGCCTTCATGCTGGCGGTGCCGGCCGCCTTCGAGGCGCTGAAATACGCCGGCGCCGCCTATCTAATCTTCCTCGGCATCCAGGCCTGGCGCGCGCCGGTGGCCGATCTCGCGCCGTTCGACGCCTCGCCGCGCGAAACCACGGGCCGCTTTGCGCTCTATCGCGGCGGCTTCCTGGTCGGCATCAGCAATCCCAAGCTGCTGGTCTTTGCCGCCGCCTTTTTCCCGCAGTTCATCGCGCAGGACGCGCCATGGATGCCGCAGTTCCTGCTGCTCGTCGCGACCTTCCTTGCGGTCGAAGCCAGCACCTACGTCATGCTGGGCCTCAGCGCCCGAGGGCTGGCGCGCTATCTCGAGCAGGCGCGCTGGCAGCGCCGGATCAATCGCTTGAGCGGCGCCATTTTCGCGGGATTCGGCTGCGCTCTGCTTCGTTACCGGCCGTAACGCTTCCCACGCACGGACCCTGCGTATAGGGTTTCTTCAAACAAACGTGCCTGGGAGGGCGCCATGTCGACGATCATGAAAATCAGCAGCCGTAATCTCGTGTCCGTGCGGCGCCGCAGCCTGGTGACGGGCGGCATGGCGACGATCCTGGCAACGGGGCTTGCGCCCACCTTCGCGCGCGCCGAGGCCAAGAAGCTGGTGTTCGCGCACATCAACGCCGTGCCTGAGTCCGCCGCGATCGCCTTCGACTGGATGGCGGGCGAGGTGAAGAAGCAGTCGAACGGTGAACTCGACATGCAGTTCTTCGGCTCGACGCTCCTGAGCAAGGAACTCGAGATCATGAACGCCGTGAAGTCGGGCAACATCGCCATGGGCAGCCCGGCCGGCGCCGCCGCCACGATCTTCCCCGAGATGGGCATCTTCCTCGTGCCCTACCTCGTGAAGAGCTACGACCAAGCCTACAAGATGTTCAACGGCCCGATCGGCGACAAGCTCGACAAGGACTTCCAGCAGAAATACGGCGTCAAGACGCTGTGCTTCTTCGACTACGGCTTCCGCCACTTCTTCACGACCAAGAAGGCGATCGTCGAACCGAAGGACCTGCGCGGCTCCAAGATCCGCGTGCAGCAGGCCAAGGTGTTCGGCGACACGATCAATGGTCTGGGTGGCAACGCCGTGCCGATGGCCTGGGGCGAGGTGATCTCGGCCGCCAAGCAGGGCGTGATCGACGGCGGCGACCTGCCGATCGTCAACATGCTGGCGCTCAAGATCTACGAGGTCTCGAAGTTCTGCTCGATGACCTTCCACAACTACGGCCCGACCAACGCGGTGATGAACCTCGGTGTATGGAACGGGCTCACGCCGGCACAGCAGAAGCTGATGCTCGACATCTCGCGCGAGGCCCAGAAGAAGATCCGCGATGTGACCGAGTCGATCGACAACTACGAAGAGGCGAAGAAGGCCCTCGAGCCCAAAGGCATGGCGGTCGCCAAGGCCGACGTCGAGGCCTTCCGCAAGATCGCGCAGGACAAGATCTGGCCCGCTTACCAGAAGCAGTACGGCGCCATGTGGGACGAAGTCGCCGGCTTCAAGGCCTGAGCGTGCGCTTCATCGCGTCGATCCCCAAGGTCGTCGTTTCCCTGTTGCTGGTCGCGGCGATCATCAACCTGTTGATCGGCGTCTTCCTGCGTTACGTCATGATCCCGGTCACCGACTACATGGACTGGGATCCCGTGCGCTTCACCTGGGTCGAGGAGGTGGGCGAGATGATGCTGGCCTGGCTCACCCTCGTGGGTGCCGCCATCGGACTGCGCGAGCGGACGCACTTCACCCTGCACATCCTGCGCTTCGCCCCGGCGCGCCAGCGGATCGTCGACGTCATACACAACGTGCTGATCGGGATCGTGGGCGCGATCGCCTGCTGGTACGGCGTGAAGCTCTGCCTGCTCAACCGCACGCTCACCACACCCGGCCTCGAGATCAATCTCGCCGTGCTCTACGCCTCCGTTGTCGTGGGCGGCGGGCTGCTGGTCGTCTATGCCATCTCCATGATCGTGGCGCCGCCGCCGCCCCACGACGACATCCTGCTGGAGTAAGCCCAAGCGCATGTTGCTGCTGTATGTCGCGGCGATCTTCGTCGTCCTGATCCTGTTCTCGATGCCCATCGTGTTCGCGCTGGGCGTCGCCGGTGTCGCGGGTCTGTGGATTGGCGGCTACGACATGCAGGTGCTGTCGTCCTCGATGGTCTCGGGCTCGCAGAGCTGGGTGCTGCTCGCCATCCCGGCCTTCGTGTTCGCCGGCGGCCTGATGGAGAAATGCGGCATGAGCCACGCGCTCGTGGCCTTCGCCCGGGCCCTCGTCGGCTGGGTGAAGGGCGGGCTCGGCATGTCTGTGATCGTCGTCGCCTATTTCTTCTCCGACATCTGCGGCTCGAAGATGGCCGAGGTCTCGGCGCTGGGCTCGACCCTGATGCCGCCGCTCACCAAGGCCGGATACAAGCCCGCGGATTCGGCTTCTCTTATCGCGGCCGGCACGGCGATGGGCATGCTGGTGCCGCCCGCCATCTTCATGATCGTGATCGCGCAGGTCACCAACACCTCGGCGGTGGCGCTGTTCTTGGCGGGCTTCATTCCGGCCGCGACCATCATGGTCTGCCTGATGGTGCTGGTATACCTGCGGGCCCGCAAATACGACTGGCCGGTCGACGGCAAGCCCAGCGTCGCCTTCCTGTGGAGTTCGGCCAAGAGCGCCGCCGTGCCGATGGTGATCCCCATCGTGATCCTGGGCGGCTTCTTCCTCGGCATCTTCACCGCGACGGAAGCCGGCGCCGTGGTCGCGGGCTACGCGTTCCTCACGGCGCGCTTCTATTACAAGAACGTCTCTTTCAAGGAGATGGGCAAGCTCGCCTACGAGAGCGCGATCCTGACCGCGTCGGTCGTCTACCTGCTCGCGGTCGCCTCGGTGTTCCAGTACATCATGGGCGTGTCGGGCGTGCCGTCGATGCTGGCACAGGTGCTCGAGCCACTGAAAAGCACGCCGTGGCTGTTCCTGATGTGCACCGCCTTCATCACCATGATGTTCGGCATGGTGCTGGAAGGCCTGCCGGCCGCGGTGGTGCTGATCCCCGTCGTGTTCCCGATCGCCGAGAAGATGGGAATCGATCCCATTCACTTCAACATCGTGCAGACCGCGGCCGTCGGCATCGGCCTCTTCCTGCCACCGATGGGCGTCGGACTGCTGATGGCGCTGAAGTTCGCCAACCTCACGGTCGGCCAGCACTGGAAGACCTACATGCCCTATGTCGCGGCATTGATGATCGGGCTGATCCTGATCATCCTGTTCCCGCAGCTCTCGCTGTTTCTCCCCAAGAGCGCGGGCCTGATCAAGTAGAGTCTACTTCGACACCTTGGCCGCGCGCTGGTGCAGATAGACCTGCAGATGCGCATAGGCCATGCGCAGGTTGGGCGTCGCGATGCCGGCCTTCTTGGCGCGCGAGATCATGTCGCCCACGATGTGATCGGCCTCGACCATGCCGCCGGCCTGCAGGTCGTGGAGCATCGAGGCGGTGAACTTCGAGCCCTTCACGGTCAGGAACTTCCTGATCGTCTGCATGCCTTTCTCGCCGGGATCGTGGCCGGCGGCGGCGGCGACCTTCTGGCCTTCGTCGACCGTCTCCATCACGATCGCCATGCCCTCGTCGGCCTCGAGGACGTCGCCCGACGAGCCGCGCATCAGGCAGTTGGTGGCCGCCAGCGAGCACAGCATGATCCACTTGTCCCAGAGATCCTGGGTAATGTTCTGGTTGAGGCCGCCATCGACGCCAGACTTCTTGATCGCGGCATCGAGCTCGACCAGCGCAGGACGCGCGGGCGCGGCCGAGCGCTCGCCGAAGGAAATGGCGGCGAACGGGCTGGTGTGATGGATGACGCCGTCGGCCGTCATCGCGACGCCCACGCGCGCCAGGCCGCCCACGACCTTGACCTTGCCGAACTTCGCATCGAGCACGTCCAGATGACGCAGGCCGTTCAACAGGGGCACGATCGTCGTGTTCGCGCCAACGGCAGGCGTGATCGCCTCGATCGCCGAGTCGAGATCGTAGGCCTTGCAGGTCAGAAGCACGAGATCGTACGGCCCGCCGTCGCTCGCCTTCAGGACGGTCTTCACCTTCTGGGTGATGTCGCCCTTGGTGCTCTTGATCGCGAGCCCGTCGCGTTCGATTGTCGCGCGCCGCGCCGGCCGCACAAGGAACGTCACGTCCGCGCCGGCCTGATGCAGGCGGCCGCCGACATAGCCGCCGATCGCGCCGGCGCCGAGGATCAGGATCTTCAAGGCTTGTCTCCTACTTGTAAGCGATGCCACCGCGGGCGCGACGCGCCTCATAGGTCTGCAGATGCGCGTAGGCGAACCGCAGGTTGGGCGCGGCGATGCCGTGCTTGCGGGCGCGGCCCAGCATGTCGCCCACGATCTGATGCGCCTCGACGGCGCCGCCCTTCTCCATGTCGCCCAGGATCGAGGCCACAGTCTTGGCGCCCTTGGCGGTGAGGTTGGTGCGCACAGCACCCACGACCTTGTCGCTGGGCTTGAAGCCCTCGGCGGCGGCGACCCTGACGCACTCATCGAGAATCTCGCCCATGATCGCGGGGCCATCCTCGCTCGCCATCATGTCGCCGACCGTGCCGCGCATCGCCGAGCACATCGAGGCGATCGAGCCCAGCATGATCCACTTGTCCCAGAGATCCTGGTTGATGCTGGCGTTGAGGCCACCCTCGATGCCGGCCTTCTTGCAGGCGGCGTCGAGCGCCACCAGCGACGCCCGCGCGGGCACGCCCTCGCGCTCGCCGAACGACACGCCGGAGGAGCCGCTGTGCAGGATCTCGCCGTTGGGGCCGAGCATGCCCGAGATGCGCGCGAGGCCACCGGCCACATGCGCGGCGCCGAATTTCGCGTCGAGCTTGGCGAAGTGCGCGTGGCCGTTCAGCATCGGCACGATGGTCGTATCCTTGCCGATGGCCGGCGCGATCGAGTCCATCGCCGAGTCGAGATCGTAGGCCTTGCAGGCGAGAATGACGATGTCGTACGGCCCGCCTTCGCTGCCTTTGGTCACGACCTTCACCGGCACGGTCGCGTCGCCCTTCGGGCTCTTCACGACGAGGCCCTCCGCCTTGACCTTCGCGGCACGCTTCTCGCGCAGCAGGAAGGTGACGTCGGTACCGGCCTGGGTGAGGCGCGCGCCCCAGTACCCGCCGACTGCGCCGGCGCCGAGGATCAGGGCCTTCATTTCTTAATGCTCCGTTCGGCGAGCCAGTCCGAGAGCCAGGTCGCGAGATCGTCGGTCTGGTGATGGATGTGATCGAGATTGGTGTCGGCCGCGCGCTTCACGCTCTCGTCGGTGCGGATCCACACCGTGCGCATGCCCATGTCGTGCGCGGGCTTGAGGTTGACGGCGATGTCGTCGGCGAAGGCCGCGCGCGTCGGATCGACGTTGTGCTTCCTCACGAGCTGGTCGTAGATCGCCTGGTGGGGCTTGGGCCAATAGTCGCCGGCCACGATGTCGAAGATCGCCTCGAAGTGATGCGCGACGCCCAGCCGCTCCATGACCTTGGTCGCATGCGGCACGTCGCCGGCAGTGAAGACGATCTTGCGGCCAGGCAGCGCCGCCAGCGAGCGCTCGAGATCGGGGTTGGGCAGGACCGGCGAATAGTCGATGTCGTGGACGTAATCGAGATAGTGGCGCGGATCGACGCCATGCAGGCTCATCATGCCGCGCATCGAGGTGCCGTGCTCGCGCCAGTACTGTTTCTGGACGCGGCGCGCTTCCTCGGCGTCGACCTTCAGCCAGTCGGAAATGTAACGGCCGATGCGCACGTCGATCTGCGCGAACAGGTTGCTGCGGGCCGGATAAAGGGTGTTGTCGACGTCGAACAGCCAGACGTCGGGATCGTGCTTTGGAGGGGCCATTGGGGATTTTGATTAGAGCATTTCCGATCCGGCCGCGACCGGCTGGATCGGAAATGCTCTAATCGCCCACCGTGCGCTTGTCGAGCCGGCAGCTTATAAAGGGAGGCAATGGATACCCTCTCGATTGTCCTGCTTGTCGTCGTGGTTTTTCTGGTCCTGGGCGTTGCCGTGCTGCTGATGAGGCAAGGGGGCAACGGCCGCACCGAGGAAGCCATGCGCCACCAGCAGATGGCGCTCGCCGACACCGTCCAGCGGGTGGAGCAATCGCTGCGCGAACAGGAACGCACCTTGGCCGCCGTGGTGAACGACCGGCTCGACCGCACCGAGAAGGCGACCGGCCAGATCGTCACCGACTTGCGCGAGCGGCTGGTGCGAATCGACGAGGCGCAGAAGAAGATCGGCGATCTCTCCACCCAGGTCGTGAGCCTGCAGGAGGTGCTCTCCAACAAGCAGGCGCGCGGCGCCTTCGGCGAAGTTCAGCTCAACGACCTGGTGCAGAACGCGCTGCCGCCATCGGCCTACGAGTTCCAGTGCACGCTTTCGACCGGCTCGCGGGTTGACTGCCTGCTAAAGCTGCCCAACCCGCCGGGCTCGATCGCGATCGATGCCAAGTTCCCGCTCGAGAGCTATCACATGCTGCGCGCGGTTGCCGCGGGCGACGCGCCGGCGCTTGCCGCCGCACAGCGCGCCTTCCAGCTCGCGATGCGCAAGCACATCGGCGACATCCGCGACAAGTACATCCTGCCCGGCGAGACCGCCGAGTCGGCGCTGCTCTTCCTGCCCTCGGAGTCGATCTACGCCGAGCTGCACGCCAACTTCCCGGCGATCGTCGACGAGTCCTACAAGGCCCGCGTCTGGATCGTGTCGCCGACAACCATGATGGCGACCCTCAACACCGTGCGCGCCGTGCTGAAGGATGTGCGCATGCGTGAAGAGGCCGGCAAGATCCAGAAGGATGTCGGCCTTCTTCTCGGCGACGTGGATCGCCTCGCCGACCGGGTCGACAACCTCAAGCGTCACTTCGGGCAGACCGAGAAGGACCTGCGCGAGATCGAGACTTCGGCCACGTCGATCAAGCGTCGCGGCGAGCGCATCCTCGACGTCGACCTGGGCGAGACCCCGACGGCGCTCCCCCCAAAGCTCTAGTAGCGAATCGAAGCCGGCCCCGGCATCATGGGCGCATGACCCTGCGCTCCGACATCTTCCATCCGTCCTTCAAGGCCCAACCCTGGTGGTGGGAAGCTTGGAATCCCAACAACGATCTGTCCGTGGACCCGCCAGCCAGGACCGACGTGGTGATCGTGGGTGCGGGCTACGGCGGCCTGTCGACTGCACTCGAACTGCGGCGCAACGGCGTCGACTGCGTCGTGCTGGAGCGCGGCGTGTTCGGCATCGGCGCCTCGACGCGCAACGGCGGCATGCTCTCGGGCGGCACCAACGTCGCCAAGGGACTGGGCGGCAAGAACCCCAAGGTCGAGGCCGAGTTCGAGGCCAACAAGGCGGCCTTCCTGGCCAGCGGCGCGGACTCGCTGCAGACCCTGATCGATCTCATCCAGCGCGAGAAGATCGACGCGGGGCTGATTACTAACGGCCGCTTCACCGGCGCCTGGACGCCGCAGCACTACGACGACCAGGCGCGCAAGGTCGAGATGTTCAACAAGTACGCCAATGTCGGCGCCGAGATGATCCCGCGCGAGAGGGTGCGCGAGATGATGGCGTCGGACTATTACTATGGCGGCATGTACGTGAAGGCGGGCGGCAATCTCCATCCGGCGCGCTACTACAAGGGCCTGCTCTACGCGGCGCACGGACAGGGCGCGGTACTGTGCGGCGACACCGAGGCCGAGCGCATCGAGAAGGTGGGCGCCGGTTGGCGCGTACTCACCGCCAAGGGCCCGATCTCCTGCAAGGAAGTCGTGATCGCGACCAACGGCTACACCGGCGATCTGACGCCGCGGCTCAAACATCGCGTCGTGCCGGTGGCGAGCCACATCATCGCGACGGAAGAACTGCCTTTCCCCGCGACCGACCTGATCCCGCTGCAGCGCTCGATCGGCGACACCAAGCGGGTGCTGACCTATTACCGCCCCTCGCCCGACGCCAAGCACATGATCTTCGGCGGCCGTGCCCGCTTTACCGCGGCGCCGCCGGAAGTGAGTGCGCCGATCCTGTACAAGTACATGACCGACCGCTTCCCGCAGCTGAAGGGCGTGCGCATCACCCATGCCTGGACCGGCAACGTGGCCTTCGCGCTCGATTCGATGTCGCACATGGGCCAGGACGACGGCATGCATTACCTGCTCGCCTGCAACGGCAGCGGCGTGGCGATGATGACCTACCTCGGCACACAGACGGCGAAGAAGATCGCGGGCGGCAGCAACGCGCCGATCAATGCCTTCGACGGCCGCGAGTTCCCCGAGCATCCGCTCTACAACGGCGACCCGTCGTTCTATCTGCCCCTGATCGGCGCCTGGTATCGCACGCGCGACTGGATCGACCGCAAAAGAGCAGCTTAAAAGGGGGCCGCGTAATGGTCACGCTCCAGGACGTGCAGGGTGCCGCGGCACGCATCGCGGGCGCCGTGGTGCGCACGCCCTGCCTGCGCAGCGAGACCCTGTCGCGCATCGCCAAGGCCGATGTCTGGCTGAAGTTCGAGAACCTGCAGTTCACCGCTTCGTTCAAGGAACGCGGCGCGCTGAACACGCTGCTGCAGCTCACGCCAGACGAACGCAAGCGCGGCGTCATCGCCATGTCGGCCGGCAACCATGCGCAGGGCGTCGCCTATCATGCCGGGCGCCTGGGCATTCCCGCGACCATCGTGATGCCCTCGTTCACGCCCAACACCAAGGTCTCGCACACGCGCGGCCATGGCGCGCGCGTGATCCTGTCAGGTCACACCCTGTCCGAGGCGGGCGTCGAGGCGCACCGCATCGCCGACGCCGAAAAACTCGTGTTCGTCCATCCCTACGACGACGCGCGCATCATCGCGGGCCAGGGCACGATGGCGCTCGAGATGCTGGAGGATGCGCCCGAGCTCGACACGATCGTCGTGCCGGTGGGCGGCGGCGGCATGATCGCGGGCGTCGCCGTTGCCGCGCGCGGGCTGAAGCCCGACCTCAAGGTGATCGGCGTCGAATCCTCGGGCTACTCCGCGATGCGCCAGCTGCTGGAGGGCGAGCTCGTCACCGCGGGCGGCGACACGATCGCCGAGGGCATCGCCGTGCGCGACATCGGAAAGCTGCCGCTCGAAATCGCGCGCAAGCTGCTCGACCGGGTGGTGAGCGTCGACGAGATCGCCATCGAGCGCGCGATCGCGCTGTTCATCGAAATCGAGAAGACCGTGACCGAGGGCGCAGGCGCCACCGGCCTCGCCGCGCTGCTGGCGCACCCCAGGCTGTTCACCGGGCGGAAGGTCGGCATCGTACTGAGCGGCGGCAACATCGACACGCGCCTGCTGGCCTCGGTGCTGCTGCGCGGCCTCGTGCGCGACGGCCGGATCGTGCGGCTGCGGCTGATGATCGGCGACGCGCCCGGCCAGCTCGCCCGGGTCGCCACCGTGATCGGCAAGCTGGGCGGCAACATCGTCGAGGTCCAGCACCAGCGCCTGTTCGGCGTGGTCGCCAAGGCCACCGAGCTCGACGTCACCGTCGAGACCCGCGACAAGAACCACTTCAAGGAGCTGGTTTCGGGCCTGAATACGGAGGGTTTCACGGTCCGCGTGCTCGAAGGCGCCGACCACTGACAACGCACAGGAGGCGGGGCTAAAAGACCGCCATGTCCGCCTCCCCGCACTACGTCCCTTCGCCCACCCCCGACCTCGCGAAAATACAGCGGGCGCTGATTTCCGTGTCCGACAAGGACGGGCTGATTGAGCTCGGCAAGGCGCTGGCGGGGCACGGCATCGAGATCCTCTCGACCGGCGGCTCGGCCAAGTCCCTGCGCGATGCTGGCCTCAAGGTGATCGAGGTGAGCGACCACACCGGCTTCCCCGAGATCATGGACGGGCGCGTGAAGACGCTGCAGCCCTCGATCCACGGCGGCATCCTGGCGCGCCGCACCGACGCCGGCCACACGAAGGCGATGAGCGACCACAAGATCGCGGGCATCGATCTCGTGGTGGTGAACCTCTATCCGTTCGAGGCCACCGTCGCGCGCGGCGCCGACTTCCCGACCTGCGTCGAGAACATCGACATCGGCGGCCCGGCGCTGATCCGCGCCTCGGCCAAGAACCATGACTTCGTTACCGTCGTCGTCGATCCCAAGGACTACACGTCGGTGCTCGACGAGCTCGCCGCCCACAAGGGCGCGACCACGCTGAAGCTGCGCCGCGCGCTGGCCGCCAAGGCCTATGCGCGCACCGCGTCGTACGATTCAGCCATCGCCAACTGGTTCGCCCAACAGGAAGGCGACACTTTCCCCGAGCGGCTGACCATCGCGGCGTCGCGCGTGCAGACGCTGCGCTACGGCGAGAACCCGCACCAGAAAGCCGCGTTCTA
The DNA here is from genome assembly GCA_903839865.1 of Enhydrobacter aerosaccus. GTDB lineage: Bacteria > Pseudomonadota > Alphaproteobacteria > Reyranellales > Reyranellaceae > Reyranella > Reyranella aerosaccus_A. The sequence continues at coordinate 2,885 of CAIMEE010000267.1, read as the reverse complement.
TTCCGACGGCAGCACGCGGCCGGGCGTCGCTACCGCCCGGCAGATCCAGGGCAAGGAGCTTTCGTACAACAACATCAGCGACACCGATGCCGCCTACGAATGCGTGGCCGAGTTCAAGGAGCCCGCCGTCGTCGTGGTAAAGCACGCCAACCCGTGCGGCGTCGCCATCGGCAAGGACCAGTACAGCGCCTATCTCAAGGCCTACGAATGCGATCCGGTGTCGATTTACGGCGGCATCGTCGCGGTCAACCGTACGCTCGACGCCAATACCGCGACCGATCTCGCCAAGCGCTTCCTCGAAGTCGTGATCTGCCCCGATGCCACGGCCGAGGCGCTCGAGATCCTGGCGCGCCGCAAGGATGTGCGCGTACTGCTGGCCGGCACGCTGCCCGATCCGGCGGCGGCCGGCATGACGATCAAGAGCGTGGCCGGCGGCTACCTTTTCCAGAGCCGCGACAATGGCCGCGTGACCAAGGCCGAGCTGAAGGTGGTCACGCAGCGCGCGCCGACGGCGCAGGAACTCGACGATCTCCTGTTCGCTTTCACGGTCTGCAAGCACGTGAAGTCGAACGCCATCGTGTATGCCAAGGACGGCGCCACGGTGGGCGTCGGCGCGGGCCAGATGAATCGCCGCGACAGCTCGCGGATCGCCGCGATGCGCGCCGCCGAATCGGGTGAGATCGCCAAGCGCCCGCAGAGTCCGGCGATCGGCAGCGTTGTGGCGTCAGATGCTTTCTTCCCCTTCGCCGACGGGCTCCTGGCCGCGGCGGAGGCGGGCGCCACGGCGATCATCCAGCCCGGCGGTTCGATGCGCGACAAGGAAGTGATCGAGGCGGCGGACAGGGCAGGCCTCGCCATGGTCTTCACAGGGATGCGCCACTTCCGGCACTGAGCGAGAATCGTCCCCATTTGCAGGGGACGGTTCCGATGCTGATGGAATAAGGCTTTGGGGCGATTCGTCCCCTATTCCGCCACCCCCGCCGCGCAACGAGATTACGCGGATGTGGCCTCCGTGGTGGCGATCCAGATGCCCGCGAACACCGCGACCAGGCCCAGCACGTGATTGAGCGTGATCGGCTCGCCCACGAGCTGGTGCGCGAGCAATGCGGCGGCGATCGGGTTCACGGTCATGGTGTTGGCGACCCGCGTCGGCGAGGCGCGCTGCAGCGCCATCACCCAGAGAATGAACGCGAGCGCGCCGCCGCCGATACCGAGATAGAGCCCGGCGATCCATTGCGGCGGACCGAAGCTCGCCAGCACGGCGATGCGGCCGGTGACGGTGCAGGCGACCAGCAGCGCGAGCGCGCCCGCGCCCATGCCGACGGCGAGGAAGCCCAGCGCACTCGAGCGCTGGATGAAGGGCCGCGACAGCACGTTGTAGACCGACATGCAGAGGACGGCGCCGATCATGATCAGCTCGCCCTTCCACGCGTCCTCGGGAGCGGCCGCGAGACCGGACGCCAGCGCGCCGAACACGCCCAGCATGGCGATGGCGACGCCGACCGACTTTCGGCCGGTCAGCCGCTCCACGCCCAGCACCGCACCTACGACCATGGTCTGCAGCGGCAGGGTCGAGAGCGCGAGGCTCGCACGCGCCGCCGTCGTGTAGCCCACCGCCACGTTGTAGAAGATGAAGAACAGCCCGAAGAAGCAGAAGCTCAGCAAGGCGACCGCGGGCCAGTCCCTGCGCGACGGCCAGCGCACGCGCAGCACAAGCGCCACCGGCAGCACGCAGAGAACGCCGATGCCCCAGCGCAGCAGGGCGATGGTGAGCGGGTCGGCGCTGCCCACGAGATAGCGCGTGATCGCCGCCGCCGTACCGCCGAGGAAACTCGACACGATCGCAATCAGGACACCCAGGCTTTCGCTCATGATGCCATCCTCGTCACGGCAACGACTGTTGCCATTACCTCGTGGGTAGTTGTCCGGCAGTGCCGACGGCAAAGGCGCGCGGCAGGATCGAGACCTCGAGCGGCAGGCGGCCGAGCGTCTCGCCATCGACATCGACCAGGGTCTCGACGTCCGACTCGAAGCGGAACGAGGTGCCGCGGCTCATGCGCACCTTGGGATGCCGGGCGTGCGCGCCGCTGTAGACCTTGGGCAGCACCTGCGTGAGCATCGCGAGCGGCGCGATGTCGCCCATCTCGATCAGGTCGAGCACGCCGTCGTCGAAGACCGCGCCCGGCGCGAGCCGCATGCCGCCGCCGCCGTTTTCGGTGTTGGCGACCATGGCCGTGAAGATGGAGCGCGTGGCCTGCGCCACGCCGTCGACCGAAATCGCGACGGCGCGATTGCGATAGCCCAGCGTCACCGGCGGCGTCATCAACAGATAGGCAATCCCGCCCAGCTTTTTCAGCCAGCGCGACTGCGAGGTGCGATGGCTGATCGTGGCGGCGGCGCCCATGGAGACGATGAGGTAGCCGAAGCGCTCGACCGGCCTGCCGTCGAGGCCGATGCAGCGCACGCGCATCAGGTCGATGGGACGGCTTTCCATCCCCGCCACCGCGTCGAAGGCAAGCTCAGGCCGTGCAAGGTAGCCCAGCGCACGGCACAGCTCGTTGGCAGTGCCGGCGGGAATTGGACAGAGCACGGCATCGGGCACGCCGAGGCGTCCGCTGGCGTCGAGCATGCCATTCAGCGTCTCGTTGGCGGTACCGTCGCCGCCCACCGCCACGACGCGGCGCGCCCCCTGGGCCAAGGCCGCACGCGCCAGTTCGGTGGCGTGCCCGGGAGCTTCGGTGAACTGCGGCACAAAGGGGCCGAGACGCTTGCCGAGCGCGCGCTCGATCGTTGCCCATCGTTTCGCCGCCCCGCCCTTGTGTGCGGCCGGATTTACGATGACGGCCGCTTTCATAGGCGCGGCACCACCTGATCGGCGAGCAGGC
>CAIMEE010000266.1 GCA_903839865.1 Enhydrobacter aerosaccus | reverse complement strand
CCGAAGGACTCGTTGCAGGCATGGAAGGCAGGCGTCGCGAGCATCGCCCCCATCGGGTAGAGGCTCACGATATAGCCGTTCACCAGCCCCCGGCGGCGGCGCACCAGCATGTTCACGCCCTGGTGCTGCAGGATGTCGGCCGCCCCGCCGCCCGTGCCAAAGACGACGCCATAGCCCAGGAGCAGTTGCGGGAGCCCATTCGCCGTTGCGGCGAACGCGACGCCGGCGCCGCTTGCCAGCGCGCTCGCGAAGACCAGGATCGGCAGAGATGCGGCGCGGTACAGGAAGGAGGCACCGACCGAGCCCACGGTGAATCCCACTGTTGCCATGCCGAAGACCAACGACAGCGCCGAGCGGGATATTCCGAGCTCCTGCTCGAGCGGGCGCAGGAACACGCTGAAGCTGTAGACCGATCCCAGCGGCAGGTTCAGGAGCGTCGCCGCCAGCAGCGCCGCCCACAGGCGCCCCGCTTGCACCTGGGATTGAGACGCAGCGGCAGACATTGCGCGATCGTCCGCTTCTTCCCGGCATCTTTCCAGATCAATTCCTTCGATTTCCCGGCTGGCGAGACGGGGTGCGTCGGCGTCCGCGACCGTGCGATCCGCGATCGATCGGCTCCACGATCAATCGCCATGTCCATCATCCAGAGAGGCGATTTCGCCGCGACTGTTTCTCCGCTAGGGTTTCCCGGCAAATCAGGAGGAGACAATCATGAACGCCCCCGCCCATAAGCCGGCCGCCAAGCCGCCGCGCCCGGACCTCGACGCAGAGCTGAACAACCTCGCCATGTCGAAGGAGGCGCAGCCGCTGTTCGACGCGGTGATGAAGCACATCGAAGAGAACGTGGTGCCGATCACCGAGGAGTTCTTCCGGCTGGGCGAGGGCCGCAAGGATCGCTGGACGTGGGCGCCGGGCCAGCTCGAGCTGCTGCAGACGGCCAAGGACAAGGCCAAGAAGGCCGGCCTCTGGAACTTCTTCCTGCCGACATCGGAGATCGGCCGTGGGCTCACCAACCTCGACTACGCCTATATCGCGGCCGAGCTGGGCAAGCATCCGCTGGCGTCCGAGTCGCTGAACTGCTCCGCGCCCGACACCGGCAACATGGAAGTGCTGGAGAAGGTCGGCACGCCCGAGCAGAAGGAGAAGTGGCTGAAGCCGCTGCTGAACGGCGAGATCCGCTCGGCCTACGCCATGACCGAGCCGAACGTCGCCTCCTCCGACGCCAAGAACATCGAGACGCGCGCCGAGCTGGTGGGCGGCGAGTGGGTGATCAACGGCGAGAAGTACTACATCTCCGGCGCCGGCGATCCGCGCTGCAAGATCATGATCGTCATGGTCAAGACCAGCCCCGAGGCCTCGCCGCAGTTCCAGCAGTCGCAGATCCTGGTGCCGATGGGCACGCCCGGCCTCGAGATCCTGGGGCCGATGCACGTGTTCGGCCAGGACCACGCGCCGCGCGGCCACATGCACCTGCGCTTCAAGAACTGCCGCGTGCCGGCCGCCAACATGCTGCTGGGCGAGGGCCGCGGCTTCGAGATCTCACAGGTGCGCCTGGGACCGGGCCGCATCCATCACTGCATGCGCTCGATCGGTGCGGCCGAAAAGGCGCTCGACCTGATGGTGAAGCGTGGCGCCAGCCGCAAGGCGTTCGGCCGGCAGCTGATCCAGCTCGGCAAGAACCTCGAGCTGGTGAGCCGTGCGCGCATCGAGATCGAGGCGATGCGGCTGATGGTGCTGAAGGCCGCCAAGGCGATGGATGTGCTGGGCCACCGCGAGGCGCGCGTCTGGATCAGCATGGTGAAGGCGATGGTGCCGGAGAAGGTCTGCACCATCATCGACCAGGCGATGCAGATCCACGGGGCGACCGGCATCTCGCACTGGACGCCGCTCGCGGAGATGTACGCCCAGCAGCGCACGCTCCGCTTCGCCGACGGGCCAGACGAGGTCCATCACATGGTGGTCGGCCGCGCGGAGATCTCGCGGCACTAAGACGAGCTCGCGCACTGCACCTCACCCTTCGAGACGGCCCTGCGGGCCTCCTCAGGGTGAGGATGTGCTTCTGTTTACGGTGAGGTTGGGATCGCGCTCAATACGTTGGTGAAGATGCCGGCCTGCAGCGCGAAGGCTTCCGGGCTGTAGTCCTGGAAGTAGCCGGCCGTCACCGCCATCACGAGGTCGAGCTCGGGCACGATGCGGATCGACTGGCCGCCGCGGCCGAGCGCGGCCAGCACACGGGCCTCGCGATCCCCGAACGGCGCGCGGCCCAGCCACCAGAGATAGCCGTAGTCGTATTTGGCCGAGGCCTTCGTGTACGGCGTCATCGAGGCGTCGATCCACGCCTTGGACACGATCTGGCGGCCGTTCCACTGGCCGCCGTTCAGCACGAGCTGGCCGATCTTCATCATGTCGCGGGGCCTGAGGCGCAGGCCGCCGCCGGTATCGGTGTCGCCCTTGATGCGGTTCCACTCGAAGGCGGTGATGCCCAGCGGCTCGAACAGGGCGCTGCGCGCGAATTCGTCGAGCGGGCGGCCGGTCGCCCTGCGCACGATCGCCGACGTCAGCCTGAGCGCGCCGGTGTTGTAGAAGAATTTCTCCCCCGCCGGGTCGGTCACCGGCAGGCTGCCGAGCACGAAACGACAGCCATCCCGCGCCCGGTTCATGCGCGCCTCGTCGTTGTCGTCGTCGCCGGTCGCGGGCGTTGCCTCCTCCCACTTGAGGCCCAGGGTCATGGTGAGCGCGTGCACCAGCTTGATGCGATCCTTTTCCGGGGTCCGCAGGTCGGCCAGCTCGGGGAAGAAGCTGAGGATCGGCTGGTCGAGGCTGCCGATCAGCCCGCGATCGACGGCGATCCCGAAGACAAGCGACGCCACGCTCTTGGAGACCGACTTCATGTCATGCAGCGTGTCCGCATCGTGAACGACGTATTTCAGCCGGCGACTGAGGTTCTCGTCGGGACCGCTCAGGTACTGCTCGAACAGCAGCGTGCCCCCGCGCGCGATCAGGAGCGAGTGCACGTTCGCACGCGTCTCCGCGAGCATCCTGACGACGTTGCATAGCGCGAAGCGATGGATGCGCCTGTCGAGTTCCTCGGTGGAGACCGGCCAGCCGTCGTCGCGCCGGTCCGGCAGGCCGCAGATGGGCAGCGTGCTGGCCTTCGGCCGGTCCTGCGCGAACGCCGGGCCCGCGGCGCGCGGCGCGAGCGCGGCTCCGCCGAGGAGGGTGCCGAACCGGCGGCGATTCATGCGATCGTCACGTAATATTGTTGCGTGGAGGGGGTGGCGGAATCCGGTGCAAAATGCATGAAAACCTTATGCCATGGGCATCGGAGGTGTCCCAGAAAGTTGGGACAGTTGACTGCAAATATCTCGTATCGGGACTATCCCAGCAGCTCGGCGACCACAGCGCTCCACTCCTCGTCGAGGGGGTTGGTGGCGGCGGGCCGGCCGGCGTGGCGGTACCAGTAGCCGGCGTTGGAGAGATCGCCTTCGACGCGATGCAGGTGAGCATGCACCAGGTCGCAGTCGGGCTTGCCCTCGTGCTGCTGGATGACCTTGTGGGCCTTGTCCCAGTCGTCCTTGGCCACCCACCACAGGGCCTCCAGGGCGGGGCTCACGCCGGCGGGTGGCTGGGCGGCGGACACGCTGCGACGGAATTCATCGACGGTTGTCATGCGCCGAGCCTAATCGATTTCAACTCGTCGCGCGACGGCAGCGCGGCGAACGCGCCGGGGCGGGTGGCTGTCAGCGCGGCGGCCTTCTGCGCCATGCCGATCGCCGCCTCGACGGAGGCGCCCTCGGCCAGCGCCGCCGCGACCACGCCGCAGAAAGTGTCGCCGCAGCCGGTCGTGTCGACGGCGGCGACGCGCTCGGCCGGGAACGCGCGGCCGCGCCATCGGCATCCCCCGGCGCCCAGGGTGACGATCGCGGCCTCAGCCGTGCCGAGCGCTTCGGCTTCGACCTCGTTGGCGATCACGAGGCTCGCCTGTCCGACGAGCTTCTCCGCGCCCGGCCAGACGGGTGCGGGATTGAAGATCGACCGCGGCGCCGCCGCGAGGATGGCGCTTGTCGTCTCGAGCGACAGGTTGCCCTGCACCAGCACCACCTCGTCCGTCGTGAGATCGCCCAGCGCGGGCCGGGCCTGCTCGACCTTGAGCGCGAGGGAGCAGGCGCTGGTGCTGACGATCGCGTTCTCGCCATTGGGCAAGACCATCAGCAGCGAGAAGTCGGTGGGATACGGCAGGCGCGGCAGGATCAGCTGGGCGAAGCCTTCGTGCGCCAGATGCCGCTCGATCTCCTGCGCTTCGGAGTCATCGTTGCCGAGCGGCGCGCAGAAAGTGACGCGGGCGCCGTAGCGCGCGGCCACGACGGCCTGGTTCAATCCCTTGCCACCGGGCGCGCGCGGACTCGGCGTTCCGACGAGAGTCTCGCCCGGCCTCGGCAGGTGCGGCACCGCGAGGCCGAGGTCGAGGCCGGCATTGCCGATGACGACGACGCGTCCCATTCCTTGGGCCATGCGCCTAGAGCTTCAGGTCCGGCACGTCCATCCAGCGCTGCTCGCGCACCGAGCGATAGGCAAGATCGGCGAGCTGCACCGCCTTCGCGCCCTCGACCAGGTTGGGCAGGTAGGGCGCGTCCTCGGCCACGTAGCGCAGCCAGTCTTCCCAGCACTGGCGGAACGGCGGCTTCACCGGCCCGTCCGGCACTTCCTTCCAGTCGGCCATCAGGTCGACGCCGCCCGGTTTCGCGGCCTTGATGAACGCCTCCGGCGTCTCGGCCGCCGATTGCGTAAAACACTTCCAGCGGCCGGCGACCGCCGAACCCAGCGTGCCGTCGATCTGCACCACCATCGTGTCGTCGCGGCGCGGCCGCGCGGCCCAGGTGTTGCAGATCGTGCCGATGGCGCCGTTCTTCATGCGGATCAGCGCGTAGCTGGTGTCCTCGGCATCGACTTTGTAGCGCCTGCCCTGCTCGTCGACGCGTTCGGGAATGGCGGTGTTCATCAGCGCGAACACGCCGGTGATCGGGGACGCGATGCGGTCGATCATGTAGCGCCAGTGCGCCATCATATCGAGGGCCAGGCCGCCGCCTTCGGCCTTCCTGTAGTTCCAGCTCGGGCGCTGGCACTCCCTGCCCTCTTCCGTGCCGTCGAAGATCCACGAGCCCGCGTCGATCTTCACCGACACGATGCGGCCGAAGAAGCCCGCCTTGCTGATCGCGAGCAGCTTGCCGTAGCCCGGCAGGAAGAGCTTGTCCTGGATGACGCCGTGCTTCAGCCCGGCGCGCTCGCAGAGCCGCGCCAGCTCCATCGCTTCCTCGACCGTGGGCGCGGTCGGCTTCTCGATGAAGATGTGCTTGCCCGCCGCGATCGCCTGCTTCACGCGCGCGGGCCTTCCGCCGGTCGCGGCGCAATCCATGAAGATCTTCTCGGTGCCGGCGAGCGCTTCGGCGAGATTGGTGGTCCAGCGCTGGTTGCCGTGCGCGGCCGCCAGCGCGGCGAGCTTCTTCGCATCGCGGCCGACCAGCATCAGCTCGGGGATCAGCCGGTCGCCGTTCTCGAGCGGCAGCCCGCCTTCGGCGGCGATGGCCAGCAGGTTGCCCATGTGCTGGACTGTGCCCATGCGGCCGGTGGCGCCGTTGATGATCACGCCGATTCGAATGTCGCTCATGCCCGTCTACTCCCGGCCCCTCGCCACGATTGTGCCACGACCCGAAGCGTATATGTCCCGATGAACCCTGTCCTGCTGACGACCCTGATCGCCCTCATCAACGTTTCGCGCAGCGCCGCGCACGTCGGACCTCTCACCGAAGATCCTGTTTTGCAGGCACGCGCCCAGGCCCGGGCGGAGAAGATGTGCGCCACGGGGACGTTCTCGCACGAGGGTTACCAGGATGCGTTCACCGGCCTGCGCTACCGCTGGCTGGGCGAGAACATCGCCAAGGGACACCGCGATCCCAGCGCGATCCACAACGCGCTGATGAACTCGCCCGGGCACCGCGACAACATCCTGAAGCAGGAGTTCGACGCGGTCGGTGTCGGCACCAGCACCGCGTGCAACATCACCGTCGAGCTGTTCGGCGGCCGGTAGGCCTAGGCCGCGGCCTTCTCGTCGGCCAGGATGCGGTCGTAGGCCGGGAGAGTCAGGAACTCGACGAACTGCGGCTGCTCGACCAGGTCGATCATGAGCTGGGCCGCGTCCTCGTAGCGGCCCTTGCCGTAGGCTTCCTCGCCCACGCTGGCCTTCACGCGCTCGTTCTCCTCGCGCACGATCTGGCGGACAAGATCCCTAGTGATCGCGCGGCCGTCGTCGAGCGTCTGATTGTGGCGCACCCACTGCCAGACCTGCGCGCGGCTGATCTCGGCGGTGGCGGCGTCTTCCATGAGGTTGAACAGCGGCACGCAGCCGATGCCGCGCAGCCACGCCTCGACATAGCCGATGCCGACGGCGACGTTCTGGCGAAGGCCGGCCTCGGTCTTGGGGCCGGTCGGCATGGTGATCAGGTCGGCCGCGGTCACGTGCACGTCCTGGCGCTTGCGCGCAATCTGGTTGGCTTCCTTCATCACCGCGTCGAATTCTTCCTTGGCAATGCCCACCATGCCGGGGTGCGCGACCCAGGTGCCGTCGTGGCCGTCGCCCGCCTCGCGCTTCTTGTCGGCGTGCACGCGCCCCATCGCCTCGTCGTTGGCGGCGGGATTGTTCTTGATCGGGATTTGCGCGGCCATGCCGCCCATCGCATGCACTTCGCGGCGATGGCAGGTCTTGATCAGCAGCTGGCTGTACGAGCGCAGGAAGTGCGAGGTCATGCCGACGGTGCCGCGGTCGGGCAGCACCGACCAGGCCTGCTCGCGGAACTTCTTGATAAAGGAGAAGATGTAGTCCCAGCGGCCGCAGTTGAGGCCGGCCGAGTGGTCCTTCAGCTCCCACAGAATCTCGTCCATCTCGAAGGTGGCGAGGATGGTCTCGATCAGCACCGTGGCCTTGATCGACTTCTGCGGCACGCCCAGTGCGTCCTGCGCCGCCACGAACACGTCGTTCCAGAGGCGCGCCTCGAGATGGCTTTCGATCTTCGGCAGGTAGAAGTACGGGCCGGTGCCGCGCGAGAGCGCTTCCTTGGCGTTGTGGAAGAAGTAGAGGCCGAAGTCGAACAGCGAGCCCGACATCGGCTGGCCGTCGACCAGCATGTGCCGCTCGCTCAGGTGCCAGCCGCGCGGACGCACGAACAGCACCGCGGTCTTGTCGTTCAGCCTGTAGGCGCGGTTGGTGGTCGGGTCGACGAACTCGATGGTGCGACGCACCGCGTCGATCAGGTTGAACTGGCCCTCGACCATGTTGGTCCAGGTCGGCGTCGAGGCATCCTCGAAGTCGGCCATGTAGACGTTGGCGCCGCAGTTGAGCGCGTTGATGATCATCTTGCGGTCGACCGGCCCGGTCAGCTCGACCCGGCGGTCGAGGATGTCCTTGGGCAGCGGCGCCACGGTCCAGTCGCTCTCGCGGATCTTCACGGTCTCCGGCAGGAAGTCGGGCTTCTCGCCGGCATCGAGCTTCTTCTGGCGCTCGACGCGGGCGGCCAGCAGCTCGACGCGGCGGGCATCGAACTGGCGATGAAGGCCGGCCAGGAACGCCAGCGCCTCCCTGGTCAGGACTTTTTCGAAGCCCGGCTTGATCACGCCCTCGATCGTTACGCCCGCCGGAAGGTCCAAAGCCGCCATGTCGGTTTCCCTAAAATTGCTTTATGCTGCATGTGCGAAGGATGATTTAGCCCGTAAAACCGCTATCCTGCAAGGGATTGCGAACGGGAAAATTGCGTTTGGGTGCATTAGCGAAGGGACGATTACCGCCTTGAGGCCCTGCCCCCCTAGGCGGTACGACAGGGAATGGACACCGGCTTCCTTATCGATTGGCTCAATCTCACGCTCCGGTGGGCCCACATGATCGTGGGCATCGCCTGGATCGGGGCCTCCTTCTATTTCATCTGGCTGGATAACCACCTGCACAAGCCACTCGACCCGGCCGACGCGGCCAAGGGGATCGGCGGCGAGCTCTGGGCCGTGCATGGCGGCGGCTTCTACACGGCGAAGAAGTTCACGGTGGCGCCCGAAAAGCTGCCGCCCGAACTGCACTGGTTCATGTGGGAGGCCTACACCACCCTGATCACGGGCTTCCTGCTGCTCTGCCTCGTCTACTACCACGGCGCCGAGGTGGCGCTGATCGATCCCACGGTGATGGTGCTCGACAAGGGCGAGGCGATCGCCATCGGCCTTGCGTTCCTCGCGGGCGGCTGGCTGTTCTACGACCGGCTCTGCCGCTCGGCGCTGGGCCAGGACGAAGCCGTGCTGGGCGGATTGCTCTTTCTCTACTGCTGCGTGTCGGCGTGGGCGCTCTGCCACCTCTTCTCGGGCCGCGGCGCCTACCTGCACTTCGGCGCCATGCTGGGCGTCATCATGGTGCTCAACGTCTACTACGTGATCATTCCGGGTCAGCGCGAGCTGGTGAAGGCCAAGCAGGACGGCCGCGTGCCCGATCCGATCCACGGGCTGATGGGCCGCCAGCGCTCGGTCCACAACACCTATTTCACCCTGCCCGTGCTGTTCACCATGATCAGCAACCATTACGCCGGCCTCTACGGCCACGAATGGAACTGGGTGCTGCTGATCATGATTTCGATCGCGGGTGCGCTGGTGCGCGTCTGGTTCGTGCAGCGCCACAAGGGCAACGCCAACCCGCTGGTGCTGGCCTCGGGCCTCGTCATGCTGGTGCTGACCGCGTTCGCCGCGCTCCCGCGGCCCACGGTGGACATCGGCCCGCCCGCTTCTCTCGCCGAAGTCCGGCCCATCATCCAGACACGATGCGTGTCCTGCCATGCCGCCAAGCCCACGCAGGAAGGGTTCTCCGCCCCGCCCAAGGGTGTGCTGTTGGAGACGGCCGACCAGATCAAGGCGCGCGCAACCATGGTCAACCAGCAGGCCTGGGTGTCGCGCGTCATGCCGCCCGGTAACCTGACGAACATCACCGAGGACGAGCGACGCACGATTGCGCGATGGTTCAAGGGCGGGGCACAATAGGCGCCATGATTGGCCGCTCGGGTGGCCTGCCGCTGCGTCGCCTCCTGATGGCAGCGCTTGCGGCGGTCGCGATCTTTGCCTACTGGACGCACACTGCCGAGCGCGGCGGTCGTCCGCTTGTGCCGTCCGACACCGCGTCGGCACAGGCGAGTACGGGCAGCATCGGCTTCGTCGACAGCCGCCGGCTCGAAGAGCACTACGAGAAGCACGGTGCCGAGTTCGGCCATATCACCAAGCAGGATTACCTGCGCCAAGCCCAGCTGCTACGAGATGCCAAGGTCGGCGGCCCCGTTCTCGAGACGGTACGCGCCGACCGGGTCACCACCCGCTTCGACCGCGAGACAGGAGCTTTCATCGCTTTCAATCCAAACGGCACGATCCGCACGTTCTTCAAGCCCAATGACGGCGAGCGCTACTATCGCCGCCAGGCCCAGCGGGCAGGCGAATGAAGCCTCCCATTCCGATGGGCCCGCCCGATGTCACGGAGTTGCGTGATTCGATCGACCAGTGGGCGGAGTTCGTGGCCGACCTCGAACGCAAGGACTACGCGTTCGACATTGACAACTGGCGCAACGACGTCGATGTACGCCAGCTTATCCTCGAGGCGCTGCCGATGTTCAGCCGCGAGGAGATGGGCGATCACGCCCTGAAACTCGACGAGGCCGACAAGCTCTTCAAGGCCAACACGCGCGACTTCAAGAAATGCGTGTGGGGCCACGGCACCCAGAAGAAGGAAAACTGGTCGCCGCAAAACAATTGGTGGTACTTCCGCACGCCGAGCCGATCGAACGGCGCGCTTGAAGACGAGCTGGCGACCGTCCGCTAAGAGTCTTCGATGAGCACTTCGAAGATTGTCGTCGGCCGCGCCGGACCGGTCACCACCATCGTCATCAACCGCCCGCAGGCCAAGAACGCCCTCGATAACGAGGCCGCGCATGGCCTCGCCGATGCGCTGAAGGCGTTCGAGGCCGACGCCGAGGCGCGCGTGGCCGTGCTGACCGGCTCCGGCGGCGCGTTCTGTGCGGGCGCGGACCTGAAGGAGCTGGGCGGCGGCACCGACTATTTTCCCTGGGCCGGCAGCGACGAAGGTCCGTTGCGGGCGCAACTCTCCAAGCCAGTGATCGCCGCGATCGAAGGTCATGCCTGCGCGGGGGGGCTGGGTGTGGCACTTTTCTGCGACATCCGCATCGTCGACGAGACCGCCGTCTTCGGCGTGTTCTCGCGGCGCTGGGGCGTGCCGATGAGCGACGGCACCACCGTGCGGCTGCCGCGGGTGATCGGCCAAGGCCGCGCGCTCGACATGCTGCTGACCGGGCGCGCCGTCGGCGCGGACGAGGCGATTGCGATCGGGCTTGCCACGCGCAAGGTGGCCAGGGGCACGACGCGCGCCGAAGCAGAAAAGCTCGCGGCGCAGATCGCGGGCTTCCCGCCGATCGCCATGACCTCCGATCGCCAGTCCACCTACGAGAGCTTCGACCGCTCCCAGGCCGAGGCGATCCGGCGCGAGATGGAATTGTCATCGGTCGCCCGGCGCCAGGAATCGCAGGGCGGCGCGGCCCGCTTTGCCAAGGGCGAAGGCCGGCACGGAAGCTTCGAGAGGAAATAGAAATGCGCGCGCTGGTCCTTCATGCCTACGGTCCGATCGACAGCCTGAAGCTCGAGGACGTGCCCAAGCCCTCACCAGTTGCCGGCGAGGTTCTCGTGAAAGTCGGCGCCGCAGGCGTAAGCTTCGCCGCGATGCTCGGCATCCAGGGCAAGCACCAGAACAAGCCGCCGCTGCCCTTCGTGCCGGGCAACGAGATCGCGGGCGAGGTCGTGGCCCTGGGCGAGGGCGTCACCCACCTGAAGGTAGGCCAGCGCATCGCGACCGGCGGCAGTCGCGGCGGCTTCGCGGAGTATTGCGTCACCATCGCGGCCAATGCCGTGCCGATCCCCGACGCGCTGCCGTATCCCGAAGCGACCAATTTCCCGACGCTCTATCCGACGGCTTACGGCGCGCTGAAATGGAAGGCCGACCTCAAGCCCGGGGAAGTGCTGCTAGTGCACGGCGCGGGCGGCGGCTCGGGCCTTACCGGTATCGAGGTCGGCAAGGCAATGGGCGCGACGGTGATCGCGTCCGCCGGCGGCGCCGACAAACTTGCCGCTGCCCGGGACGTGGGCGCCGATCATCTGATCGACTACCGGACCGAGGACTTGCGCACCAGGGTGCTCGAGCTCACCGATGGCCGCGGCGCCGACGTGATCTACGATCCGGTGGGCGGCGATGCCTTTGCGGCCTCGATGCGCTGCGTGGCACCCGAGGGCCGCATCATCCCGATGGGCTTTGCCTCGGGCGTCATTCCGCAGATCCCGGCCAACATCCTGCTGGTCAAGAACGTCACCGTGATCGGCT
>CAIMEE010000265.1 GCA_903839865.1 Enhydrobacter aerosaccus | reverse complement strand
TCGGCGCCGGCGCTGAAATATTTCTCGACGCCGCTCGCCAGCACCAGCACGCGCACCTTGGGATCGGCCAGCGCCGCGGCAATGCAGTCGTGCACCTCGTCGACCATCGCTCGTGTGAACGCGTTGACCGGTGCGCGGTTGAACTCGAGCCAGCCCACGGCGCCTGCTGTCGTGAAGCGGATGAACGCGTAAGCCATCGCCGGTCCCCCCTCGATCGAGACTACGGGCGACGCGGCCTCGCGACAACTTGGGCCGGAGTTTCAGACCTCAGGTGCTCGCCCCCTTCGGGCCGCGGCCAGGCTTGGGACCCTTGAGATCCTCGTTCTGGCTTCCGGGAATGCCCGCGCCGCCGTCGTCGCGCGTCACCTTGGGATTGGGCTTGCCGCGCTCCTCCTGCTGGCCCGGAGGACCGCCGCCCGGGTTGAGGCGCTCGTACTCTTTTTCAGGCGCGAGGCTGGGCGGGCTCTTTTCGGATGGCATGGTCGTTCCTCCTGGTCACAGGAATAACGACCCGCCGGTGCGTCCGTTGCCTACCGCGGCACGTCGCCCTGCAGCATCACGCGGTAGAGATAGCGCGTCTCGTTCATGTCGTAGTCGCCGTTGGCCTTGTGCAGCAGGCAGCGGTTGTCCCACAGCACGAGATCGCCGGGCTTCCAGACATGGCGGTACTGGAAGCGCTCCTCGGTTGCGTGCTCGAGCAGCTCGTGCAGCAGCGGCAGCGCCTCCTTGTGGTCGAGGCCCAGGATGCCCTCGATGCGGATCGGGTTGATGTAGATCGACTTGGCGCCGCTCTCCGGATGGGTGCGCGCGACCGGATGCAGCACCGCGTTGGGCACGCGCTCCTTGGCGGCGTCGCTGAGGCTCATCAGCTTCCGCGCGCTGTGGCTGCTCTGATAGACGTGGATGGCCACCAGCGTGTCGATCCGCGC
Source organism: Enhydrobacter aerosaccus (assembly GCA_903839865.1). GTDB lineage: Bacteria > Pseudomonadota > Alphaproteobacteria > Reyranellales > Reyranellaceae > Reyranella > Reyranella aerosaccus_A. The sequence goes on along the minus strand of CAIMEE010000265.1, from coordinate 3,711 downwards.
ACGCGTCGCGGGTGCGAGGGCTGCATAGGCCGCCGCCATGTTGGCGAACTGCGTGTCGCCGCCCGTGCTCGGCAAGGTGACGGCGTGCAGCGCCGTGGCCTTGGGCGGCTTCGCGTCGTTGGAGTGATCGGTGTGCCAGCCTTCGCCCGGGATATAGCGCTTGCCGTCGGGGAACTTGTCCTGGTTCGAGAGGTAATGGATCTGCGGGCAGTCGGGAAGGGCGAACTTCGTGTTGTGCTGATGGAACACCGGGCCGAACAGCTCGACGGCGCCCAGCACCTGTCTGGGTTCGAGCTGCTGGTCGCGGATGGCCAGCACGTGATGCTCGACGAAGGCGCGGTTCAGCGCGGCCTTCGTCGCGGCATCGACGGGACGGGAAAGATCGACGCCGGTCACTTCCGCGCCTGTGTGATCGGTCATCTCCCGGATCTGCATTGGTCGTTCCCCAGCCTTGTTGCTTTGCCGGGATCGTAGCGCGCCTCTACACTGCCGGCCATGCGCTTCGGCCGCCGTCCGTTTTTGCTCGCTGCGGCTTCTGTTGTCGTCGCTGCTCCCGCCCGCGCGGCGCCCGCGGCCTTCGAGACGCCCCGCACCCTGACGGCGTTCCTGCAGAACATGAAGCGCGCCGCCGAGGAGCGGCTACTGCTCGACGAGGCCTTCTATGCCGAAGCCAGTCTCAAGCACGCCTTCGCCGCCACCCATGTCGGGTACGGCACACCGGTCGCGGGCTTCCGGCGCTACGGCACGGTCTCGGGCTTCGGCGTCCTGTCGGACGGGGTGCGCGTGGGCGGCAGCGTGCGCGAGAACATGCGGCTCGATTTCACCTTGTCCGCGCCGGAGAACGCCGCGCCCGAAGGCAATTTGCGTCTTTCCTTCGTGATCCCCCGGCGCAGCTTCGACGGCATCGAAGCGGCCTTCGGCACGGGGTGGAAGGAGGTGCCCTATGTTCCGCCGTCGACCGATCGGGAACCCTATGCGTCGCGCCTCCACGGCAGCTCGGCCATCAGCTACACCCTGGGCGCGGGCACGCCAGGCGGATGGATGACCTTCGCGTTCGACGCGCGGGCCATGCTGGAGCTGGTCACGGTGGCCAATCACTGACGAAATGGCCCAGTAAATTGCAGTCGAGGCCCCAAAAACTGCAGATATCCGGCAATATTAGGAATATTTAGCCGCATTGGGCACGCAAACATGACCTTTTCCCCAAAAGCCCTGTTATAAGAATGCAGATGACGCGCGCATTTCCTCTCAAGGCAACGATCAACGGCTTCGGCGCTCTGGCGCTGGCCGCGTCTGTTGCCGTGTCCGCGTTTCCGGGAATCGCCGCGGCCCAGGAGCCCAGCCCGCCGCTCGGCACGCCCGCTCCCAAGCCCCTCGAGGGCAAGCAGAAGAGCGCCAATCCGCCGGGTCCGCGCGACATCGCCGCAGACTTCCATCTCGAGTCGACCGTGCTCGGTTTCGACCAGGGCATCGGCCCCGCCGTCGGCCGCGAACTCGACTACAACGGCAAGCATTACGTCGTGGCCGAGATCTACACCGTCGATGGCCAGCCCTGCTTCTCGGGCGGCAGCCACTTCACGATCGCGGCTTCGGGCGGCCGCCTCGTCGTCGGCCTCAAGTCGGCCACCGGCGACTCGATCAACGTCGCCTCTCTCAAGTAGTTTTATCTGAAGCGAAGCAGGTGGCGGATCCCGGCATCCACCGCCCGTCCAATCGTGTGCGCTGGCCCTACAGGATTTCGATGGGATTGGTGCGGATGACGAGCTGCTCCTGCCGGAAGGTGCGCGCGAGCTCGCTGCGCATTTTGCGCCACCACGCCCTGTCCAGGCGCGCCGTCATCACCTCGTAGATGACGATCTGATCGTGATGCGGATCGCCTGACGGGCCGCGCCACGCGCCTTCGGCCGGCGCGGTGACGTAGGCGGTCACGCCGCCGAACTTCCCGGTGAAGACGGTCTTGACGTTGGCGTAGAGCGCCGGCGCGAACGCCTGACCGTCGTTGTCGTAGATCGGCAGCAGCACTTGCACGAGATGCATCGGTCTTCCTCTCCGGTCCCGAAGGACCGTTGTCGGGGAAAAGACCCGACGGGGATACGTCCCCGGCGCCCGATTTTATCCTGCCGAGGCCTCGCCGGAGGCCGAAACCGGCCCGCGCCGGATCGATCCGTTTCAAGCCGGCCAACGATATATCTCCAGTAACGACCGTAATGCGCGATTCCGGCCAACGCGCCTAGGTTCGCGCGCATGGGAATATTTTCATCACCTCCATCCGCACCCTATGTCCCCCCACTGCCGGCGGCCCCGCCGCCGCCGCCAACGCCGGTCGATCAGGCCGCGGAGACTGCCGCCAAGCAGACGCAAGCGCGTCTCGCCGCCGCCGGCGGTGTCGGCGGCACGATCGCCACAAGCGGGCAGGGCGTCACCGCGCCCGCGCAAACCACGCTGAAGACCTTGCTGGGGCAATAACCATGACCCGGCAGAACGACTCTTGGCTCCGCACCTATTTCACCAACCGCCTCGGCGCCCTGGACCGCGACCGCAGCTCCTACTGGACGACGTGGCGCGAGCTCGCGTCGCACTTCGCGCCGCGCCGCGGCCGATTCCTTACCGGCACCAGTGACCAGTACACGCGTGGGCAACGAAAGGACCGCCGCCTGGTCGACAACACGCCGCTGCTCGCCGCGCGCGTCATGGCCTCGGGCATGATGGCGGGCATCAGCTCGCCGGCGCGGCCGTGGTTTCGCCTGCGTCTCGCGTCCGACGCCGCCAACCAGGACGCGGCCGTGCGCTTCTGGCTCGACGAGGTGCAGCGCCGCATGCTGCATGTCTTCGCCAGGTCGAACCTCTACAACTGCCTGCACACGCTCTACGGCGAGCTCGGCACCTTCGGCACGGCCGCCCTCTGGATCGACGAGGACGACGAGGACTTGGTGCGCGGCTACACGCTCACCGTCGGTGAGTATTGGCTCGCCAGCTCGCGGCGCCTTGCCGTCGACACGCTCTACCGCTCGCTGTGGTGGACGGTGCGCCAGATCGTCGACACCTTCGGCCGCGACGCCGTGAGCGCCGGCATCCGCGCCAACTACGACGCGGGCCAGCTCGACGTCGAGTACGAGATCGTCCACGCCATCGAGCCGAATCCGAACGCGCAGCCGCCGGATATGCGCATACCGGGAGACAATGCGATTCCGTGGCAGGGCACTGTCGCTTCCGACATGCGCTATCGCTCGGTGTGGTTCGAGCGCGGCACGCAAGGCGAGCATGCCCTGCTGCGCATCTCGGGCTACCAGGAATTCCCCGCGATGGCGCCGCGCTGGGAAGTGGCGGGCTCCGACACCTACGGCTGGGGCCCGGGCTGGACGGCGCTGGGCGATGCGCGGCAGCTCCAGAACCAGCAGCGCCGCAAGCTCGAGGCGATCGACAAGCAGGTGAAGCCGCCGATGGTGGGCCCGCCCTCCTTGCGCAACGAGCCGGCGAGCCTGCTGCCGGGCGGCATCACCTACGTGGCGGACCCGAGCGGGCAGTCGTTCCGTCCGGCGATGGAAGTGCGCATCGACCTTTCCCATCTCGGCCAGGACATCGCCGAGGTGCAGGGACGCGTGAAGCAGGCGTTCTACGCCGACCTTTTCCTGATGATGGCGGAGAGCGACCGCCGCGAGATCACGGCGCGCGAGATCGACGAGCGGCACGAGGAGAAGATGCTGATGCTCG
>CAIMEE010000264.1 GCA_903839865.1 Enhydrobacter aerosaccus | reverse complement strand
TTTGTGGGCAGCAAACGTCACCTCGGTGACCTCTTTGTTTGCTGTATGCCCGTCTTGGGCGTTTCCTCCCTAAACTCGGGCCGTGCTAGTCACGGCCCCTTTTTTTTGCGCGTTTTCTAGGCCTGCCTATTCGGCAGCCAAAGGCCGCTGCAAGAGCGTTTCGAGAGCATGCCGGGCGACCTCTTCCATCAGCCCGGTCATCGTCCGCTCCATGACGCCGAAGGTCGCGAGCTTCTCGTGCCGGGCTTCGTCCATGTAGAGCGACCGGTTGATCTCGATCTGCAACGCATGCCGGCCGAGCGCGGGTCGTCCGTAGCGCTGGGTCGTGAAGCCTCCGGCGTAGGGCTGATTGCGCAACACGCGCAGGCCACGCCCGCTGAGGAAGCGATCGACGCAGTCCATGAGATGCGGCGCGCAGGCCTCGCCGTGATTGTCGCCCAGGACGATGTCGACCCGTTGCTCGCGATCGCGCAAACCGATGCCCGACGCCGAAGATGGCATCGAATGCGCGTCGACCAGCAAGGCGCCGCCGAACATGCCGTAGGTCTGTTCCACCGCCATCGACAGGGCCACGTGATAGGGCCGCCAGCAGGTCTCGAGGCGGTGCTCGATTTCATCCGATGGCATGCGGCCGCGATAGATCGCCTCGCCGCTGGCGGCGACCCTCGGGATCATGCCGAGGCCGGCGGCGACGCGGGTCGTGCGGTGGTTGCGCGGCCGTGGGAGAGGACCTTCGAACATACCGGGGTCGAGTTCGTAGGGCTCGCGGTTGGCGTCGACGTAGGAGCGCGGGAAGCGGGCGGCCAACAGGGGCAGCCCCTGGATCGGCGCTGCACGGAACAATTCGTCGACGTAAGCGTCCTCGGCCCGCCGCAGCGCGGCGAGGGGGACGGCCGCCTGGGCCAGGAATTTAGCGGGGTAGAGCGAGCCGCTGTGCGGCGAGGCCACGACGACCGGAGCGGTCTGGCACTCCGGCAAATAGATGTCCAAGGCCTCATGATCGGCCGGTGGCGGCAACGAACCCATCCCAAGGTCATAGCGTGCCGTGAAAGGCCCGTCACGGAGCCTGTCATGGCGGCATTTCCGCCCGACTCTTGCCAAGAGTTGGGGGGCCGTGTAGACGAACCGCCTTCGGCGATGGGCGCGTAGCTCAGCGGTAGAGCACTGTCTTGACATGGCAGTGGCCACAGGTTCGATCCCTGTCGCGCCCACCATCGCCTCCTCTGGCGGGAATACCTTGTCCGACTTCTTCTCGCTTTATTCCCACGAGTTTGCCCGCATCGCCTGCTGCGTGCCGCGGACCCGGGTGGCCGACGCCCCCTACAATCTCGCCGAGACGTTGCGGCTCGCCAGGGAAGGCGACAAGGCCGGTACCGTCCTGATGATCTTCCCGGAGCTCGGGCTCTCGTCCTATGCGATCGACGACCTGCTGCAGCAGGACTCTCTGCTCGACGACGTCGAACGCTCGATCGTCCAGCTGGTCGACGCATCGCGCAGGCTCAATCCCGTCCTGATCGTGGGGGCGCCTCTCAGGATGCACGGCCGGCTCTACAACACCGCCGTCGTCGTTCATCGCGGCAAGATCGTCGGCATCGTGCCCAAGACCTATCTGCCGAACTATCGCGAGTTCTACGAGAAGCGCCACTTCGTGACCGGCGCCAATGTGCTCGAGAACGAGATTGTGCTGGCGGGCCAGAAGGTGCCGTTCGGCACCGACATGCTGTTCCGTTCGACCGGCAGCGTGCCGATGACCTTCCATGTCGAGATCTGCGAAGACATCTGGATTCCGGTGCCGCCGTCAAGCCTTGCCGCCCTTGCCGGCGCCGAAGTGCTGGTGAACCTGTCGGCCAGCAACATCACGATCGGGAAAGCCGAACTGCGCCGCCTGCTGTGCGGCAGCCAGTCGGCGCGTGCGAGCGCGGTCTACGCCTACTCCGCGTCGGGCCCTGGCGAGTCGACGACCGATCTCGCGTGGGACGGCCAGGCCGCGATCTTCGAGTGCGGCGACCAGCTGGCCGAGACCGAGCGCTTCGAGAAAGATTCGACCATCGTGCAGGCCGACGTCGATCTCGGCCGCGTCCGTCAAGAGCGTCTGCGCAACGGCGGCCTGGCCGACAACGCGCGCGATTTGGGTTCTCACGTCTCGCGCTTCCGCCGCATCGAATTCGTCCTCGACGCGCCGAAGAAGAGCATCAGGCTCGAGCGCGCCATCGAGCGCTTCCCCTACGTGCCGTCGGATCCGGCAAAGCTGCGCGACAATTGCTACGAGGCCTACAATATCCAGGTCCAGGGGCTGGCACAGCGCCTGCAGTCGAGCCGCGTGCAGAAGGCCGTCATCGGCGTCTCGGGCGGCCTCGACTCGACGCACGCGCTGCTGGTGTGCTGCCGCGCGATGGATCTGCTGGGCAAGCCGCGCAAGGACATCCTCGCCTACACGATGCCGGGCTTCGGCACGTCGGACAAAACCTACAAGAATGCCTGGCGTCTGATGAAGGAGCTGGGTGTCACCGCGGGCGAGATCGACATCAAGCCGGCGGCCACGCAGATGCTGGCCGACATCGGTCATCCGTTCGGCAAGGGCAAAAAGGTCTACGACGTCACTTTCGAGAATGTGCAGGCAGGCTTGCGCACCGACTTCCTGTTCCGCCTCGCCAACCAGAATGGCGGCATGGTGGTGGGGACGGGCGACCTCTCGGAGCTTGGCCTGGGCTGGTGCACCTACGGCGTGGGCGATCACATGTCCCACTACAATCCGAACGGCTCGGTCTCGAAGACCCTGATCCAGCACCTGATCCGGTTCGTCGCGGCGTCGGGCGACGTCGACAAGGCGACGGCCAAGACGCTGCATGACATCCTCGACACGGAAATTTCGCCCGAGCTAGTTCCGGCCGATGCGAAGGGCGTGACGCAGTCGACGGAAGCTTCTGTCGGCCCCTACGCGCTGCAGGATTTCAATCTCTACTACCTGACGCGGCTGGGCTACCGGCCGTCGAAGATCGCCTTCCTATCGTGGAACGCCTGGCACGACGTGAAGAAGGGCGCGTGGCCCGCCAACGTGCCCGCCGGCAGTATGCGCGCCTTCGAGCTGAAAGAGATTCGCCACTGGCTGGCGCTGTTCCTGCGGCGCTTCTTCGCCAACCAGTTCAAGCGTTCGGCGCTGCCCAACGGTCCCAAGATCTCGTCCGGCGGTTCGCTGTCGCCGCGCGGTGACTGGCGCGCACCGTCGGACGGTTCGCCCGACGTCTGGCTGGCGGAACTCGAAAAGACGGTTCCGAAAGGCTGATTCAGCCCGCAGCCTCGGCCGCTCCATGGCGTTCCTTCTGCGGAGGAACGCCCCATGCCCACACTTTCCATTTCGCCTGAAAAAGTCGCCTATCTGATCATCAAGGCGCGTGAATTCGACGTGCAGGATGTGAATTCCGATCCCGATTCCGGCTCGAACGCGATCGACGACGGTATGACCGATGTCCTCGAAGATCACCCCGACAACCCTGTGAGGCAGGAAATCCGTGCCTTCGTCGGCGCCCTCGACGACGACGAGAAGGCCGACCTGATCGCGCTCATGCAGCTGGGACGCGAGGACGGCACGCTGGAGGAGTGGGAAGCGATGCGGGACCAGGGATTGCGCGAGCACGGCGGCCGCGTGGCGGCCTATCTGCTGGGCCAGCCGCTGGTCAGCGACTTTCTCGAGGACGGCCTCGAACAGCTCGGCATCTCGATTGCGGAATTCGAAAACGGTCGCCTCTGACGCAACGGCTGAGTACAAATAGGCATCGCAGACCGGGAGGAAGGTCGATGCCGCTCAAGATGAAGAAGACCGTGCAGCAGATGGTCGACGAGGCCAGCGCCGAGATCGAGACCGTGCCGACGGCGGACGCGTTTAAGCTGGTCGGGACACCGGGCGTGACCTTCATCGACATCCGCGATCCGCGCGAGCTGTGGCGCGACGGCACGATCCCGGGCGCAATCAACGTGACGCGCGGCATGCTCGAGATGTGGATCGATCCCGAGAGCCCCTATGCCAAGGAATATTTCCAGACCGGCAACAAGTTCATCTTCTTCTGTGCCGGCGCCTGGCGGTCTGCGCTCGCGACCAAGACGGCGAAGGACATGGGCCTGATGCCGGTGGCGCATCTCGAGGGTGGCCTCAGTGCCTGGAAGAAGGCGGGCGGTCCGGTCGAGAAAGTCGAGCCGAAGAAATAGGGCCGCCGCCATGAGTCCCGATACGATGCTTGTCCCGCAGCCCACGCAAGACGACTTTCCCGAGTTCCTGTCGATTCCGGTACGGATCGGGCATCACGCCCGGGCGTTTCCGACCAAGCGCGCAGTGGTGTGCGAGGACAGGACACGGACCTGGGCCGACTTCGACAAGCGCATCAACAAGATCGCGCGCACCCTGGCCGGCATGGGCGTGGGCAAGGGCGACAAGATCGCGATCCTCGCCACTAACTCGATCGAATATGTCGAGACCTTCATGGGCGGATTGCGGGCGGGCGCGTGCGTGGTGCCGCTCTCGACCATGGCGGCTGCCGACGCGCTCGAGAAGATGCTCGACGATTGCGATGCCAAGGTCCTGTTCCTGTCGGATCAGTACCGCGCGCTGGTCGAACCCTATGAGGGGCGCCTCTCCAAGCTGATCGCGGGCGGCCGCATCGCCTATGATTTCACGCGCGCGGGCTGGCAGGATTTCGAAGCCTGGCTGGCACCGGCGAGCGATGGTCCGTTCGAGGTGAAGCTGGGGCCGCTCGACGATTTCAACATCATTTACAGTTCCGGCACCACCGGTCTGCCCAAGGGCATCCTGCACAGCCACGTCATGCGCGACCTGTTGGCGGTGCGCTTCACGGCCTTCGACTACGGCCCCGACACGATTTCAATCGCCTCGACCCCGCTTTATTCCAACACGACGCTGGTCTCGGCGCTGGCGACGATCGGTGTCGGCGGTACCCTGATCGTGATGCCCAAGTCCGACGTGGTGAAGTTCCTCGAGATCGCCCAGCGCGAGCACGTGACCCATGCGATGCTGGTGCCGGTACAATACCAGCGGTTGCTGGCACATCCCGATTTCGACAAGTACGACCTCAACTCCTTCAAGTGCAAGCTCTCGACCAGCGCGCCGCTGCGCGCGCAGACCAAGGCCGATGCGCTGAAGCGCTGGCCGGGCCGGTTGATCGAGATCTACGGCCTCACGGAGGGCGGCGGCTCGTGCACGCTCGAAGCCAATCTTTTTCCCGACAAGCTCCATACCGTGGGCAAGCCGGGTCTGGGCAGCGAGATCGTGGTGCTGGACGAGCACGGCAAGGTCCTGCCGCAAGGAGAGGTCGGCGAACTGGCCGGTCGCGCCCAGGTCATGATGAAGGGCTACTACAAGCAGACCGACAAGACCAAGGACCTGTTCTGGTACGACCCTGACGGCCGCCTGTTCTTCAAGTCGGGCGACATGGGCAAGATCGACGAGGACGGCTTCATCGTCCT
>CAIMEE010000263.1 GCA_903839865.1 Enhydrobacter aerosaccus | reverse complement strand
GTATTAAAAGAAGGTTTTGCCTACACTAATCTGAAAACTCCTAAACCACAAAATCCAAGCCCCAAACTTGATCACCAAGTGTTCTGGATCTGGGGTGCTATTCGCCAGTCCTGCTAACAAGAAAAGAATTCCAAGACCTTGGACAATGCGTGAGAACAAACTCCAAGCTTTAAGTGGCTTGGACGTGCGTTCCACCGTAACTTTCTTGGCCATTGTTCCTCCAGTAGTCGCCCCGCCCCGTCTGCAGCAACTTGATCCTGCAGCACTTAAGATATGAATCCCTTAGCGCCCAAACAGATTGGGTGAGCCCCCGCCCATTGACTTGCTTAATGACAATGCCTGCTGATCCTGCATTGTCACGAAGGCTCCGGCTGCAAGGATGCACGCGATTAGCACGCAAGCCCCAAGCGATATAACGCCAGCTCGACTGCTTCTGTTGGACGCAAGGCCTATCTGTAAAATCTCTACGCCTTTAACGACAAGGTAGAAGCAAAGAACATACGTGATGATTTGCAGCATGCCGGCCATTAGCTGTCTCCCCCTATTGCGCATTCATGCGTTCATGTAGCTTTTGTTACCGTCGATAATGCCATGCGCAACCAATCTCTAGCGCGGCTCCGCGTAGTACGCGATAGGCGAGAGCTTGAAGCGACGTTCCAAGGCCTCACCTCGATACTCATGGATCTTGGCAGCGGATGTGAGCGCTTGTGTGACCACCATCAGTCGAAATGCCTTGTCGTTAGTGGCCTGCTTGACCTCGTTCGACGTAATAGGAAACTTCAAGGCCGCGCCAGAGACACCCTTCACTTCCACATGCAGTTCGCCTCGCCCCTTTGTCGCCTCAAGGTCGTACCCAATCTTGTCTCGTTCTCGCGACACGACTGAATAACCTCGCCTCTTTAACTCCTGTGTGACCTTACGGATTGCAGCAGCCTCGACTTTTCGGTTCTGTTCTGCACTACCGAACCCAGCGCCAACCTTGGCAGCTATTTGCTGCAATGTTGGCGTACTCTCCCGCTTCTCATGCACGAGCTTCCAAAGCTTCGCGCTGTGCTCGGGTGGTACAACAGCATGCATTCGTGGATATTTTAGCCATCGCCACTTTGGAAATGTCTTCTTCAAGTGGCGAATATCTACTTGGTTCGTAAGCAGCTCAATCTGCCCGATCTGCGCTCGGTAGTCGTAACTGTCTCTTCTATTGGTCTTGCGCGCGGTAGCTAGGACTACACCTTTTGCAATCGCAGCGCTGACAGGGCTTGCGATGTAAATGAGCACCCTGTCTCCAGGACCCGCATCTTTGGGAGTTGACCAGTTGAATGTTTGTTGGGTCCCTGCAGCCTCAAGCAGTCGAGAATGGTCGAAGTCCGAGCTGCCAATCAGGAATAGAAGTCTGCGCTTCAAGAGGCCTCGCTTCGGCTACACTCTGCAGGCGCAGCCACAAATCAGCGTCCCTCCATCGCCATGCTATGGCAAGAGTTATTGAAATCGCCTTGGTCTAAAGAGATGCGATGTAACGAGCTGCCGTGGAGTTGGCCCCAGCAACGGAAATTTCACACGTACAAAGAACGTAGCCTCCCCCTCTCGAAACGCTAAGGCCGCCGAGACATGCGTCACTTTTCAAGGGTACTGCACCGCTTATTGCGCGAAGAACAATTCGGGATCGGGCGAACTCAAAGGATGTAACGACTATTGCTCGCGCGCGCTCGAAAGCTGCCGCAGCAATGGGCAATGGGATACCGGCCAGGAGCTTGTTGTCGGGCTCCCACCTTAATCGCGCCCTCAATCAAACTGCTTAGTCGATGTTAGGCAGATGTTAGGCACCATCGCTATTGGACAAACAAGCTCAATAAAACATGGGTTTTTCTTTTGCACTTGGCAGTTCAAGCACTGCGACGGCCGGGTCTGATCGGCCGCGTCTGATCGCGGTTACTTCATCGTTGTCGAGCGCCTTGCCAGGCGGCGGCGCAGGCTTGCAGAGCAGCAGCAGATCCGCACTCGCAAGACGCGGGGCCGCATCGACATCTCTCCCGCTGTTTTCTTGATCTTAAAGCGTGGACGCAAACGATTCGATCCGAGCCTCCTTGAAGGCCGGACGGGCCTGGAGCTTCTTCCACCACGCGTGAACGCGGGGGTGCTTCGCAGCCGACATCTCGTCGGGGATGATCTCTTCGTCCATGCGCTTCACGAAGGGCACGACGGCGATGTCGGCCAGCGAATAGCTGTCGCCGACCAGCCAGGCATGCTGCGCGAGACTCGCCTCCATCTTGTCGAGCATCAGCGTGAGCTTGCGCCGCGCATCGCTTTCTTCTTCCGCCGTGTAGGGCTGGCGGGCAGCGCGCAGCCACGCCTGCTGGCGCTCCTTGCTCGGGATCTTCTTCATTGCTTCGGCCAGCTCGGCATCGGTCCACTTGGAGGCGACCTTGGCGATCGAGTGCTTCCAGTTGAAGATGATCAGGTTGCCGATGCGCTCGTCGGCATAGCGGATCCAGTTGCGCATCTCCGCGCGCCCGTAGGCATCGTCGGGACGGAGCGGCGGCTCGGGATAGGTCTCGTCGAGATATTCGCAGATCGTGCCGCTCTCGTAGAGCGAGCGGCCGTCGGGCAGGATCAATAGCGGGATCACGCCGTTGGGATTGAGCTTCAGGTACGCCGGGCTGTGATGCTCCATCTTCGTAAGATCGACCAGCACGCTCTCGAACTTGAGACCCTTCTCCGCGAGGCAGAGCCTGACCCGGCGCGACGCACTCGACCGCCAGCCGTGATGCAAGACGAACATTCACGATCCTCCCGCTTGTACTCTAGCACTCCTGCTCAGTCGTCGAGGCGGAAGCGGATGCGTACGGTTCGCGTGGCGGCAGCGCCCGGCGGCGGCACGGTGGCGCCTCTCAACATGGCGAGCGCCGCTGCGTCGAGGTCGGCATGGCGAGCGCCGCTGCGTCGAGGTCGGCATGGCCGCTGCTCTTCTCGACGGTCACCTCGATCACGTGGCCATCGCTCTCGACTACGAAGCGAACCAGCACCTCGCCTTGCTCGCCGCGCTGACGCGCGGCGCTGGGATAGCGCTTGTGGGACGCGAGCCACGCCGCGAGCTGAACGTTCCAGCCCGGCACGATACTGGGTGCGGCTGACGGTGACGGCGTGTTGTTTACCGGCGGCACGATCGGCTGCTGCAGTGCCGACGGTGCCGGCCGTGGCTCGGCGGCAACCGCCGGCTTTGGCGTCGGCCTGGGGGGAGGCGCCGCCACTTTCGGCGGTGGCGGCGGCGGCGGCGGCTTGAAGTCGGGAACCGCGAGCGCCTCTTCGGGCGGCGGCGGCGCATAGTCGGGCAAAGGCTGCGGTGGTTCTGGCGGCGGCGGCTCGGCGGGCTTCTCTTCGGCGGGGGCGGCGGCCGGCGGCGCGGGAGCGACGAACACCGTGATCGCCGCCGGATCCTCCGCCGCAGGGGCGTGTCGGCCGAACGCCATCATGGCAATCACGATCGCCGCCGCATGCACGGCCATCGAGACCGCCACCGCGCTGCCCAACGTCACGGGCGAAACGCGCGGGCGCGGACCGGCTTGACCGACTGAAATGTTATACTGTAACGTCACGGCCTGTCGACTTTACCGGGGGTCCGTCGTGGGGAGCAAGAGAAAGGCTGTAGTCACGTTCGCTGCCGCCATTGTCCTGAACTTTCCGGCGGCAGCCCAGACGCCCATCCCTCAAACCACTGCAGACGACAGCGTCATCGATCTCGACGTCACCGCCAAGCGCCTCGATGCGGCACGCAGCACCATCCAGCCCAGCCTCGGCGCCACCACCTATTCGTTCAGCCGCAAGACGATCGACGCGATGCCGCAGGGCGAGCAGGCGCCGCTCAACCAGGTGCTGCTGCGCGCGCCGGGTGTGGCGCAGGACAGCTTCGGCCAGATCCACATCCGCGGCGACCACGCCAACCTGCAATATCGCCTCGACGGCGTACAGCTGCCAGAGACGCTGTCGCTGTTCAGCCAGTCGCTGGCCACGCAGTTCGCCAACAACTTCTCGCTGATCACCGGCGCGCTGCCGGCGCAATACGGCTTTCGCCAGGCCGGCATCGTCGACATCACTCTGAAGTCGGGCACGACCGATCCCGGTGCCGAAGCGTCGATGACGGCGGGCTCGCGCGACTACCAGCAGCCGTCGCTGAGCTACGGCGGCCGCTCGGGTGCAACTGACTATTTCCTGACGGGCCAGTTCCTGCATTCCGGCGTCGGCATCGAGAACCCGACCGCATCGGATACGCCGCTGCACGACAACACCGACCAGTGGCATGCGCTGGGCAAGGTCACGAACCTCATCGACGAGAACACGCGGCTCTCGTTCATCGCCGGCGGCGCCAGCGCACGCTTCCAGATTCCGAACAACCCGAACCAGGCGACCAACTTCACCGTCAACGGCACCTCGATCCAGAACAGCGGCAATCTCGACCAACGCCAGTGGGAAGACACCTACTTCGGCATCGCCTCGCTGCAGAAGCACTATGGCGCCGGCGACTTCCAGCTCTCGGCCTTCACCACCTACTCGACGCTCAGCTACAAGCCCGACACCTTCGGCGACCTTGCTTTCAACGGCATCGCTCCGTGGTCGAACCGCATGAGCCTGACCAACGGCCTGCAGGGCGACGGCAGCTGGCAGGCCACGCCCACGCACACGCTGCGCGCGGGCTTCCTGGCGCAACGCGAGCACGCGACCAGCCTTACCAACGCCCAGGTTCTGCCGGTCGACGGGTCTGGCGCACCGGCCAGCGACCAGGTAATGAACATCGTGAACGGCGCCGACCAGGTCGGCTGGCTCTACGGCCTCTATCTCCAGGACGAGTGGAAGCTCACGCCGACCGTGACCGTGAACTACGGCCTGCGCTTCGATGCCATCGACGGCAACACGCAGGAGAACCAGCTCAGCCCGAGAATCAACGTCGTGTGGCAGCCCAACCCGATCCTGACTGCGCACCTGGGCTATGCACGCTATTTCACGCCGCCGCCGCTCGCCCAGGTGAACAACGGCGCCATTGGCTCGACCATCGGCACGACCGCGCAGCCCACGGTGTTGCAGAACGATCCGGTGAAGGCCGAACGCGCCGACTATTTCGACGGCGGCTTCAGCCTCAAACCCCTGCCCGGCCTCACCCTGGCCTTCGACGCCTACTACAAGATCGCGCAGAACCTGCTCGACGAGGGCCAGTTCGGCGCGCCGATCGTGCTCAGCTCCTTCAACTACGCCAACGCCCAGGTGAAGGGCATCGAGCTCTCCGGCAGCTACGACGACGGCCCGTGGTCGCTCTACGCCAACGCCGCCTGGTCCGAAGCCAAGGGCAGCAACATCAATTCCGCGCAGTTCAACTTCCAGCCCGATGAGCTGGCCTTCATCGCGCAGAACTACATCTACCTCGACCACAACCAGAGCTGGACCGGCTCCGGCGGTGCTTCCTACATCTTCAATCAGGGCTCGGACTCGGCCACCCGGGTCTCCGCCGACGTGATCGTGGGCAGCGGACTGCGCGCCACGGTGAACACACCGAACGACACTGCGCTGCCCACTTACGTGACGGCCAACCTGTCCGTGGCGCAAAAGATCGCAATCAAGGGCACCCGCGGCACTCAGCTCCGCTTCGACGCCATCAACCTGTTCGACCACAGCTACCAGATCCGCGACGGATCGGGCGTCGGCGTCGGCGCACCGCAGTTCGGCCAGCGCCGGACGTTCCTGGTGAGCCTGTCGCAAAAATTCTGACGCCGGATTCGTGCTACAGGTATCGGCATGGACAACATCGACCTTCCGTATGTCGTCGCCCTCGAAGGCGGCTCCAACTTCCGCGACCTCGGCGGCTATCGCACGGCAGACGGCCGCACGGTCCGCCGCGGCTCCGTCTTCCGCTCCGCCCATCTCGGCACCCTGACCGACGCCGACCGCCGTTCGATCGGGCGGCTGGGTGTGCGCACCGTCGTCGACCTGCGCGGCGTTAACGAGGCGGCGGAAACGCCGCATCGCGTCGAGGGCCTGGGCTGCCGCATCGTCGGCGCCCATATCGAGCCCGGCGTCGGCGAGAAGATCCGCGGCGCTGTGGCCGACGGCAGCGCCAACCCGTTCGTCATGATGGGCTTCCTCACCGATCATTATCGCGACTACCCGCGCCGCTGCGCACCGGGCTTCCGCACCCTGTTTGCCACCCTGAGCGAGGACGATCATCGCCCGCTGGTGTTCCACTGCACTGCCGGCAAGGACCGTACGGGCTTTGCCTCGGCCCTCCTGCTCACCCTGCTCGGCGTGCCGTGGGAAACCGTGATGGAGGATTATCTCCGCACCAACGATCTGTGGACCGGTCACATCGGCCGCTATCCCGAACTCGACATCGACACGCGCGCCGCCATCGTCGAGGCGCGCACGCCGTATCTCGAGGCGGCGTTCGACGTGGTCCGCGCCGACTACGGCAGCCCCGAGGCCTTCGCCGAGAAGGCGCTCGGCCTCGACGCGAAGCTGCGCGGTCGGCTCAAGGCCGACCTTCTGGTGCCCTGAGTGGCGCGCTACGACACACCTGAGCCGTTCAAGGTCGACATTCCCGAACGCGCGCTGATCGATCTCGACGAGCGCCTGCGCCGCTGGCGGCCGCCGATCGCGATCGAGGACAAGGGAAGCTGGGCGTCTGGCACCGACCCCGCGTTTCTCGAAGAGCTCGTCGAATACTGGCGTCACGGCTACGACTGGCAGCGCTGCCAGGAGGCGATCAACCGCTGGCCGAACTACCTCGTCGACATCGGCCCGCAGCGGATTCATTTCATCCGGGAGCCGGGCACCGAGGTCGAGGAGGCGCCGCGGCCGATGCCGCTGGTGCTGACGCATGGCTGGCCGGGCTCCATCGTCGAGTTCCTCGAGATCATCGACATGCTGGCGCATCCCGAGGATCACGGCGGCGATCCGCTCGATGCCTTCGACGTGATCGCGCCCTCGCTGCCAGGCTACGGCTTCTCCGGCGCGCCGATCCGCGAGGACGGCACGACCGGTCCGATCGGCCCACGCGCGATCGCGGGCCTGTGGCACAGGCTCGTGACCGAGAAGCTCAACTACCAGCGGCCCTACGGGGCGCAGGGCGGCGACTGGGGCGCGGTCGTCTCCGGCTGGCTGGCCTTCGATCATCCGCTGAAGGACGACAGCGGTGTGATCGGACTCCATCTCAACATGATCGGCCTGCGGCCCGGCATCGATCTCAAGACGACCGACTTCAGCGCCGCCGAGAAGGCGTGGCTCGCCAGCATGGGCACGGCGCTCGACGACAAGGTTGCCTACCAGCGCATCCATGCCACACGGCCGCAGACGCTGGGCGTCGCGCTGACCGACTCGCCGGTGGGCCTCGCGGCCTGGATCGTTGAAAAGTTCCAGGCGTGGAGCGACTGCCAGGGCGATCCGCACAATCGATTTTCCATGGACCTGCTGCTCGACAACATCATGGTCTATTGGCTCACCGGCACGGCCGGCACCGCGACCTGGCTCTATCGCGGCGTCACCGAACAGAAGCCGCGCGCCCTTCCGGACGGCAAGCGCGTCGAGGTGCCGACGGCCTTCGCCGCCTTCCCCGCCGATCTCGCGCCCGCGCCGCCCAAAGAGTGGATCGAACGCGCCTATAATCTGCGCCGGCACACGATCATGCCGAGCGGCGGACACTTCGCCGCCCTCGAGGAGCCGCAGCTGCTGGTCGAGGACATCAGGGATTTTTTCCGGCCGTTGCGGTTCGGTGCCGCGAACGACTGAGGTCCCTCATTAAACAAACGGGAAAAAAACGGGACGCCTCTCCCAAATCGGGTTTCCCGTCGTCTCGACCAAGGCCCCCTCTGCTTCGCTTGGGATGACTGATAGGTCAGTCATTGCGTCAATATTGCGTAAATCGCATCACTTGTCAAGACTCTTTCAGCGGCGCGTCGCTCCATGGCGGGCGTCAGGTGCGGTTGAGGAAGTGGCTCCAACGCGCCGGCCAGAATGCCAAAACGAAGACGAAAAGGGCGAACAACAACATGGCAATAATGCCAGCCCAAATTTCGAAATTTACCGCGTCTTTGGCAACAAAGGTGCCAGCGATAAAGCTGGCAAGCATAAGAAGCAAACGAACGATCCAGCCAACCAACACGGCCTCCCATAGTGATTTTGACTACTTGATCGGAGCTGATCGCGAGATCGACGCGCTGTCAGGTACGCAAGACGCCAACTCGTGCACGGGCGATGTTCTACGATGGGATAGTTGAGCCTCTTCCCGCCGCGACTACGACCCGCAGCGAACGACCGCAGACGGCTTTCCGAGCGCCGCGCGCGCCGTACCGGCGGCAGGCATGTTCTCGCTCATGAGCGTCGAGTAGTTCCCGCCAGGACAGAGCGCCAATGCCCGCTTCTGACAGCCCTCCGGATCCTCGCAGGAGATCGAATACGCGGGCTTGCCGTCCGTCCAGGTGACGTTCGAGATTTCCGAGCGTGTCGCAGGGTCGTAACCGGTGGTGGCTGGCGTCGTGCAGGCCGCGGTAACGCCCGCCATGCCGATGAGCATGATCGTATTGAAACCCATCGAGTGTCGCGCCATCTGCTGTTTCCCCGGTTCGTGCTGTCGAGCCGATTGCCAGAGTGAACGGGTCTGCTGTGAGCAGCCTTGATTTGAATCAACGCCGGCAAGTCGCCGCAATGGTCGCTGCATGACAAGGGTCGTCCGCGAAACGCGGGCCGAAGCTTGCGACGATGATCGTCGACGTGTAGAGCGCATGCCCTCAAGCGCTGATCTACTCTCACTGCGGGAAGCGAGTTGCACGTGGCCGATCCGGATGACGACTATGTATTTGACGACGCGACCGGTGAATGGATTCCCGCGGCGGAAGCAACGGCAAGGCAAGCGGCCACCCAAACGGCCGAGGTACGCGATGCCGTCGGCAATCTCCTGGCCAACGGCGATAGCGTCGTTCTGACCAAGGATCTGAAGGTCAAAGGTGCGAACCAGACGCTGCGGCGCGGAACGGTCATTCGGTCAATCCGGCTGACAGGGGATGCTCAGGAGATCGATTGTCGCCACGAGGGCATCAAAGGCCTCGTGCTTCGGGCCGAATTCGTCCGAAAGCGCTGAGAGGGAGCTCCACGCACCCGGGTAAGCGCCCGTCGGTGTCACTCCCAAGGGGAGCTTCCCACCACCTATCGCGATAGGGATCCGGTTCTGCGAATGCCTTGCCTCTTGGACGAGGGTCGAGTTCTTCGGAATTCGCCATCACGGTTCAGCGCCGTCAGGCAAGAGACCTTGCGCCTCCGCCTACGAAAAGCGGCTTGACCGCCGTGTGCTCCAGTCCCAGCGCAAGCTGCTTATGAATTCACGGCCTAAGCGAGCGTCGCCGTCGCCTGCGCCGCGATCGGTCCCTGCGGCGTGACCGTCCAGAGTTCGGCGCCAGTCACCTTTCCATGGTTATCGGCCGTCGGCCGACCGATCACATCGAACGGCGCTGTGTCGAACAGCGGCGCGCGGGCGCGGATGGCGAGGCTCCTGATCTTCCGGCCGGGCATCGAATCGCGCAGCAGGTCGAAGATGCATTGTTGGGCGAACGGCCCATGCACCACCAGGCCGGGATAGCCTTCGCTCTCGATGCAGTAGGTGCGGTCGTAGTGGATACGATGCGGATTGAAGGTGAGCGCGGAGTACCGGAACAGCATCACCGGACCCGCCTTGATCGTGCGCCGCCACGGCGCATCCGTGGGCGCTGCATCGCGCACCGGCACGCCGCTCGTGGCGCCGGCCTTCACTTCTTCGCGGAACACGGTGCTCGCGACCTCGACGACCGCGAGGCCGCGCGGCGTGAAGATGCGCCGGGTCTGCGCCGTCACGATCAGGGCGCCGGTACTGCCGGAACGCAGTTGGACATCGGTGAACTCGGTCTCGCGCCGCAGCTTGTCGCCGACCCGGATGTCGTCCTCGAAGGTGAAGGTCGAGCCCGCGTACATGCGGCGCGGGAACGGCATCCGGGGCAGCACGTCGCTTTCGACCGGCAGGCCGTCTTCGCCGAGCGCCGCGGGGCGTGCGTAATTGTGCAGATAGGCGAGATGCCAGCCCGGCGCGATCGCCTCGCCCTCCGCAGGCACCTTGTCGCTGCGATCGAAGGTGGCGATCATGCCCTTGAGCGGCGCGGCTGTCGCCACGTCATGATCCTCGACCTTGCGGCCGAGCTGCTTGCGCAGAGGCTCGATATCGACGGTCATGGCTCTTCCCTCCCGATCCAAGGGAGCCTATCCAATCCGCCGGCCCGATTCGCCGCCTGCTTGCCGACGAAATAGACCTGCTGCCGCAGATCGAAAGTCGGACGCGACAGGATTAACGCCTTGCCGGATCGCGGGCGGGGCCGCTGGGCCCGCGCTCGATCACCGGCAACATGACAGCCATCCCCGCTTTATAGACATCCTGATATTCCTCGGGCGTCGTAAAGCGCGAGAGATGGATGGGCACGTCATCGGCGGTATGTGTTTTTGCGTATACGGCGGGATCCTTGCCGCGCGCCTCGACGTAGAACTTGCGCGCCCTGCAAAGATCTCGCTGGTCGCCAGGAGACAGGGCCTCTATCGCGGCAGGCGTAAGCGGCCCCGCCTTGGCGTTAGCCAGCGATTGATAGTCAGCTTCACTCAAGGCGCACGGCAGCGCATGCGCCAAGACAGGATAGGCCACCAAGACGATGGCCAGTCCGCCCAACCGGAGTCCCATCCTTCAATCCCCCAATCGATTCTCATGCTACGATCGATGCGGCAGTCTAATGGAAGTTCGACGGCCATGCGATCTACTGGTCGCGTTCACCCTCACGGAGAAGCATAGGTCACTTCAAGAAGGTCCATACGCTGTTCCGGCGTCAGGCGCAGTTCGGCCGCCAGCAGCATCACCACCAGAAGCCCTGTCGCCACTGCCACAAGAATGAACTCGGTGAGTCGGGTGGTGAACCCGGCAGGATGATCGTCGACGATGATGCCCGGTCTCGGAAATTTCAGCCTGAAGTGCTGGGTCATTGCTCATCTCCTGCGTTCGCGTGTGATGTAGCCGCCAATAACTCCCGTTCAGTACAGTCGCTCTCGTAAGGCGACACTCGCAGGAGCTGGCAACGCCATCAGTGGCATTTGCCACACAACGTCGGAAATCCCGTTCGTCGCAGGAGGTGTTCGTCAGCGAGCCGGTAGAGAGGCCGGCGGCGTCACTCGGCGGCGACGGCGAGGCCCATTTGTTCGCAGGTTGGCGCCACGTCGGACACCGTCGCACGGCGCATGTCGCGCTTGTAGCGCTGGTCGTCGAATTCGAGCCCGCGATGCATGGTGCAGCGGTCATCCCACATCACGAGATCGTTCACACGCCAGCGGTGCGTGTAGACAAACTGGCGCTGGGTGGCGTGGTCGATCAGCTCCTTCAGCAACCGCTCGGCCTCGGGTTTGGCCATGCCACGGATCGCGCCGGCGTGGCTCGCCACATAGAGGCTCATGCGGCCGGAGTCCAGAAGGCGGCGCACCAGCACCTGCGGCACCGGCTCGAAAGCCTTGCGCTCGTCGTCGTTGAAATCGCTGAAGCCCAGCTTGGCACGCGAGGTCATCAGCGAGTGCTCGGCCACGAGACCCGCGATCTGCTGCTTGGTCGCCTCGGGCAGCGCGTCGTAGGCCGCGCGCATGTCGGCGAATTCCGTCTGGCCGCCGATCGGCGGGATCGACCTTCCGTGCAGGATCGAGCAATAGGCCGGCAGGCGCTTGAACGAAGAGTCCGTGTGCCAGAGACGATTGCCGAGCTGGTACAGCCGCACCCGGTCGTCGGTCTTGAGGATGCGATCCTCGGCGTCGAGATTTCCCACGTCGGCCAGCTGTGGCTGCAGGCGCATCTTGTGATCCGAGCGGATCGCGAAGACCGAGGTCTCGAGTGGCCCGAAGTGGCGCGCGAAATCGAGATGGCTCTCGTCGCTGAACGTCTGGTTCGGAAAGACCAGCACTGCATACTTGGTAAACGCGGCGCGGATCGCGGCCAGGTCTGCGGCGCTGAGCGGCTTGCCGAGATCGACGTCGCCGACTTCGGCGGCGAATTCAGGCGTGGTCGGCTGGACGGTGACGGTCATTCTTTCCTCCCGATACCGTGTGCTCCCGTGATTGGACCACCGAACGGGCAAGGCTGTAAATACGGGCCACGGCACCGATTGGCGGAGAAGTCCATGATGCGGTTTTTGACCCTGTTCGGCGCAGCTCTTTGCCTTTTCTTTGGCGCCCTTCCGCTCGGGACGGCGCAGGCGGTCGACCGCAAGGATTTGGGCGACGACGGCTTCTGGAACGAGTGGTTGGACGCCACCTTCGAGCGCGCTGCCAAGGAAAAGAAGTTCGTGATCGTGTCGCTGCAGAGCTGGTGGTGCCCGTGGTGCCACACCATGAACAAGGACACCTGGGCCAACGCCGACGTGCGCGGCGTGCTGAAGAATCATTTCATTCCGGTCTATGTCGACCAGGACAGCCGGCCCGACGTGTCACAGCGCTACGAGCGCTGGGGTTGGCCCGCGACCATCATCTTCGGACCCGACGGCACGGAAATCGTGAAGCTGCGCGGCTTCTACTCGCCGCAGTTCCTGATCCCGATCCTGAACGAGACGATCAAGGACCCCTCGCCGGTCGACTACGGGACACGAGGCGGGCCCGAGCGCGAGCGCACCCTGTCAACCGGACTGACCGACGCCCACCGCAACGAGATCCTGGGCTTCCTCGACAAGTCCTACGACCGCGCCAACGGTGGCTGGAGCAAGAGCAAGCTGGTCGACGGGCCGACGCTGGGCTGGTTCCTCGACCGCGCCAAAGCCGGCGACAAGGAAGCGGAAGAGCGAATCAAGCGCACGCTCACCGCGCAGATCGCGATCATCGACAAGAAGTCGGGCGGCATCAGCCAGGTCAGCCTCAAGCCCGACTGGACGAAGCCTTCCATGGAATTCTCGATGTTCGCGCAGCAGGCGGCCCTCACCGCCTATGCGCGCGCGTCGGTCCTCTTCAACGATGCCTCGTATCGTGCCGCCGCCGACCAGATCTTCGGCTTCCTGAAGAACACGCTGGCGGGACCGGGCGGCGGCTTCTACGCCTCCATGGGTGAGGCCGAGGGCTCGCCGGGCGTCGACAAGCGCCAGTACGCACGCGAGACCGGCCAGGCGATCCAGGGCGTGCTCGCCTATTACGACGCGACCGGCGACGCATCGGCGCTGAAGCTCGCAATCGACGCCGCCGACTGGGCGATGCGCGAACGCAGCCGGCCGAACGGCGGCTTCCGTCACACCGCCGAAGACAAGGGCGGACCGTATCTCGCCGACAGCATCGAGATGGGCCAGGCCCTGTTGGCGCTGCATCGCTCGACCGGCGACGTGAAGTGGCTGAAGACGGCCACGAGCACCGGCCGTTTCATCGGCGAGACCTTCATCGATCCCAGGACTGGCGGCTTCTTCGCCTCGGCCTCGCCGGATGCGAAGAACCTTCCGAAGCCGATCAAGCAGCGCGAGGACAATGTGACGACCGTGCGCTTCTTCTCGCTGCTGTCGTCCTATACGGGCGATGCGCGCTATCGCGAGGTGGCCGAAGCCGGCATGGGCTATCTCGCCTCGCCGGTGATCCTGGACGCCTTCGGCTTCCTGCCCGACGTGCTGCTGGCCGAGCAGGAACTGCAGAACGAACCGGTGCACGTCACCGTCGTGGGCGCGAAGGACGATCTGCGCAGCGCCGCGCTCTATGCCGGGGCGCTCAAGTATCCGCTCGCGTTCAAGCGCGCCGAATGGTGGGACAAGCGCGAGGGCAAGCTCACCAACGCGGACGTGGACTACCCCGACTTTCCCGAGGGCCCGGCCGCCTTCGCCTGCACGCGCAACTTCTGTTCGCTGCCGGTAACCGACGCCGCCGCCATCCCCGCCCAGATCGACCGGCTGCAGCGCGCACTGAAGTAAGAGCACAGGCCCCTGACTTCGTTCGGGATGACAGCATTGTTGCGGCGCACACTTCGCGCCAAGGCAAAATTGTCATCCCGAGCCCCGCGAGGGACCTTTCTCGCTATAATCGGTGCATGATCGAGAAACAGGAAGTCCAGGAACTCTTCCCGACACCGCTCTGGGTGGTCGACCTGAAGGCCGCCGAAGCTGCGCCGTTCAACGCCAGGCTCAAGGCGGAGATCGAGAAGATCATCTCGCCGCGCCCCAGGATACCGGTGGGAAGCAACTGGCAGACCCCGCAGGACCTGCACACCCGTGCCGCCTTTGCCGACTTCGTGCGTCTGATCGAGGTCGCCTCGCGCGGCGTCGCGCGATTCCTGCAGGTCGACCAGTATCCGATGGTGATCACGGGCTGCTGGGCCAACGTCAATCCGCCCGGCGCCTATCATCCGACGCACAACCATCCGAACAATTTCCTGAGCGGCGTCTACTACGTCGACGTACCGTCCGCGGGATCGTGCCTGGCTCTGCAGGATCCGCGGCCGACCATGATCATGCCCAGGCCCAAGGAGTATTCGCGGCTTACGGCCAATGCCGCCGACGTCGCCAGCAAGAGCGGCCGCCTCGTGCTTTTTCCGTCATGGCTGCGGCACAACGTGCCGGCAAACAACGGCGACACCGACCGAATCAGCATCGCCGTGAACCTGATGTTCACGAATTTTGCAGAGACGCTGTCCGCACCGATGTGGGACGCTACCGCGGGCAAGGAGAAGTGACATGCTGAAGGACCGCTACGGCAACGACATCAGCACCAGCTCCACCGCGGCGCGCGACGCCTATCTCGCGGGCGTCGACAGCCTGATGTCGGCGACGCCCGGCATGGATGCGCACTTTCAGAAATCGGTCGAGGCCGACGACGGCTTTGCGCTGGGCCACATCTCGCTGGCGCGCTCCAAACAGCTGCTGGGGCGCGGGCATGAGGCCAAGGTTCCCCGCGCGCGCGCGCTCGAACTCGCCTCGACCGGCACGCCACGCGAGCAGAGCCAGATCGCGATCTTCGACAAGATCCTGACCGGCCAGGCCAACCCCGCGCTCGAGGCGATCCACGCGCACATGAAGGAGTGGCCGCGCGATGCGATGGCGCTGGCGCCCGCGACCAGCGTGTTCGGCCTGATCGGCTTCTCCGGCCGGGTCGGCCGCGAGGTCGAGCAGCTCGCCATGATCGCGCCGTTCGAGAAACACTTTGGCGACGACTGGTGGTATCGCACCCAGCTCGCCTTTGCCCAGATCGAGCTCGGCAAGCTCGACGAGGCCCTGCCCAACATCGAGGGGGCGCTCAAGGCGTATCCGAAGAGCGCGCACGGCGCCCACATCCGCGGCCATCTGTTCTACGAGATGGGCGAACGCGAGACCGGCCTCGCCTTCCTCGCCGAGTGGATGAAAGACTATCCCCGCGAAGGCCTGATGCATGTCCACAATCACTGGCATCTCGCGCTGTGGTCGATGGAGACCGGCCGCCACGAGCAGGCGTGGAAGATCTACGAGACGGCGCTGAGGCCCAGCGCCGCCTGGGGGCCGCAGGTCAATGTCGCGACCGATGGGCCGGCCTTCCTGCTGCGCGCCGAGATGGCGGGCCAGCCGCGCCAAGCCGAGCTGTGGCAGGAGCTGGGTGACTACGCGACCAAGTGGTTCGGCAAGCCGGGCCTCAGCTTCGTCGACATGCACACGGTGCTGGCCTACGCCATGGCGGGCGACGGCGAGAAGCTCAAGACGTTCATGGATCATCCGCGTGGCGCGGCGGGCGACATGATGCCCTCGATGGCGCGCGGCTTCGATGCCTATGCGAAGGGCGACTGGAAGACCGCCGAGGCCGAGCTTGAGCCGTTGCTCGACACGCACGAGCGCCTGGGCGGCAGCCGCGCCCAGCGCGACCTGCTCGAATATGCGGTCGCGGCGGCGAAGCTGCATGGCCGAAGCCCGGCCGCGGCGCGCGAGATGATCTCGAAGCGGCGCCCGCAGAACGCCCGCAACGGCGGCTTCCCGCTAGCGGGACTCTAGGCCGAATTCTTCCGCCAGCAGTTCGTAGGAGCGTTTGCGCTTCTCGAAGTCGAAGGCGATCGTCACCAGCATGATCTCGTCGACCTTGTAGCGCCGGGCGTGTTCCTCGATGCCGGCGCGCACGGTCTTGGGCGAGCCGGTGACGCCGCGGCGGCGCATCGCGGTCATGAAGGCCTTCGCCCGCGGGTCGCTCTTCTCGGCTTCCAGCGCCTCCTCGACCGGCGGGATCGGGCCGGGCTCGCCAATGGTGCGCAGGCGCATCGCCCAGAGCTCGCGGCTCTTGGAGAGGCGATCTGCCTCTTCGTCGGTCTCCGCGCACATCACGCCCATCGCCATCATCGCCCTCGGCTCCGGGTGCAGCGCCGAGGGCTTGAAGTGCGCGAGATAGGATTGCGTGACGCCATCGCCGCCTTCGGGATTGATGAAGTGCGCGTAGCAGAAGGGCAGGCCGAAGTGTGCCGCCATCGCCGCACTGTCGTCGCTCGACCCCAGCAGCCAGACGTCGGGCGCAGATGCGCCGACCGGCTGGGCCGTCACGCCCAGGCTCGCATGCTTGTCGGGCAGCGCGTCGTGCAGCCACGCCACGAGATCGCGCACCTGGTAGGGATAGTTCTCCGCGTTGCTCCAGTTGGGCTTGCCGTCGGCCAGCACGCGCATGGTGCGCTGGTCGCTGCCCGGCGCACGGCCGATGCCGAGATCGATGCGGCCGGGAAACAGCGTCTCCAGCATGCGGAAGTTCTCGGCCACCTTGAACGAGCTGTAATGCGGCAGCATCACGCCGCCCGAGCCGATCTTCATGCGTTCGGTGAGGCCCGCAACGCGCGTGATCAGCACTTCCGGAGTCGAGCCCGCCAGCGCCTGGCTGCTGTGATGCTCGGCCAGCCAGTAGCGGTGATAGCCCAGCCGATCGCAGAGCTGCGCCAGTTCCAGCGTGTCGCGCACCGCATCGGCCGGCGTGCGGCCCTTGGCGATGGGCGACTGGTCGAGGACGCTGAGTTTGAGGGACAAGGGGCTACAGCCCCTTCTTGCCCATGGCCAGGAACTTGTCCTGGCGTTGCCGCCGCAGGGTGTCGGGATCGAATTGCGAGAGATCGTCCAGCGCCTGGCTCACGATCCGGCCCACGGTGTCGATCGCCTCGTCGGGCGCGCGATGGGCGCCGCCCACCGGCTCGGCAATGACCTCGTCGATGATCTCGAGCTTCTTGAGGTCGGTGGCCGTCATCTTCATCGCTTCGGCCGCGTCCTGCGCATTGGCATTGTCGCGCCACAGGATCGAGGCACAGCCTTCGGGCGTGATCACCGAATAGACCGAATTCTCGAGCATGTAGACGCGGTTGGCCGAGGCGATGGCCAGCGCCCCGCCCGATCCGCCCTCGCCGATGATGACGCTGACCATCGGCACGCCGAGCGAGAGGCAGGTATCGATCGAAGAGGCGATCGCCTCGCCCTGGCCGCGCGCCTCGGCATCGAGGCCGGGATAGGCGCCGGGCGTGTCGACCAGCGCCACGACGGGAATCCCGAAGCGGTCGGCGAGCTTCATCAGGCGCTGCGCCTTGCGATAGCCCTCGGGCTTGGCCATGCCGAAATTGTGCTTGATGCGCGACTCGGTATCCTCGCCCTTCTCCTGGCCCAGCACGACGACGCTGCGGCCCTGCAGGCGGCCGAGACCGCCCACGATGGCGGCGTCCTCGGCGAAGGCGCGGTCGCCGGCCAGCGGCGTGTAGTCGGTGATCAGCCGGTCGATGTAGCGCTGGGCGTGCGGCCGCTCGGCGTGGCGCGCCACCTGGACGCGCTGCCACGAGGTGAGCTTGGCGTAGGTCGCGCGAATCTGCTTATCGACGCGGGCCTGCAGGCGCATGACCTCTTCGGCGATATCGACATCGCCCGAATTGGGCAGGTGCCGGAGCTCCGAGATCTTGCTCTCGAGCTCCGCGATCGGCTTCTCGAATTCGAGATACGTCGTCATTGCGCAATGGTGTCGCCCGCAGGGCGATTCCTGTCAACCGGGGGACTTGGGCGGCCGCCCGCGCCGCCTGGCCAGCGGATGCTTGTCCTCGACCAGCGAGCGCAGCGTTTCGGGAAGCACGTGCGTGTAGATCTGCGTCGTGGCGATGTCGGCATGGCCCAGCATGAGCTGTACGCTGCGCAGATCGGCGCCCGCCTCCAGCAGGTGACTGGCAAAGGCATGGCGCAGCACGTGCGGCGACACGCGCGCGGGATCGATATTGGCGGCCAGCGCCATCTCCTTCAGGAGCTGGGCGAAGCGCTGGCGCGTGAGATGGCCCGTGCGGCCGCGCGATGGAAAGAGAAAGCGCGAGGGCTCGTCCTCGGCGAGCGCCCCCGCCCGTACCTGCAGCCATGACGCGATCGCGAGACGCGCTGGATCACCGAGCGGCACGACGCGATCCTTGTCCCCCTTGCCGCGCACGATCAGCATCGAGGGATCGCGTTCAACGGCGCTCAGCGGCAACGTCACGAGTTCCGACACGCGCAGACCCGTGGCGTAGAGAATTTCCAGCAGGGTCGCCATGCGGCCGCCGTCGAAGCCGCCCTTGATTTTCGTCGCGTCGATCAGGGCATCGACTTCGACTCTCGACAGCACCTTCGGCAACGGCCGGCCGAGCTTGGGCGAATCGATGGCGCTCGCGGGATCGTCCTCGCGCAGGCGCTCGGCCAGCAGGAAGCGGAAGAACTGCCGGATCACCGACAGCCGCCGCGCCACGGTGCGCGGCGTCATGCCGACATAGTCGAGCGACTTCAGATAGGCCCGCAGTCCCTCGGCATCGGCGTTGACCGGCCCCTGCTTGCGACGGCTCAGGAAACCCATGACATGGTCGAGATCGGCGCCATAGGCCACGAGCGTGTTCTTCGCGGCGCCGCGCTCGGCCTGCAGCATCTCGAGGAAAGTCTCGACCTCGCGCGGGCGCGGCCGTGGCGGCAGCTTCTTCACAGGCCGTGCGCGATCGCGGTCTCGATCGCAAACAGCCGCGCCGTCGCATCCTCGCCCACAAGGCGCAACGCCTGCACGATGGCCGCGACAGCTGCCGGATGAAGCTCGGCAAGATTGGCGTCCCCCAGTGCGATCGAAGCGAGCAGCGCCGTCTCGGCGCGGCGGCGGCCGCCGGCGGCAGCCAGAAGCGCCTGCAGGGTGGCGGCCGGCGGCGAGACCAGACGCACGTTGCCCGGAGCCGCCTCCGGCAAGACCGTCGCACCCTTCGGCACGTCGATACCCGTCGCACGGAAGAGCTGCAGCAGCATGTAGCCACGAAGGGGCGCGGACTTGGGATTGTCCTCGCGCATGACCTCGTACCAGCGGTTGACGTCGCGCGGGTCGAGATGCGTCGGATTGTCGATGCCCGCGATCACGACCAGGGGCATCAGCCGGTCGAGCGCGATCATGGCGCGCGCGTTGTTATAGGCGGCGTTGAGCGCAAGCTTGGTCCAGGCGAGCACCAGTTGCTTGTCGCCCAGCAGCAGGAAGCCACGCATCGCTTCCTGCGCCACGTTGGCGAACTCCGGCTTCGCCGGCAGATGCAGCAGCCCGATCGCGGTCGCGCGCGCGATGGTCGGGAACAGGGCGCTGCCGCGCGTCTCGGCGTAGACCGCCATGATCGCGCCCATGACTTCCTGCGCGTTCGTCGAGTTGCGCACCGCCGCCACAAGCTGCGCACGCTTGGCCATCGCCGGCGGCAACGCGGCGCCTTCCTTGATCGCCTGCAGATAAAGGTCGGCCAGCCGGGTCGCCTCGATGATGGCCAGCGCCTCGCCTCGCTCGGCGACATCGATGCGCTGGGCGAGCGGCAGGCTGCGATGCGCCACGAGCGCCCGGATCATAGGTGGCTGGACCGACCGCAAGGCCGACGCGGGCGGCGACTGGTGCTCGAGATCGAGCATCACCATGGCCGGTCCGTCGAGCGGGCCCGACAGCGCGGCGCCGCCGGCGTTTCCGGCAACCGCCCTGCAGGCGATCTCCGCACACTCGCCAAACGGCTGCGGCAGGGACTTGTGCTGCACGACGTTGCAGGCGCTCGCTCGTTCGCTCGCCATCATCAGCGCGTTGACGGTGGTCGAGCCCACCCACGGATCGCTGTAGCCGTCGACCGAACGCACCAGCTCGTTCAGGCTCTCGCCCTCGCCCATCGCCGCCATGCGATCGACCTTGCGCGAGAACAGGCTGGGCGGCGGACTGTTGTCGGCGGCGGGAAGAGCGAGCTGGCTCACCATCACCTTGAATTGCAGATCACGCAGCGCGCGGCTGTGCGGCGCAGCCGGCAGGGCCGCCACCAGGCGCTTGGCGGTGGCAAGCGACGTGCCGCTCCAGGCGTCGGGCGCCATGCCGCCGGTCGGCACCGTCAGGAAGCCGCTCGGCTGGTTCTCGAACTGGGCGGTCTGGGCGCCCGCAGGCGCGGCCAGAACGATCAGCGACGCCGCAAGCAAGAGACCTCCCCTGAGGATCATCCCCTGGTGACCGGCACTTCGAAGTGCCGCATCGCCGGCCGCGGCTCGATCACGGCCAGGATCGTGAGACCCACGATCAGCACCACGACGACCACGACCGCAATCACCGGCCCCAGCTTGAGCGAGGGCACGCGGAAATGGTTGCGGGAGCGGAACAGAGGCACGGCGCGGCCAACCTACCTGATCCGCCATCCCAGCGGCAATTGCCGGAGCGGGGATCGCTTGAAACAAGGGGCGGAATAAGCGACATCCATGGTCTCAATCCTGCCATGAATGCAACTTCCCCCCTTTCGTTGCCGCGCACGGTGGCGCTGGTCGGCCTGATGGGCGCCGGCAAGAGCGCCATCGGCCGTCGGCTGGCACAGCGCCTCGGCCTGCCGTTCGTCGACGCCGACGACGAGATCGAGCGCGCGGCCGGCTGCTCGATCTCCGAGTTCTTCGAGCGCTTCGGCGAGACCGAGTTCAGGAACGGCGAACGCCGCGTCATCGCCCGCCTGCTCGAGGGCCCGCCGCACGTGCTGTCGACCGGCGGCGGTGCCTACATCGATCCCGAGACGCGCGCGCTGATGCGCGAGAAGGCGCTGACGGTATGGTTGCGGGCCGACCTCGATGTCCTGTTCGACCGGGTGAAGAAGCGCACGCACCGTCCCCTGCTGCGCCAGGGCGACCCGCGCGAGATCCTGCGACGCCTGATGGACCAGCGCTATCCTATCTATGGCGAGGCCGACCTCGTCGTGGAATCGACCGCACAACCCGCCGACCGCACGACCGACCAGGTGATAGAGGCGCTGCGACATCATCTCTCGTCGCAATCAGCCGGTGCCGCGGCATGAGCGCAACCTCGAACTCCACCTCAAGCGTCGTGAAGGTCGACCTGGCCGGCCGCGCCTACGACATCGCCATCGGTCCGGGCCTCGTCGACAAAGTGGGCGAGTTATCGGCGAAGCTCCTTCCGGCAAAGCGCGTGATCGTCGTCAGCGACGAGACCGTGGCGCCGCTCTATGGCGCGCGCCTCGCCGCGTCGTTTCAGAAGGCCGGTGTCGATGTCGCCACCGTCACCGTTCCCGCGGGCGAGAACAGCAAGCAATTCGCTTCGTTCGGCACGCTGATGAACGAGTTGCTCGATCGCCGCCCCGATCGTAAGACCACCCTGGTCGCGCTGGGCGGCGGCGTGGTCGGCGATCTCACAGGGTTCGCCGCCGCCGTCCTGCTGCGCGGCGTCGATTTCATTCAGGTGCCGACGACGCTGCTGGCGCAGGTCGACTCCTCGGTCGGCGGCAAGACCGGCATCAATACGCGCCACGGCAAGAACCTGGTGGGCGCCTTCTACCAGCCGCGCCTCGTGGTGGCCGACACCGACGTGCTCGACACCTTGCCGAAGCGCGAATTACTGGCAGGCTATGCTGAAGTGGCGAAGTACGGATTGATCGACGATCCCGCCTTCTGGACGTGGTGCGAAGAGAACGGCGCAGCACTCCTGGCCGGCGACGCCGCCAAGCGTACCTATGCCATCGAGCAGAGCTGCCGCGCCAAGGCCCGCATCGTTGCAGCCGACGAGCGCGAGACCACCGATCTGCGCGCGCTGCTCAATCTCGGCCATACCTTCGGCCACGCCCTCGAGGCCGAAACGGGATTCGGCTCCGACCTGTTGCATGGTGAGGCCGTCGGCGCCGGTATGGCGATGGCCTTCGACCTGTCGGCCGACCTCGGCCTCTGCGCCAGGGCCGATGCCGAGCGCGTGCGCCGGCATCTCGCATCGGTCGGGCTGCCGGTACGCCTGCGTGCCATCGGTGGCGACAACCGACGCAGCTGGAGCGCGGCCAAGCTGATCGAGCACATGCGCGGCGACAAGAAGGCGGAGGCGGGACGCCTCACCTTCATTCTCGCGCGCGGCATCGGCAAGGCGTTCGTGACGCGCGAGGTCGACGAGCGCGCGCTCGCGGCCCTGCTCGACCGCGCGATCGCGGCCTAGGAGCGACATGGAAGCCAACATCGACTTTCATCTGCCGCCGGAAATCGCCGGGCCGCTGGTCATCCTGTGCCTGGGCCTCAGCGCCTACATGTCGGCGGCTGAGACGGCCATCACGGGCGCCTCTGCGCCGCGCATGCATCGGCTCGAGCAGCAAGGCAACAAGCGCGCGGCCCAGGTAAACAGGCTGCTCGTGCGCAAGGACGAGGCCGTGAGCGCGGTCCTGATCGGCAACAGCGTCATGAACATCCTCTCGGCGTCGCTCACGACGGCGGTGCTGACATCTCTGTTCGGCGCGGCGGGCGTCGTCTACGCCACCTTGATCGTGGGCGCGCTGGTCGTGGTGTTCGCCGAGGTCATGCCCAAGACATGGGCGCTGCTGCGCGCCGACCGGGTGGCGCTGATTCTGGCGCCCTCGATCCTGCTGACGTTGCTGTTGCTGGGTCCGATCGCGCGCGCCGTCGCCTGGACCAGCCGCGGCTTTCTTTACGCGATCGGCGTGCGTGCGCACACGACCGGTGCGGAGGAACACACCGAGCTGCTGCGCGGCGCGATCGAGATGCATGGCGACGACAAGACCGACACGGACGCGCCAGCCGAGAAGGCGATGCTGCGCAACGTGCTCGACCTCGGCGACCGCACGGTGGGCGATGTCATGACCCACCGCGCCAACGTCATCCTGATCGACGCGGACGAACCCACCGATTCCATCGTCACCCAGATGCTGGCCGCGCCCTACACCCGCATCCCGCTCTATCGCGGACAGCCGGACAACATCGTGGGCGTCGTCCATGCCAAGGACCTGTTTCGCGCGGTCAAGGCAGCCGGCGGCCCCGAGACAGTGAAGATCGCCGACGTCATGACGATGCCCTGGTTCATTCCGGAGTCGTCGATCCTGTTCGACCAGCTCGAGGCCTTCCGCGCGCGCCATGAGCACTTCGCGATCGTGGTCGACGAATACGGAGCGCTGCGCGGCATCGTCACCCTCGAGGACATCATCGAGGAGATCGTGGGCGATATCGAGGACGAGCACGACGCCATACAGCGCGACGTCGTCCAGCGCGAGGACGGCAGCCTGATCTGCCAGGGCACGATCCCGGTGCGCGATCTCAATCGCGCCTATGGCTGGAACCTGCCGGAGGACGTCGCCACGACGGTCGCCGGCCTCGTGCTGCACGAGGCGCGGCGCATCCCCGAAGTGGGCCAGGTCTATGCATTTTACGGATTCCGGTTCGAGATTCTGAAGCGCGAAGGCACCCGCATCGCCGAGTTGCGCATCGTGCCGCCGGCCGCCATACAGGCGGCTTAACGCCTTTAGTTCGGGTATTTTACGAGAGGAATGACCATGCCGCTTTCGCCG
>CAIMEE010000262.1 GCA_903839865.1 Enhydrobacter aerosaccus | reverse complement strand
TCCTGCTCGTCGAAGCGGCTCGACAGCGGATGGTCGAAGCGGTTGGCGCCCGCCGACACGCTGTCGCGGCACAGGAACTTGAGGCCCGACGCGCTCATGGGAATGCAGAACGACACGGCGTAATCGTCGGAGCCCTTGGGCAGCG
The DNA here is from genome assembly GCA_903839865.1 of Enhydrobacter aerosaccus. Taxonomy (GTDB): domain Bacteria; phylum Pseudomonadota; class Alphaproteobacteria; order Reyranellales; family Reyranellaceae; genus Reyranella; species Reyranella aerosaccus_A. Next base: position 1,493 of record CAIMEE010000262.1, on the reverse strand, counting down.
GCGAGGCGGGATAGACCGCGATCTCGTCGGCGAAGGGCGCCAGCGTCGCCAGCACGCGCGCGCCGCGCACGACGATGCCGCCCGCCGTCTCGCCTACCTTGCGCAGCGCCTGTTCGTTGCCCGCCTGGGGCGCGTCGCCCAGCGCCTTGTCGACGGTCGGCTGCACGATCGTGTGCGTGAGCGCGATGTCGGCGCGCCGCAGAAATTTCTGGTAGGCCACCAGCCGCTCGTAGCCGGCCTCATTGCCATGCGCGCCCCACTCGGCCGGGCTGGCAGCAAAGCCCGCGTAGGTCACGTTCATGTAGTCGGGCGTGCGCCCCATCAGGCCGACGGAATATTCGGAGACCTGGCGCAGCGCCTTGCCGCGACGGGCCAGGTCTTCGCGGCTTTTCGGCGCGAGATGGCTGACCGCGATCGGCTCGCCGGTCTCCGGATCGGGCGCGAGACAGACATCGGCGTGCGCGTGCTGCAGGTCGAAGACCTCGGCCAGCGCATGCGCGGCGCCGGTCAGGGCCGGGTGATCGACGACATCTTTCACGCGCTCGCCGTCGACCCACACCTCGCGCGGGCCGCGGAGACCCTTCAGGAACTGCGCGCCCGTGCGTGCCGGCATGACGCTACCTCGCGGCCATCAGATAGTCGAATGCCGCCAGCGCATGCGTGCGCAGGACGTGGTGAAATTCGGCGATGCTGACGGCCTCGTCGATGCCGCCCATGCCCGCGGGCGAACAGCCGTAGACAAAGCACGGCACGCCGGCGCGGCGCCAGAAGCGCGTGTCGGTGCCGCCCAGGCTGACGATCGGCTGCGGCGGGTAGCCCAGCGCGTCGGCGGCGTTGCGCGTGAGATGGCCTACCATCTCGTGCGTGGGATCCGACCAGGTCGATTCGGGATTACCGGCCAGCAGCTCTTCGAACGTCACGCCCTGATGGCGCTTCACGATCTCGGCCACCTTCGCCATCACCTGGGCGCGCGTGATCCCGACCGGCGGCCGGAAGTCGACGTCGAGCACGCACTCGGCCGGCAGCATGTTGATTTTCACGCCGCCCTGAATCGTACCGATGTTCACCGAGGTGCGCCGCATCACCGCGGCACCTCCCTGCCCCAGCGAGCGATCGGCCGCCTCCATGACTTCGCCGCGCTGCAAGGTCTGGCGCACTGTGTCCGGCTCGTCCGGCACCATCTCCTCGATGGTCTCGAGATCCTTGATCAGCGACGCCGCGATCTTGGTGGCGCTGGGGCTGGTGTGCGGATAGGCGCTATGGCCGCCGCGCACCTTGACGCGGAAGCGCAGCCACAGCATCGACTTCTCGCCGAAGCGCACCGTGTGGATGCCGCTGGGCTCGGTGTTCAGCACGCAATCGCCCAGCACTTCGTGGGCGCAGTTGCGCACCAGCCAGTCGGCGCCCCATTTGCCACCTGTCTCCTCGTCCGACACCACCGTGAGCGTCACCTTGCCCGGCAATTCGTCGCGCAGGCGGTGGAGATAGGCATG
>CAIMEE010000261.1 GCA_903839865.1 Enhydrobacter aerosaccus | reverse complement strand
TGGAGGCCCAGCGCGCGGGCGGCCTCGCGCTGGCCGTGCGGGATGGACTCGATGCCGGCGCGAAAGATCTCGCCGTAGTAGCCCGAATTGTTGAGCACGATCGCCAGCACACAGGCTGCGAACGACGGCAGCTTCAGGCCGAGGAAGGGCAGGCCGTAGAAGATCAGGATCAGCAGCACCAGCACGGGGAACGAGCGGAACAGGTCGATCCAGATCAGCAGCAGGACCTTGGCGACCTAGTTGTGGAAGCTGTAGAGCACCGCAATCGTGAGGCCGACGACGATGGCGATCGGGAGCGTCACGACCGACAGCAGGACGGTGAGCTGGAATCCCTGCCACAGCAGCGGCCAGATTCGCACGAACGAATCCCAGTCGGCGAAATTGTCGAGGAAGAGTTGCAGGGCTTCCACGATCAGTGCCGTTTCGGCCCGAGGCCTTCGAGCCAGCGGCTGGCCACGACCAGCGGTACGAAGAACAGGAGATAGAGAGCGGCGGCCAATGTAAGCGGCGAGGGGTTGGCGGCGATCGCCATGGCGCTCTGCGCCCGGCCCAGCAGCTCCGGCAGCGCCACGGCGGTGCCCAGCGCCGTACCCTTGGTGATGGCGATGGCGCGGTTCGTGAGCAGCGGCACGGCGATACGAATCGCCTGCGGCAGGATCACCATGAAGAGAATGCGGAAGAAGCCCAGGCCCAGCGAGCGCGCGGCGTCCCACTGGCCTTGCGGCACGGCCTGGATGGCGGCCCAGAAGATCTCGGCCGAGAAGGCCGCCAGCACCGCCCCCAGCGCCACGACAGTGGCGGCGAAGGGGCTGAGCTGGATGTCGGCGTAGGGCAGGCCGAAGTAGATGAACACGATGACGACGAGCTGCGGCAGCGTGCGGAAAATGTCGACGAAGACCGTGATGGCGATGTCGGCCGCGCGCACCTTCATCGCCCGCACGATCGCGAGTGCGAGACCGGTGGCGACGCCCACCACGATGGTGAGCAGCGCTACTTCGACGGTGACCCAGAACCCGCCCAGGATGGACGGGCCATACTGGGCGAGGATTTGCCGATTGAAGAAGTTGTCGGCCAGCGGGCCCACAGTTACTTACAGCTGAGCTCGTGCGGCTTCGGATCGTAGTTCTTGAAGTCGGGTGCGCCGTAGCCGGGATAGATGTTGTTGATCGACGAGGCGGCGTCGGGCTTCGAGCCGTACCACTTCTCGTACATTTTCACCAAGGTGCCGTCCTTCTTCATGCACTCGATCGCCATCTCGACGGTGTTGCGATACTCGGCGTCTTCGAGGCGGAAGGCGTAGCCGAAGTTGCGGCCGTTGAAATCCTTGAAGCCGACCTTGATCGCCTTGTTCTGGCTGGCGGCGTAGACCGTGGTCGGAATCTCGTTCAGCGCGGTGAAGGCGCGCTTGGTGATCACGGCCTGCACCGAATCGGGGAAGGTGTCGTAGCGCTGCACCTCGAAGCCGTACTTCTCCGCGTTAGCGGTGGCCCAGGTGTCGGAGATGGTGCCGCGGTTGACGGCGAGCTGTTTGCCCTTCAGGTCCCCGAAGCCCGTCATCGTGTCGGCGGCGCGGACCAGGAAGCCGTTGCCGGTGGCGAAGAACGGCTCGGTGTAGAGCATCTTCTCGGCGCGCTCGGCGGTGATGTTGAGCGGATTGACGGTGAACTCGATGCGCTTGGAAAAGAGTGCCGCGAACAGGCCCGAGAAGTTGATGTCGACGATCTCGACGTCGGGACGGCCGACGCGCTTGGCGACTTCCCTGATCATGTCGACGCCGAAGCCCTCGGGGCCGCTGGCGCCGCGTACCATCCAGGGGGCCACGCCGAAGTCGGACCCCACGACCATGGGCTTGCCCTTGGGATGGTCGGCTTCCTGCGCGAAGGCCGCGCCGGTGAAAGAGAGGGCCGCAACGGCCGCGATCAAGCTTCTTGCAAACATGTCATTCCCCAATGTGAGTCGGCTTTTATACGCAAAGTCCGTGCCTTAGCCCCGCCGCACGCTGGCCCCGCCGTCAACAGGCAGGGTGACGCCGGTGATGAAGTTGGCCTCGTCCGAGGCGAGGAAGAGTGCGGCGTTGGCCACATCCCAGCCGGTGCCCATCTTCTGGCGAAGCGGCACATGCGAATCGCGCTCGGCCTCGACCTCGGCGCGGGTCTTCTTGAAGGTCCGCGCGCGGGTGTCGACGGCCATCGGCGTGTTCATGAGGCCGGGCAATATGACGTTGGCGCGGATGCCGTATTTGGCATTTTGGTAGGCGAGCTGCTCGGTGAAGGAGATCATCGCGGCCTTCGTGGCCTTGTAGGCCACGTAAGGATAGGTCGTGATCACGGCCATCGAGGAGATGTTGATGATCACGCCGCTCTTCTGTTCACGCATGATCGGGATCACGTGCCGGGCGGCGAAGATGCAGCTCTTGAGGTTGATGGCCACGCAGCGGTCGAAGGCCTCCTCGGTGATGTCGAGGAGTTCTGCATCGCCGCCCGACAGCGAGACGCCGACATTGTTGTGCAGCACGTCAATGCGGCCCCAGCGGGCATGGGTGTCGGCGACCATGGCCTTGAGGTCGGCGTTCTTGGTGACATCGGCCTTGAAGGCGACGGCGGTGCCCTGGTTCTTGCCGATGATGTCGACCGTCTCCTGAGCGGAGGCGAGGTTGTGATCGACGCAGACGACCTTGGCGCCCTCGCGCGCGAAGGTGAGGGCGGTGGCGCGGCCGTTGCCCATGCCTTCACCGGGGCTCTGACCCGCGCCGACGACGATGGCGACTTTGTCTTTCAGGCGCATGTCAGCTCACTCCCCTATTTCACGCCCGGAATCGGATACTGCTTCAGCACTTCCTTGTACTGGGGCTCGTTGTCCATCTTGGTGGTCGCCAGAACGCGCACGACGGCGCAGTAGAAGGCGATCGTGACCACGAGATCGACCATGTGCTCGTTGGACAATTCCAGCTTGATCTCGGCGAAGGTGGCGTCGGACATGGCAAGCTCGCGCACCATCTCGCGCGCGCCCCGCAGGACCGCCTTGGCCAGCGGCTCGAGCTTGGAGGGCTTGCCCTCGGTCTCGAGGAACAGGTTCTGGATGTCCTCGTCGGTGACGCCGAACTCCTTGCCGATCTTCACGTGGTGGGTGAATTCGTACTCGGACTTCTCCATCCAGCCGACCTGAAGGATGGCCAGTTCGCGCAGTCGCGGGTTGAGCGTGCTCTTGCTGCGGATATAGCCACCGACCGTGTGGAAGGCTTTCGCCATGCCGGGCGAATTGACCAGCAGGCGCGTGAGGTTGATCGGCCGCTTGAGCAGGTCGCGCTGCTCGGGCGGCAGGTCGTCGGCGTCGAGATAGGGCAGGCGTGCCATGGGATGTCCTCTTTATTGAGCCTGTGAGTCGCGTTCGGGTCCCTGCAGGGTCACGCCGCCGTCGATCACCAGCACCTGGCCGGTGATGTAGCGGGCGTGATTGCTGAGCAGGAAGCGCGCGCCCTGGCCGATGTCCCAGCCGGTGCCCTCGATCTTGAGCACCGAGGCCTTGGTGCGCTGGGCGCGGTTGGCCTCGGTCATGCCGTTGCCGCGATTGACCATCGGTGTGTACATCGGCCCGGGGCAGATGCAGTTGACGCGAATCTTGTCCTTGCCGTGGTCGACGGCCATCGCCTGGGTGAGGCCGATGACGGCCGCCTTCGAGACCGTGTAGGTGGTGAGGCCGCGCGGCCTGAGCGCCGAGATCGACGAGATGTTCACGATCGCGCCGCCCTTGGCCGTCTTGATCATGGCCGGGATCGCGTGCTTGGAGAGCAGGAACATCGTCTCAACGTTGACCTGCATGACGCGGCGGTATTCCTCGGGCTTCTCGTCGACCACGCTGGCGCGGCTGCCGATGCCGACATTGTTGTCGAGGAAGTCGAGCCGGCCCCAGTGATCGACCGCGGCATCGACCAACCGCCGGCAGTCGCTTTCCTTGGTGGCGTCACAGGCCTGGGCGATCGCGGTGCCGCCCTCGGCCTTGATCATCTCGACAGTGCGTTCGGCGAGCTTCACGTCGAGGTCCGAGACCACGATGTTCGTGCCGGCGCGCGCGAGCAGGATCGCCGCGGCCCGGCCGTTGCCGATGCCATCGCCCGCGGCGCCGCCGCCGGAAATGATCGCCACCCTGCCCGCCAGGCCGAGATCGTCCTCAGGTCCCTTCATCGATTGCCCCTTTACGGTAGTCCGGCGCCCGGCACGTCGACCCGCATCGTCTCGATGCGGCCGTCGCGCTTCTGGGCCATGTCCGGCCCGCTGCCGGTATTGGTGATGACGTAGAGCGTGCGCCGGTCCTTGCCGCCCAGCATGCAGGCATAGGCGGCGCGCTCGCCGAGATCGAGGTCGTGCGTGACCTTTCCGCCTTCCAGCACGCGCACCATGTGGTGGGTGAAGGCGCCCGTCACCCAGATGCCGCCCTCGGCGTCGAGGCAAATGCCATCGGGATTGCAGGCGGGCGTCTCCGCCCAGATGCGGCGATTGGAGAGTGTGCCGTCGGCCGCGATGTCGAAGGCCGTGAGGCGCTTGGCCATGGTCTCGCCGATGATCATGGTCCTGCCGTCGGGCGTTATCACCGTGCCATTGGGGAAGGCGAGATCGTCGGCCGCCCTGTGCACCGAACCGTCGGGATCGACGCGCGCCAGCACGGCGGGCTTCTCCTTCTCGCCGGCATGGCGGTCGAAGCCGAAATTGCCGACATAGGCGCGGCCCTTGGCGTCGACGATCATGTCGTTGCAGAGGCCTGTGGCGATCGATGACAATTCTGCCTCGACGGTGAGCTTGCCGCCCGCGAAGCGCATCAGGCGCCGGTCGGTCATGCTCACGATCAGCATCGTGCCGTCGGGCCGCCAGCCGAGGCCGGACGGACGGCCCGGAACCTCGACGATGACCTCCGTCTTGCCACTCTCGTCGGCAGTGCTGACCTGATGAACGTAGAAGTCGGAATACCAGAGCTTGCCCTGATGCCAGCGCGGGCCCTCGCCGAAGCTGAGGCCGTCGATGAAGGGTTCGAGCTTCATTTCTGCACGTCCCACTCGATCTTGAAGGCATTGCCCTGCGGCTTGATGTAGCCCGCATTCGCGCCCGGGAAGTGAGCGGGGCAGAGCAACGCGTTGCTCTCGGCACAATCTTCGAGGAGCTTACGGCGTGACTTTGCCGACAATTCCTGGTCCGAGCAGAACTGGCTCGACCAGTCGGGGTGATAGACCTGAATCGGGTGATGCATGATGTCGCCCGAGAAACAGGCCTGTTTGCCGCCATCCTTCAGGTTGATCGCGATCGAGCCCGGCGTGTGGCCGGGATAATCCTTGATGGTGAGCATCGGGTCGGCCTGATAGTCGGCGTCGATCATCACCGCCTTGCCGGCCTCGACCACTGGCAGGACGGAGTCGTCGAATGAGCCGCCGTTGGTCTCCTTGCCCTGCGTCTTGTGCTCCTTTTCCCACTACGCGTACTCGCGCTTGGCGAAGAGGTACTTGGCATTGGGAAAGGTCGGCACCCAGCGGCCGTTCTCGAGCTTGGTGTTCCAGCCCACGTGATCGACGTGCAGGTGGGTGCACATTACGAAGTCGACGGATTCAGGCTTGCAGCCGCAGGCGTTCAACCGCTCCATGAAGGGCGTGTTGAGCCTGTTCCAGCCGGGATTGTGCCGGTCCTTGTGATTGCCGAGGCAGGTATCGATCAGGATGGTGTGACGGCCGGTCTTCACGATCCAGGTGTGGACGCTGCCGACGAGGCGGTCGCTGCCGGCCTCGACATGGTCGGGCACCATCCAGTGCTTTTGCGCGTCGAAGGCGTCCTGGTTGAACTTCGGAAACATGCGTCCGGGCTTGAAGCCCGCGCCGCAGATCTCCTCGACCTTCTCGATCGTGGCGTTGCCGATGGCACGGACGGTCATGCATTCCTCCCTAGAAGGTGACGACCGAACGGATCGACTTGCCCTCGTGCATGAGATGGAAGGCGTCGTTGATCTTCTCGACCGGCATCACGTGGGTGATCAGCGAATCGATGTCGATCTTCTTGTCCATGTACCAGTCGACGATCTTCGGCACGTCGCGGCGGCCCTTGGCACCGCCGAAGGCCGTACCCATCCACGACCGGCCGGTGACGAGTTGGAACGGGCGTGTTGAAATCTCCTGACCCGCGCCGGCGACGCCGATGATCACCGACTTGCCCCAGCCGCGATGGCAGCACTCCAGTGCCTGGCGCATCAGCTTGGTGTTGCCCACGCACTCGAAGGAATAGTCCGCGCCGCCGTCGGTCAGCTCGACGAGGTGGGCAACGAGATCCTTGTCGCCCAGGGTCTTGGGATTGACGAAGTGCGTCATGCCGAACTTGCGGCCGAGCGCCTCGCGGTCGGGATTGAGGTCGACGCCCACGATCATGTTGGCGCCGACCATGCGCGCGCCCTGCAGCACGTTGAGGCCGATGCCGCCCAGGCCGAACACCACGACATTGTCGCCGGCCTGGACCTTGGCGGTATTGATCACCGCGCCGATGCCAGTGGTCACGCCACAGCCGATGTAGCAGACCTTGTCGAACGGCGCGTCGGGGCGGATTTTCGCGAGCGCAATCTCCGGCAGCACCGTGTAATTCGAGAAGGTCGAGCAGCCCATGTAGTGGTGGACCTTCTTGCCCTTCAGCGAGAAGCGCGAAGTGCCATCGGGCATCACGCCCTGCCCCTGTGTCGAACGGATCGCGGTGCAGAGGTTGGTCTTGCCCGAGAGGCACGACTTACACTGGCGGCATTCGGGCGTGTAGAGCGGGATCACGTGATCGCCCTTCTTGAGCGACACGATGCCGGGGCCGACGTCGACCACGACGCCCGCGCCTTCATGGCCGAAGATCACTGGGAAGAGGCCTTCGGGGTCGCCGCCCGAGCGCGTGAATTCGTCGGTGTGGCAGACGCCCGACGCCTTGATCTCGACCAGGACCTCGCCGAATTTCGGACCTTCGAGGTCGACCATCTCGATCTCGAGGTTCTTGCCGGCCTCGAAGCAGACCGCTGCCTTTGTCTTCACGGTGTTCGTCTCCCTTTGCAGGGAGCCTAGCGCACGTGCTGGACCCGAGTCGCGAGTGAATTGAGCTCTTCCGCACCGCGCGGCGTCACCAGGACGCCTGCGCCGATATTGACCCGCACCATGCCGAGGCAGGCGTTGGGTTCGAGCTCCAGGCTCATGCCTTCCTTCAGCACGAGATCGCCGCGGCGGATGCCGGGCCGAGCATCGCCTTCGACCGCCTCGTCACGCGTGCCCTTCAACTGTTCGCGATTGACCGGTGTGAAGCCGGTCGAGCCGAAGGTGAGGGTATGCAGGAGCGGCGTCTTGCTCCAGGCGCCGGCCTTGGCCAACGGCTTCTCCATGGCGTGCACCACTGAGGCGAAGGTAACGCCGGGCTTCACTGCGGCGAGGCCCGCTTCGTAGGAGTCCCGCGCGACCGCTTCGAGTCGATGCACGACGTCGTCCGCCGGATCGAGGCAGACGGACATGTTCACCTGGCCCTCGACGCCGCCGTAGATCGTGTGGATCTCGGCCTGCACCAGGTCGCCGACCTCCAGGATGCGCGGCGGCTCGGCGCGCAGGCTCCAGCGCGGCACGCCCCAGCCGATGTTGTCCTTGCCTGACTGCAGGCTGAAGAACGGGTAGCGCAGGTCGCAGCCCCAGCGATGAATCTCGCGCACGGTCTCGGCATAGACCGAGGCCTCGCTGACCCCCGGCCGCGAGACCTCCATCATCACCTTGCAGGCCTCTTCGCTTACTTTTGCTGCGAAGCGCAGCAGCGCGATCTCCTGGTCGCTCTTCACGAGCATGAAATCGGTGAAGGCCAGGGTGAAGTCGCCGATCATGGTGTCGGGCAGCGCCTTCACGAGATTGGTGTGGAAGCCTAACGGTAGAAGGCCTTCTGCCTCGCCGGGCGCGGTCGGGCCGAAGCCGACCAGCCCGATGCGTCCGTGCGCGAGACCGCGCTCCTTCAACACGTCGGCGACCTTGGCGCCGCCGGCGCTCAGGCGCACGTCGGGTACCCAGACATCGTGGCCTCGGCGCTGGCTCTCGAAGATGCGGCTGATGCGCGAGCCGCCGAAGGCCAGCAGCACGGGATCGCTCTTGAGCGGCAGGACGACGACGGAGTCGAGGAAGTCGTCGATCAGATAGGACTCGAGCCGCTCGCGGCCCTGGAAGCTGCCGACGACAACGGCGTCGAAGCCCTGCTTCTCCATGAGCGTGCGCAGGCCGGCGTAGCGGCGGTCGCGCTCGGCCAGGGTCAGCTGGGGACCCGGCTCCGGGGGCTTCTCGTCAGCTCTCATTTATCGAGAGGTGCGTGCAACGCCTTGAGCTGGACTGCGATCTCGACATGCGGGCGCACGTCGATCACCTCGGCGACCTTCGTGCCGCCGGCACCGCTGCCGCCGATCTGCGCGGGATTGCCCGCGAGGCCCCAGGCGCGCGGCACCAGCGTGGCGTCGCGCTTCCAGTTCTTGAGCGGCCTGCCCTCGACGAAAGCATTGAGCTCGCGTTCCCACAGGCGGCGGATCGCAATCACGCCAATGTCGGCGCGGCCGAGCCGTTCGCCGTCGCGATCGGTGATCAGGCCCTGGCCGACCTGCGCCACGTCGTCCTGCAGGCGGACGAGATCGACCTTGGTCTTGTCGATGTCGCGCATGGAGGCGCGGCCTTCGAGCACGTCGCGCGCAAGATCCTGGTGACTGATGGTGATGTCGGTGCGCCGTGCCTGGCGGCGGGCGTGAATGCGCGCCGCCACGTCGCCCTGCGCGGGCACGCGGTGGACGCTGAACTGCATGTGGCTCACGTCGTCGATCGGCACCCACCAGAACATCGATTCCTGCCAGCCCACTTCCGGATCGGTGGGCAGCGCCGTCAGGTAGAAGATGTTGGGCATGCCGAATTGCTGGACGCGCTTCTGGCCATCGGGACGGGTGAATCCGTAGGTCACGCCCCACGCCGATTCATCGGCGTCGAGCGCGCGGCCGAGACCAATGCCCTTGAAGATCGCAACGTTGTCGCCATGCACGAAGCCGATATGGCTCATGTCGAGCGCGTTCTCGAGATTCTGGAAGTAGTTGCAATCGCGGCTGTAGGAATCGATCTCCACCATGCCGTCGAAATGCTCGAACTCGGGCTGCAGCGGGAACTCGGGCGGCTGGCCGGTGCCGAGGAAGGCGAAGACCAGCCCGAGATATTCACGCAGCGGATAGGAAGCGATCGAGACCTTGTGGCAGAAGGCGTCTTCTTCCGCCGGCTGCTCGACGCAGGCGCCGGCGCCGTCGAATTTCCAGCCGTGGTAGAAGCAGCGCAGCGCGTCGCCCTCGATCCAGCCCGACGACAGGCGCGTGCCGCGATGAGGGCACTTGGCGTCGACGAGATGTGGCGTGCCGGTTTCGCCGCGATAGAGCGTGAACTCCTCGCTCATGATTCGGATGGTGACGGCGCTTCCCGCCTTCAGGTCGACCGAGTGGTAGATCGGCTGCCAGAACTGGCGCAGGTAGCGGCCCGCGGGCGTCCCCGGTCCGGTGCGCAGGCAATCCTCGCCCCGGGCGGAAAGACGAACGACGGATGATTGTTCGGCCATGGACTTCTCCGACGGCTATTTGACGTCGACCTTGCCCAGCTTCTGCAGGGCGTGGTCGAGGAAGCGACGGTCGATCATACCTTGCAGGCTGGCCTTCTTGGCCACCACTCCCTGCTTGGCATACCACTCTTGCTGGTCGGCGAGACCTTCCAGCGAAATCTCGCCATTGGGGTCCATGTAGCTCCACTGCATCTTGTCGTACAGGGCTTTGTCCTTGAGGCTGGTGTACTTGATGCAGATCTGGATGACCTCGGCGCGCTTGGGGCCGCCCTTCATAGCGTCGTAGTAGTCGCGCACGCCCTTCATGAACGCCACGCTGAAGGCCTTGGCCTGGTCCGGGCTCTTGTCCATCCATTCCTTGCTGTAGAGCATCACCGAGACTTCGAGCGGCGGCTTCATGAAGTCGGCGGCACGGCGAAACGGGAAGGAGTAGTTCTTCTGGCTGAACAGTTCGGCGAACGGCTCGACCACGGTGCCGCCGTCGATCGCGCGGGACTCCATGCCAGGCCCCATGCTCGGCCAGGCCATGCTGACGGTCTGCACGTCGTCGATCGTGAGGCCTTCCGATTCCATCAGCTTGCCCAGCATGTAGTGCAGGACCGACGACGGGGCATTGACCGCGATGACTCGGCCCTTGAGGTCCTTGGCCGACTTGAGCTTGTCCTTGAGGTCGTTGCGCATCACCAGCGTGTCGCTGGAGAATCCCGGCATGTCGCGGGTGCGCGCCATGACGATGCGCACCGGCCAGTCGCGAGCGAACGCGTTGTAGAGGCCGGCGCTGACGCCACCGCCCACGACCTGCACTTGGTTCTGCGACAGCGGCGCGGTGGCCTGCGCCGCCGACTGGAAACGTTCGAGCTTCACCTCGACGCCTTCGGCGGCGAAGTAGCCCTTCTCGATCGCGATGTAGAAGGGCGCGTCGGCCAGGATGCCGAGATCGCCGATCTTGACCGGTTCGGCGGCGGCCGCGGCACTCCACAGGCCAAACAGGGCGGCCAGTATCGACTTGCGCATCGGGCACCTCTTAATCACGGCGCCACGGTATCAGAAGCCGCTCACATTCGTGGAGGAAAAGCGTTGAAAGCACACCGAGAATGGTGATCACAATGATGCCAACGAACATCTGCTCGACCATCAGCGTCTGCCAGGACGACCAGATCAGGTAGCCGATGCCCGACTGGGAAGCGACGAACTCGGCGCCCACGAGCACCACCAGGGAGACGCCGAGGCTGATGCGCAGGCCCGCCAGGATGGTGGGGAGTGCACCCGGCAGGATCACGCGTAGAAAGAGCTTGGGCCAGGGAGTGCCGTAATTTCGCGCAACGTCGAAGTAGATCTTGTCGAGCTGAATCACACCCACCGTGGTGTTGATGATGGTCAGGAACAGCACCGACATCGCCACCACGACCACCTTGGAGCCGTCGCCGAGGCCGAAGACCAGCATCAGGAGCGGCAGGAGCGCGATCTTGGGAATGGGGTAGAGGGCCGCCACCAGCGGATCGAGCGCCGCCCGGACCCAGCGGTTGAGCCCCATCACCATGCCGATGAAGACGCCTGGCACGGCGCCCAGCATGAAGCCGATCACCAGCCGGCGCAGGCTGGCGCCGATATGACGGGCGAGGTCGCCGGAGAGGGCGAGGTCCCAGCCGGCCACCGCGATCGAGATCGGCGAGGGCACGTAACGCTGATTGACGAGGCCGGCATTCGACGCAAGTTGCCAGAGGATCAACGCCGCCACGGGTGACAGGATCGCGAGCGCACGCTCCTGGTTGACGCGCTTCACTGGTCGGCCTCTTCCTGACGGCGTGCGGTGCGTACTTCGTCTTCCAGCATGCGCCAGATCGAGAGTTCGAGCGCACCGAAGCGCGGATCGGCGCGCAGCTCCGCGACCGAGCGCGGCCGCGGGAAGTCGATCGGCACGATCTCCTTGATGCGGCCGGGCTGCGCCGTCATGACCACGATGCGGTCGCCGAGCGCGATCGCCTCGTCGATGCCGTGCGTGATGAACAGCACCGTCTTGGCCGACCCTTCCCAGATGCGCAGCAGCTCTTCCTGCAGGATCAGCTTGTTCTGCGCATCGAGCGCCGCGAAGGGCTCGTCCATCAGCAGGATCTCGGGATCGGCCACGAAGGCGCGCGCGAGACTCACCCTCTGGCGCATGCCGCCCGACAGGTCGCGCGGGTAGTGCTTGTGGAAGCGGGAGAGGCCGATCTTCTCGAGGAACGGCATCACCCGATCGCGGCGTTCGCGTTTGCCGACGCCGCGCATCTCGAGGCTGTAGGCCACGTTGTCGACGACCGTCATCCACGGGAAGAGCCCGTGCTCCTGGAATACCATGGCATTCTGCGGATGGCCGGTGTCGCTCGCGGGCGCGATCGTGACGGTGCCGGACGTCGGTGTTTCGAGGCCGGCCACGATGCGCAGAACGGTGGTCTTGCCGCAGCCGCTCGGACCCACGATGCAGACGAATTCGCCGTCGTCGATCGACAGGTCGAAATCGTGGAGCGCGACCGTGCGCCGGTCATCGTCGCCGAAGGATTTCGCGAGCTTGTCGATGGCGATTTTGATCACGCGGCGACTTTCGCCTTTGCTTCTCTGTATTGATCGATCAGGCGGCGGCAGAGTTCTGCCGCTGTCGGAATGTCGCCGATGTTCCCGACGCCGTGGCCCGCCGTGTAGATGTCCTTCCACTTCTTCTTGTTTTCCTGCGCCGCCACGACCTTGCTGGGCAGCGTCGTGCGCAACACGTCGAGGTCGATGCCGGCCGCGGTGAGGCTGGGCGTCAGCCAGTTGGCCGGCGCGCCGTCGATCGAGGAGGTGAGGAAGACGTCGGTTGCGCGCGTGTCGAGGATCATCTTCTTGTGCGCGTCGGAGGCCATCGCCTCCTGCGTGGCGATGAAGCGCGTGCCGATGTAGCCCAGGTCCGCGCCCATCGCCTGCGCCGCCAGCACGTCGCGGCCGGTGGTGAGGCTGCCCGCCAGCACGATGGCGAAGTGATCGCCCAACTGGCGCACCTCGTTCATCAGCGCGAAGGGATTGATCGTGCCGGTGTGGCCGCCTGCGCCGCCCGCCACGGCGATCACGCCGTCGACGCCCGCTTCCAGCGCCTTCTCGGCATGGCGGTGGTTGGCGATGTCGTGCAGGGCGACCGCGCCCCAGCCGTGGATGCGCTTGATCGCGTCGCCGGGCGCGCCCTTGGAGGTTAGCACCACCGGCACCTTGTATTTCTCGACCAGTTCGAGGTCGCCCTGGTAGCGCGGGTTGGAGGCGTGCACGACGAGGTTCACCGCCCAGGGCGCGGGCTTCTTGCCGGTGTCCTCGAGGCGCTTGATGCCGACCTCCATCTCGTCGAGCCAGGCCTGGAACTCCTCGCGGCTGCGCGTGCCGTGGGCGGGGAAGCTGCCCATGATGCCCTCGCCGCAGCAGGCCAGCGTCAGCGCGGGGTTGGAGACGAGGAACATCGGCGCGGCGATCACGGGAATCGCCATGCGATCGATCAGCTTCTGGACTTCCGCGCGCGCCATGATCAGACCTCTCCCACGTTGGGCACCGTCGATGTGACGCCCGTTTCGGCCAGCTTGGCGACCGCCTCGCTATCGTAGCCCAGCACCTCGCGCAGCACCTCTTCGGTATGCTGTCCGAGATCGGGCGCGGCACGGTCGATGGCGATGCCCTTTCCGTCCAGACGATAGGGCAGTCCTTTCACCAGGCCGCCCTTTTCGTCGCGCACGACGGTGACACCGGCGAGACTCCTGTCGCGCAGCAGATCGACGCCGTCGTTGCAGGGTGCGGCGGCAATGCCCTTTTCGAGCAGGGCCGCAACAGCGGCGTTGCTGTCATGGCCCGCGCAGAAAGCGGGCAGCGTGGCGTCGGGTGTCGCGAGGGTGACGGCGATCCAGCGTCCGTCACGACACTTATATGTATCCTGCTGCGCCACGCCCTCCTGCCGGTTGCCTTGCCGCGCCCGCGTGCGGGTCGGATTGGCGGATGCGGCCAGGATCTCCTCGCCCAGGGTGAAGGAGGCAACCTCGCGCTGCGAGAAGTCGAGGAAGCAGCCCTGGCCGGTGCGGCGCGCCTCCATGACAGCGGTGATCACCATACCGGTCGCGAACAGCGAGACGATCTGGTCGGGATAGTTCACGTCCATGCCCGAGATGCGCGGCTCCTCGCCCTCGTAGCCGGTGAGGGCGGCGATGCCCGAGGTGGCGTCGAGGGTGGATCCAAACGAGACGTTCATGCGCTCCGGACCGGTGTCGCCCTGGCTGGAGATGGCGGCGAAGACGATACGTGGATTGATCGCCGTCAGGTCCTTGTAGCCCAGGCCCGCGCGGTCGAGCACGCCGCGCCGGAAATTTTCGACCACGACGTCGCACTTGGCCGCCAGCTCGCGGATGACCCGTTGGCCATCCTTGTCCTTGAGGTTGAGGGCGAGACCGCGCTTGTTGCGGTTGGTGAAGCGAAACTGCGGCGAGCGGTTCCACCAGCCGTCATTGTCGTCCGGCTTGCCGACGACGCGGAAGGGATCGAGGTAGGCGCCCGACTCGATCTTGATCACGTCGGCGCCCAGGTCGGCCAGCATGGCCGAGGTGTTGGCGCCCGCCGTCAGCAGGCCGAAATCCAGGACGCGCACGCTGGTGAGAGGCCTCGTTCCTTTTCCGGTGCCGCTCATGTCGCCAGCTCCGGCGCCGGGCGCGGGGCGAACGAGCGACCGTTCCATTGCACGGGAAGTTGCGGCACACGGTACGTGCCCAGGGTCGCCAGGAAGCCGCGCGCCACGAACTGCTCGGTATCGAGCAGTTCGACAGGCGAGAAAATCGGACCGAACGGGACGCCCTTGGCCT